>NZ_JAHLYV010000002.1:0-116928 GCF_025128115.1 Synechococcus sp. CS-1326 | reverse complement strand
TGGACCGCCCGGCACGCTTCTTCTCCGCCACCACGCTGGTGCAGGAGCTGCAACGCGCCAAGGCCGACTACGCCCTGGCCAGGGCCCTCACCAAGCTGGACCGCTACGCCCTGCTGGTGATCGACGACAACCGCTTCGCGGCCGCCTATGTAGTTGACATCGGGCAGTCAGGCACATACAAAGGGAATCGGATTCAGGCAAAAAGCGCGGAGGCCAATACCCAAATGCCTTTCTGATTGCCAGCTTCATCTTCGGAACCTTGCAGGACTAGCCATTGGAACAGAGCCAACTCGACTCGATTCTTCGACGAGATGGGCACACCACACCCCCCTTGCATCTATGTTTTGATCGGGTGATTTGCTCGATGCGACGGTGAATGACTACCTCTATTGGGAAACCATGGACGAGGCCTGGCAAACGGCCATGATGTTGACTGATGGACTCGCTGATGCGATGTATCCAAAGCAAATTGCAGAGGAGCTTGACTGTCATTCCCAATAAATGGGCCATGCAAGCAACCTCTCTGAGGCTGCAGCTACAGCCTGTCTTCAACAGATGCAAGAAAGGTATCATCGCACCGTGCAACTACTGACCAAGTTGCTTGCTCAGAAAAAAGGGAAAGCGGTGAAGCAGATCAACACTTGGAAGCGGCGGTTAGCGTCATTGATGAACTAAATCGCTGCAAGAAACTAGATAGTGAAATTGGCCAGAGCCTTTGGCTCAACCGCGAGTACTGGGAACATCAGCGAGAAGTAGTAGCCAAGTGGGATCCAGAGACCAGCCCTCCGGATGTGGTGCCTGAACCTGAGTAACAACCTGGTGATGACCACGGCAGCTCTTCAAGCCCACCACCAGAAGAGTTCATGAATGGTAAGGGCGAGACTATTGCTATCAGGCGTTTTGAGCCTGATTTGGTCGGACAGATCCTGCCATCCGAGAAGATGAAAGATAGAGTACTTCTGGTATCTACCAGCAGCGTCACAAGGCCCACGAAAGATGCCACAGACATTGCAGGCTGGAATAGCTCAGATCCCTTCCCCCTTGAAGTATGTGCGCTTACGACTGTTGGTCTTCGTTATGCTGTGGTTGACAAGTCCTTCAGCAAGGACGACAAGAAAGGCAATGGATGGAGTTTTTTGGCAACTAGATCTGTTATCCGGTTCGTGACAGCTGGTTGTCGCACTTGAGCCTTTGCTGAAACATTGTTCTGTGGTCGTAACCGCCAGAGCACCATGACAATCCCTTGTGGCGCAGGCCTTCATATGCGCTGAGTCATAGGGTCCGCTCCCTCAAAGCAAATTCAGTGCTCCTGATCTGCCCCCTTGGAGGGCTGCTCCCGATCTGTTCCGGCAGCCCCCCCACTTGAAACGTCCACCCCTTGCCTCCGATCCCGTTGCAACAAAAGTGTTCTGGACCATCCCAGGGGTGAAGGAAGGTGTGGCAGGCCTCTGGTTGATTTGTTGTAGTGCCGCCAGTGCCCCCCCTACTCTGTCGGTTGCTGGTGTTGGGCAGCAGGACCCCGTGCGCTCCAGAAGCGTCACCACCACATGCAACGTCCGATCCAGCCGCAGCTGGTGGTAGTTGATCGCCCTCTCTATGGCCTCGGGACCCATCCTGTGCTCAGGTTCCATCATAAGCATTGATGAGGAACCATTCAGATGGGCAATGGAGCGGAATCACTCGTCACGATCTGGGTACAACGTTTGATGGAGCGGCGTCACCTTTGCTGGCAGAGGTCGGACCGGATTGAGGGGGGTCTTCAGCTGGCACCACTGGTTGATCGAGGATCACATGAGTCTTAAAAGGTCGACTGGTATTGATCCATTTAGGCAAGTGGCCAGGCAAGTCATCATAAAACCGCCTTCGCTGCAATGCCTTCTGGCGGTTTCCTAAACCGTAGGTCGTGGGTTCGAGTCCCGCCAGCCCCGTTTCATCGTTCCACCAACCGCAGGGCCCTCGCCGAGCAGCGCTGCCGCAGTCGCCGTGATCTGATTGAAGATGCCGTAGCCCCTGCACCGGACCCAGTGACAAGGGCTGCGAAACACGTTGGTTCAATGCCTGCACGCCGAGCGCTCTGGCTGGCTGCCGTGAAAGATCAACCCCTCGAGTTGGCTCAGATCCCTTGGCTGCAGCGAGGATGAACCGTATTTCTTGTCTTAAAAATAGTATTTCTTGTCATGAAATAGAATGAAAGGTGCTCCTTGGCTTCGTTAGTGCAATCGATCACCGCCTCTGCGGGCGCCGTGTTGGAGCTGAATCCTTCGAAAACTCTGAATCGTTCTAATCCAGAGCAGAGAGTGAAGATTTGGCGATCAATGTGCTGTACCGCTTTCGGAAGAAGCTCAGACAAGCAACCGGCAACAGTGCCAAGGCTGATAGAGGCGTAGGAACCGCGCGTAAGGATCCAGTGAAAGTTGTAAATCTTGCTTGTTCATCCCCAGCACAGTCTAGATTTTGGCCACCGCCAGTGCTGGAACTGCAAAAATAACTACCAGAAGCAGTCAGATTTCTGGTGGCGGGGGCATTCACCAGCGCTCCACCCGCAAAAATGATGCGAAGAACATCTGTTCCTGATGCCGCTGAGTTTTTGAATGTGATTTGGTTGACGCCATTGTAGGCCACAACAGTCCCGATAAATGTAACCGTGTTGGTATTGTTGGAAGGACCGAAAACATCACAAGGGTTGCCTTGGCCTGATGCCCCATCGAAGCAGTTGGCAGTGACAGATACATTTGAAAAGACTCCACCGACAAAGTCGAAAGATCCCCTCACAAATCCGTTGAATGGACCGCCATTTGCGGAACTGGTGTCCACATATGTAGCGCCTGGATTTGTATTTCCGCCCCCATTGATTGCGCTGGTAAAAACATATTGTATAGCGGCAGCAGGTTGCGCGGTTGTCAGCGACACGCCAGCGGAGCAGCCAGCTCCCAGTAGAATTGGCAGCAATTTGGGACGAAATCGGGCCATGATTTTGGATTTTTCCTTAAGATGCTATCACTAATAATGTCCTCTGTCTACACCAGCGCTCCTGATCTCCCCCATTTCCCCCAGGGCTGACTGAAAGTCAATTCATCCCGTCTGTGCGGATTTTGCACCAACCCAGCCGAACATTTGGTTGATGTCATGCGCCACGGCCATCAGGCCAGCGCGGATTGAGCGAAAGCCATTGCTGCGCAGGCGATTGAGGGCCAAGCTGCGCAGCAGGGCCAGTACCTGTACGCCGTTGCGTTGGGTGTAGCGGTGCGCATCCTCGCCGAGCTGGGTGTCGCGCAGCCAGTGCCACTGGTTTTCGATCGCCCAGTGTTGTCGCACCAGGCGCAGCAACGCTTTTGGACGGATGCGCAAGTTGGTCATGAACAAGTGCACATGGCGAAATGGCTTTCCATCTCGTCGGCCGGTGCTCACCTGTTCAGCGTCAAGCCCCTTGTCCGGTGGCGAGTTGAAAAACGCCGGTGAGGTGTGCAGCGCATCAGCCTGGATCAGCACACCCTCCAGCTCCAGGGTTCCGAGGAGGGCCTTGAGTGCAGTGCGCTCGTGGGATTCGCCGGTGTCGAATGATGTTTGGGCGATCGCCACACCCAGCTCCCGGGCGTAGAGCGTGACCTGGGTGACAAAGCGCGTAGCGCTATCGGGGCCATCGAGCTGTGCGGCAGAACCCCGCAGGGTCTTGCCATCACAGATCAGCTGGTCGAAATCCTTCTCCTGATCTGCGATCTGGGCAAGCATCCATTCCCAGAGCATCCCGAAGAGCTCCTCCAGCTCCACCCGCTCAAACAGGTAGAGGAAGGTGGAATCACAGGGCGAGATGGGCATCTTCAGATCCAGAGCTGCGCTGAATTCTTGGTGATGCCGTTTGGCAAAGGCGAAGCCTTCTCCGAAGGAGTAGCGCTCAAGATCACGGGCGCTGCGGCAGCCGCTCAGGATGCCAAGAATCGCCAACAACAGCAGCAGCCACTGGGGATAACGCACCCTCGGCGCTTGCGGCCTTCTGGGAGGGCCTGCAGAAAGGCGATCAGATCAGCACTGGCAGAAGGCTGGGCTAATGGACGGGAGAAGTCCCGATAAAACCGGCACCAGCATGGCCGCACCAGTCCCCTTGTGCTTGACTTTCAGTCGGCCCTGGCTGACAAGGCGGATTGGACTTGCCAGAACAAAGGCTTGGTGGGGACTGCGTAATCTGACAGGCAACTTCCTGCGTTACCTGAACTGCTCCTCAAGGCTATCGCTGGCTGCCTGATCATCAGTTTGCTGGATAATCGTCCCGTCTTGAAGTCATGGATGCCAGTCACCAGGCGAATCAGCGCGTGCAGAGGATGCTACTGTATCTTCTCAGGGCTGCCTCGATAATGGCAATATTGCGAGATTCCCTAAACGGCCTGATACTAAATAGATACGCAATCGGCACGAATGGGATCGCTCTGTCCTGGAATGAACAGGTAGAAATCTCCGCCGGCGTTGCTGAATAGCCCGAGAATGATTGGATGCTGCTTGCGAAACTGGATGAGATATTCTTTCAATGTTCTCGCGTCGAAAACATTTATCTGGGAGCCTAGATTTTTCGTATTTTGAATTGCCATTTTGACTGCCTCCACTGATGGGATGGCAATCAAAATAGCTGCGAGCAGGGCGATACAAGCCCTGGTCCATGTGGGCTTTGGCCAGAACTGAACTGGATTCATAGCAGCAGATTTACAAAGGTGGGGTCAGTTGTGGGAAACAGAACAGAGTTTTCTTTGGTGAGGAAGAAAACGTGTTGATCAATGCTTGCCTCAAGGTGAATCAGTCCATGCCAATGGCGACATTGATGGCCCATTTTTGTTTTCAGCGTTGTACAGATTCCAGTGAACCGGCTGACCCTGTACGGGTAGTTGCAATGAAGTGCCTCGCCAGGTTTGGTAAAAAGGCAAAATCAGATTAGTCGGGCTTTCCACGCAGGCTGCCCCTGGAAAGTACTTTCGCTTGATTGCCATTCTTTATATTCTTTTCTTGGCGTATTCTCGGGGCATCGGGACAGACCACCCATGAATCTGGTGATGCGTACTCTGTGGCATCAACCATGTGTGTGCACCACCTGTAGCGCCCTGCAAATTGCGCTCACCGCGCCTAGTGTGAGTCGAGTCGTCCCCGTCCGATGACCCAGCTTCACGATCTGCGGCTGAGATTGCTGGTCCAACAGGAAAGCGAGCGCATCGCCCGCAGTCAGCCCGCCGAACTGGATCTCTCCGTGGTTCAGGCCCGTTGCCTCTGCTGGCTGGCGCTGCTCTCGGAAGCCCACGAAGACCAGGCCGGGGAAGCCGAGCGCCACGGCGACATGGAGCAGGCGATGGGCTGGTTCGCCGATTCCATGCGGCTGCGGGATGTGATCCAGGTGGTGAGCTCGATCGAGATTCCCCTGCCCGCCGCCCAGGAGGAAAGCCCGGTCGGCCTGGAGGATGGAGATGGTGACGGTGAGCCCTTTTCCGGAGTGGCCTGACCATCAGGCATGGCCCGCAATGCCATGATGGGGACCAGAAGGAAAAAGGGAGCTCGGTGCCAGAAGAGGCCTGCCAATGCCCTGATTGTCAGCGTTTTTATCGGGAACACGACCGATTGATCCGCGAACACGCCACCCTGCGCCAGCAGCAGGAGCTCAACTGGGCTGCGCTGCAGTCGTTTCGCACCCTGGCTGGAAGGGTTCTGGAGGAACTGCAGAAGGAGCACGGCGAGGAGGAGGCCGACAGCTCCACGCCCAGAACCACCCACGAGAGCAGTGCTCAGGCTCCCGGTGGTGGTGTTTCAGCCACGGCCCCCGGAGCCGGCGCCGATGCGGGCGAGGCGGACTCCATGCAGCAGGCGATCGGCGATCTGGAGAACATCAACGCCCATCTGTTCTCGATCGAAGCCTTGATGGAGCGCATCTTCGACGTGCGGGTGCCTGAGGAGGTCGAGAAGAAGTTCCGCGAAGTCGCCGGTGAGCTGGCCCCCGATCCCCTGAATGCGGATCGGCTGCGGCTCAATCGCCTCCTCCATCAGACCCCCGATCTGCCCGATCGCGGCTAGCCCGCCGGCAGAGCCGGGCAATCATCTTTTCCTCCTCGGCGGGAACCTGAACCAGCTGCACGGGCTGGAGCCAGGCCAGGCGCTCGTTGAGATCGTCCAGGAGCCTGCGGTCGTTCTGGCCGATGCCACCGCTGAGGGCGATCACCTCCACTCCCCCCAGGCTGGCGGCCATCGCGCCGATCGCCAGCAGGAGGCGATGCAGAAACACCTCCAGGGCCAGGCCGGCCCTGGCATGGCCGGCAGCTGCGGCCTGCCGCAGCTCGCGCATGTCGCCACTCAGGCCCGACAGGCCAAGCAGGCCGCTGCCCTGCTGCAGGTCCCGCTCCAGCTGATCCACTCCCAGGCCGTGGCGCAGTTGATGCAGCAGCAGACCCGGGTCCACCGAGCCACTGCGGCTGGCCATCACCAGGCCCTCCAGGGGCGTGTAGCCCATCGTGGTGTCGATGCTGCGGCCATCCCGGATCGCCGCCAGCGAACAGCCGGCACCCAGATGGCAACTTATCAGCCGCAGGCTGGGGGGATGCCCCTGCTGGGCCATCACCACCTCACTGATGTGTTGATGGTTGAGCCCGTGGAAGCCGAAACGGCGCAGGCCGCCGGCCCGCCAGCTGGCCGGAATCGCGTAGGTGTAGGCCGCTTCCGGCAGGCTGCTGTGGAAGCCGGTGTCGAAGCAGGCCCACTGGGGCAGGGCAGGGAAGGCACGACCCAGCCAGCGAATCACCGCCAGGGCGGCGCCGTTGTGGAGTGGGGCCAGCGGCACCAGGGCTTCCAGCTCACCTTCCAGCTCCGGGGTGATCGGGGTGGGGGCGACGAAGCGCTCGCCGCCGTGGACCACCCGGTGGCCCACCAGGGTGATCTGATCCAGCCAGGGAGCCAGGGCCCGGGGCAGCCAGCCTCCGAGCGCCCCCGCCGGCCCGGCGCTCTGGCCCCCGCTGGCCCAGTTGGTTTGCTCCTGCCAGACCCGCTCGCCATCGCGGTCGATCAGGCAGGCCTTGAGGCTGGAGCTCCCCACGTTGAGCACCAGCGCCAGCTCCGGGGTCATGGTGCGCTCAGCTGCCGCTGTGGTTCCGGTCTTCGTAGGCGCAGCTGATCGTGACCGGGAACGGCTCGGCCTTCCAGATCCGGCTGGCGTACTCACGGATCGAGCGATCGGAGGAGAAGAAGCCGCTGCGGGCGGTGTTGAGCAGCGACATGCGGTTCCACTGATGACGGTTGCCCCAGGCGGCGCTCACATCGGCCTGGGCACGCAGGTAGTCGCTGAAGTCGGCCAGCACGAAGAACGGGTCGCGGCCGGTGAGGTTCTCCAGCAGCGGCTTGAACAGATCGCCGTCGCCGTTGCTGAAGTGGCCCTGCTCCACCAGCCTGAGCACCTCTGGCAGCTCCGGAACGCTGGTGGCGAATTCCCAGGGGCAATAGCCCCCAGCGGCGAGGGCATCGATCTGGGCGGCCGTCTTGCCGAACAGAAAGAAGTTCTCCTCTCCCACCCGCTCCCGGATCTCCACGTTGGCGCCATCAAGGGTGCCGATCGTGAGTGAGCCGTTCATGGCGAACTTCATGTTGCCGGTGCCGGAAGCCTCCTTGCCGGCGGTGGAGATCTGTTCGGAGAGATCGGAGGCCGGATAGACCCGCTCGCCCAGCTTCACGTTGTAGTCGGCCAGGAAAACCACCCGCAGTCGCCCGGCCATGTCGGGGTCGGAATTCACCGTCTCGGCGATGCCGTTGATGAAACGGATGATCAGCTTGGCCAGGTAATAGCCCGGTGCCGCCTTGCCGCCGAAGATCACCGTGCGCGGCGCCAGGCCATCGGCCAGGCCGTTCTTGATGCGCAGATAGTGGGCGATCACCTGGAGGGCATTGAGGTGCTGGCGCTTGTACTCATGGATGCGCTTCACCTGCACATCGAACAGCGAGGACGGGTCCACCAGCAGGCCGTTGCAGCGGTGGATGTACTGGGCCAGGTCGGTCTTGACGGCCAGCTTGGTGGCGCCCCAGCGCTCCAGGAAGGCGCTGTCGCCGGCGAAGGATTCGAGCCGCTGAAGTTCGGAGAGATCGCGGACCCACTCCTGGCCGATCGCTTCATCGAGCAGGTTGCGCAGCCGCGGGTTGGCCAGGGCAATCCAGCGCCTCGGCGTCACCCCGTTGGTGACATTGGTGAACTTCTCTGGCCAGAGGGCGGCATACTCCGGAAAGAGCTGGGTGCGCACCAGTTCGCTGTGCAGGGCCGCCACCCCATTGACATGGTGGGAGCCCACCGTGGCCAGGTTGGCCATCCGCACCGCCTTGCCGCCGGTTTCATCGATGATCGAAACGGTCCTGAGCAACTGGTCGTTGCCGGGGTGCTTCAGGCGCACCTGCTGGAGGAAGCGGGCATTGATCTCGTAGATCAATTCGAGATGGCGGGGCAGCAGGCTGCCGAACAGATCAAGGCCCCATTTCTCCAGGGCTTCCGGTAACAGCGTGTGGTTGGTGTAGGCGAGGGAGCTGCTGGTGATCGCCCAGGCCTGCTCCCATTCGAGCTGCTTCTCATCGATCAGCAGCCGCATCAGCTCCGCCACGGCGATGGATGGGTGGGTGTCGTTGAGCTGCACGGCCCAGTGCAGGGGAAAGTCGCTCACCGGCAGGCCGCGCAGCTCCAGGCTGCGCAGCATGTCCTGCAGGCTGCAGCTCACGAAGAAGTGCTGCTGCTTGAGCCTCAGCCGGCGCCCTTCATCGGTGCCGTCATTGGGGTAGAGCACCTTGGAGAGATTCTCCATGCTCACCTTCTCCTGCACAGCCCCGTAGTAATCCCCGACGTTGAAGGCGTAGAAGTCGAAGCTTTCCGTGGCTTCGGCCCGCCAGAGCCTCAGCCGGTCACAGGTGTTGACCCGATAGCCGAGCACCGGCACGTCGTGGGGAATGCCGATCGCCTGCTCGCCATGGATCCAGCGCACCCGGTTCTGGCCCTTGTCATCGCGATACTTCTCGGTGTGGCCGCCGAAGCCCACATAGCAGGCCTGGTCGGGGTGGGGCAGCTCCCAGGGCCAGCCACCCTTGAGCCACTTGTCGGTGATCTCCACCTGCCAGCCATCGCGGATCAGCTGGTCGAAGATGCCGAACTCATAACGGATCCCGTAGCCGGTGGCGGGGATCTCCAGGCTGGCCAGCGACTCCAGATAGCAGGCCGCCAGACGGCCGAGTCCGCCGTTGCCCAGCCCGGGTTCCTCTTCCACATCGAGGATTTCATCCAGCGTGCCGATCCCGAACCGCTCCAGGGCCTCGGCCGCTTCGGCCTGGATGCCGAGCATCAGCAGGTTGTTGCCCAGCTGCGGACCGATCAGGAACTCGGCGGAGAGGTAGGCCACCACCCGGGTGGGTGTGGCGCTGATCGCTTCGATCCCGGCCAGATAACGGGTGATCAGCCGGTCGCGCACGGCGAAGCTGAGCGCCAGATACAGGTCGTGGCGGTTGGCGGTGGGGGCGAGCTTGCCGAGCGTGTAAAAAAGGTGCTCGGCCATGCCGTCGAACACCCCGTCGGCGGTGAGTCCGCTCCGCTCCGGGTCGTCCTGGCAGCCCGGAGTGGGAAGCCTCAGCTGGCTGAGTACGGGGTTGGTCATGGCAGCGGCAGCAGGGGAGGGGAGAAGCGAAATGGGAAGGCCTGATCAGGCCGCGTCAGACCGGATCAGGTCCAGGGCTCAGACCCCAGCGCCAATCGGTGACCTCGGGTGAATCCATCCCGTGAATGTGGGCATAGGCGCGGTGCCCGAGGATCTCCTCCTTCATCCGTTCCTTGACGTGGGCAGCGCGGGATCCCAGGGACGGGACCCGGTCGATCACATCGATCACCAGGTTGAAACGATCGATCTGGTTGTTCATCGCCAGCTCCAGGGGCGTGTTGATGTTGCCCTTTTCCTTGTAACCGCGCACATGGATGTTGGCATGGTTCGTGCGGCGGTAAGCCAGACGGTGGATCAGCCAGGGATAGCCGTGGAAGTTGAAGATCACCGGCTTGTCTGTTGTGAAGAGGCTGTCGAAATCGCGATCGGAGAGCCCATGCGGATGCTCGCTCGGCTCGCAAAGGGCGAACAGCTTGACCACGTTCAGCACCCGGATCCTGAGGGTGGGGATCTCATGGTTGAGGATCTCCACGGCTGCGAGCACTTCCTTGGTGGGAATGTCGCCGGCGCAGGCCATCACCACATCCGGTTCATCCGGTTGATCGGCGCGGTCGTCGTTGCTGGCCCAGCTCCAGAGGCCGATCCCCTTGGCCACGTGCCGACGGGCCTGCTCGATGGAAAGGTATTGAAGATGCTTCTGCTTATCGGAAACGATGATGTTGCACACGTTCGTTTCCAGGAACGCTTCTTCGGCCACTGCCAGCAGACAGTTCGCGTCGGCCGGCATGTAGACCCGCACCACCTCACCGCTCTTGTTGCCGGCCAGGTCGATGAAGCCGGGGTCCTGGTGGGTGAAGCCGTTGTGATCCTGCCGCCAGACAGTTGAGGAGATCAGGCAGTTCCAGGGGGCGATCGGAGCGCGCCAGGGGGCGTGGTGGATGCACGATTCCAGCCACTTGGCGTGCTGGTTGAACATCGAGGCGATCACGTGGGCGAAGGCCTCGTAGGTGTGGAAGAAGCCGTGGCGGCCGGTGAGCAGGTAGCCCTCCATCATCCCCACCAGGGTGTGTTCGGAGAGCATCTCCACGACCCGGCCTTCGCGGGCCAGTTCACTGCCGTTGAGATCTTCCGGGAGGAACTCCTCCATCCAGACCTTCTTGCTCACCTCGTAGATGGCCTGCAGCCGGTTAGAGGCGGTTTCATCCGGCCCGAATACCCGCATCGAATCGGGATTGCTGGCGATGGTGTCGCGCAACAGGGCGCCGAGGGGAGCGGTGTTCTCGGCTTCCACCTGCCCTGGAGCTTCGATCGCCACGGCGTAATCGACGATCGGGGGCAGGCGCAGCTTGCGGCGCAGCAGGCCACCGTTGCCGTGGGGGCTTGAGCCCATCCGCCTGGAACCGAGCGGAGAGAGTGCCTTCAGGTGGGGCAACAGGGTGCCCTCCGGACTGAACAGCTCCGTGGGCCGGTAGCTCAGCAGCCACTCTTCCAGCATGGCCAGCTGCTGGCTGTCGTGCTTGGGGTTGGGCAGCGGCACCTGGTGGGAGCGCCAGAAGCCCTCCAGCTTTTTGCCGTTGAGCTGTTTCGGACCGGTCCAGCCCTTCGGTGAGCGCAGCACGATCATCGGCCAGGCGGGTCGAACGGCTTCGCCGCTGCTGCGGGTCTGGGCGCGGATGGCCAGGATCTGGTCGGCGGCCGCATCCATCGCCGCCGCCATGGCCCGGTGCATGGCCTCGGGCTCGTGGCCCTCCACAAACAGCGGATTCCAGCCGTTGCCCCGCATCAGCTGCTCGAGTTCCTGATGGCTGATCCTGGCCAGCAGGGTGGGATTGGCGATCTTGTAGCCATTGAGGTGGAGCACCGGCAGCACGGCGCCGTCGGAGATCGGGTTGAGGAACTTGTTGATGTGCCAGGAGGTGGCCAGCGGGCCGGTTTCGGCTTCGCCATCGCCGACACAGGCAACGGCGATCAGGTCTGGGTTGTCGAAGACGGCTCCACAGGCATGGGAGAGCACGTAGCCGAGTTCTCCGCCTTCATGGATCGAGCCGGGGGTTTCCGGAGTGCAGTGGCTGCCGATGTGACCTGGAAAGGAGAATTGCTTGAAGAACCGCTGCAGTCCTTCGAGATCCTCTGACTTATCGGGATAGATCTCGCTGTAGCTGCCATCGAGATAGGTGGGGCCGAGCACCCCGGGGGCGCCGTGGCCTGGGCCCGACAGGTAGATCATCTCCAGGTCCCGCTGACGGATCAACCGGTTGGCATGGGCCCAGATGAAGGCCTGCCCAGGGCTGGAGCCCCAGTGCCCCAGCAGCCGGTTCTTGATGTGTTCGGCGGCCAGGGGCTCCCGCAGCAAGGGATTGTCCTGGAGATAAATCATCCCGACCGCCAGATAATTGGCGGCCCGCCACCAGGCATCCAGCAGCTGAATCTCTTCGGTGCTGATCGGCTCGGAGTTGCCCAGAGGCAACCCGCCGGTGGCTGAGATGTCCGTCTGCGCAGCGGTGGCGGGCATGGTTGTCATGGGGAATTAGGGCTGAATGGAACAGTTCGCAAATAACAAGAGCCAGGGGGCAGGCCGTTGCTCAGCTCAGCAAGAAATCCAGCTTTTTTGCACCGTAGGAAGCTCCAACTGCCAGAGATGCCTTCTGCAATACATCAGCGAAGACCCTTGTCGGCGCGGAATCGGCTGGGATGTGGGTTTGCTGATCGATGCCAGGGGGGCGGCCGATCCGGTCCGTCGATCGCTTGGGCAGGGACGGTCGGTGTGGCGGCAAAGGCTTTAATGTCGCCTGCAATTCAGGATCCACCACCGGGTTCCTTCTGGCTGAAATGATCGTTCCCACCCTTTTCCTTGAGCTGAGCAACCACCAGGTGGAGGTGGCCGAAACCCTGATCGGGGTGGGTCGCTTCGTGGTCATCTTCGTGGTGGCCCGCGCCCTGGCCGAACTGCTGGTCCGCTTCCAGTTGCCCAGCATCCTGGGTGAGCTGGTGGCCGGCGTGCTGATCGGCGCCTCCGGCCTGCATCTGGTCGTGCCGCCCGAAACCCATGGCGAGCTGAATCAGGGGATGCTCCGGCTGGTGGGATCCCTGGCTGACATTCCCATCGGTGAGGTGCAGAGCATCTACAACGAGACGTTTCCGGTGCTGCAGGGGGTTTCCACCCTCGGCCTCTATGCGCTGCTCTTCCTCACCGGCCTTGAGAGCGAGCTCGATGAGCTGATCGCCGTGGGGGCCCAGGCTTCCACGGTGGCCACGGCCGGGGTGGTTGTTCCCTTCGCCCTCGGCACGGCCGGGCTGATGGGGATCTTTCACGTGGACCTGATCCCGGCGGTGTTCGCCGGCGCCTCGATGACGGCCACCAGCATCGGCATCACGGCCAGTGTGTTCGGCGAACTCCAGTATCTCAAGACCCGGGAAGGCCAGATCGTGATTGGCGCCGCTGTCCTTGACGACATCCTCGGCATCGTCATCCTGGCGGTGGTTGTGGCTCTGGGCACTGGGGGCAACCTGGAAGTGGCTCCGATCGTCAAGCTCTGCGTTGCTGCGGCCCTGTTCGTGGTGGTGGCCCTGGTGCTGAGTCGCACCGCCGCCCCTGCCTTCGACTGGCTGCTCGACCTTCTCAAGGCCCCTGGCGAGGTGATCGTGGCCTCCTTCCTGGTGCTCTGCGTCTGCTGCTTCTCCGCCACGGCGATCGGTCTGGAGGCGGCCCTGGGGGCCTTCGCCGCCGGCCTGATCCTCAGCGGCTCGAAGCACACGAAGGCGATTCAGGGTTCCGTCCTGCCCCTGGTGTCGCTGTTCGCCACGATCTTCTTCGTGCTGATCGGCACCAGCATGGATCTTTCGGTGATCAATCCCGCCGATCCCGCCAACCGGGCCGGCCTGGTGGTGGCGGCATTCCTGCTGGTGGTGGCGATCCTCGGCAAGTTGGTTTCCGGCTGGAGCTTCCTGAGCGCCAAGCCGACCAATCGCCTCGTGGTGGGGCTGGGCATGATGCCCCGCGGCGAGGTGGGCCTGATCTTCCTCGGCCTGGGCACCAGCGCCGGCCTGCTCACGCCCGCCCTGGAGGCGGCGATCCTGCTGATGGTGATCGGCACCACCTTCCTGGCGCCCGTGCTGCTCAGACTGGTCCTGAGCCGCAAGGAAACCGTTGCCGAACAACCTGCCTGAGCCCTTGCGGGGCTGGGGCCTCAGCTGGGCTGGCCTTCTGGACAATCGCCAGGGGGAATGGTGGCTGCTGGCCCAGATCGTGCTCATCCTTCTTCACGCCCTGCCGCCGCTGCCCGCTCCAGCGAGCCTCGGGTTGGCCTGGCCCCCTTTCCTGGTCGTGGTTGGTTTGATCCTGCTGGGGCTGGGGCTGGTTCTGGCGGCAGCTTCCTTTCTGAACCTCGGAGCCAGTCTCAGCCCCCTGCCCGATCCAAAGCCGGGCGCCGCCCTGGTCACCGATCGGGCGTACGGCCGCTGCCGCCACCCCCTGTATCAGGCGGTGCTGATCTGTTCCCTGGGGGTCTGCCTGGCCCTCGGCAGCCTGGTTCACCTGTTGCTGCTGCTGGGCCTGGCGGGAGTGCTGGGCGGCAAGGCGCGGCGGGAGGAGCGCGGCCTGATCAGCAGCCATCCCGGCTACGCCGCCTACCGCCTGGTCACGCCGGCCATCGTTGCGGGCCTGCCCTGGCTCGACTGGCGCCGCTGAGCCGAGCCGCTCACCGCTGGACTGCGCTCAATCCTCCTGACGACGGGAGGCCAGGCTCCAGAAGGCCCCAGCCAGAACCGCCATCAGCCCGAGGCTGGCGGCCCAGCTGGGGCTGAGGATCCAGCTCAGGCCCAGCTGGGTGATCCCACCCACGGCCAGGGCCAGCAGCAGGCTGCTCACCAGCAGGGCGATCTGCTGCAGCCCTGCCCCGAGCGGGCCATCGGCCAGGGCGGCTTCGAGCCGTCCGAGGGGCTTGGACAAGGGGAGGTAGAGCGCCAGCGCCCACAGCGCCATGCCCGGCAGAAGGCTGGACCAGTCGACCAAGGTGCGGATGCTGGGAACAGCTCCCTAGCATCGACCACCAAGCCAACCCTGCGGTGACCCTCTCCAGCCCCGAGTCCGCCACGGAGCCTCGGACGGTGCCGGAGGTCTGGAGCTATCAGGGCCATCCCGTTCACGCCCTCAGCCGGCGACCGGCCGCCCCGCTGGGTCCGGCGATCCTGCTCGTGCATGGCTTCGGCGCCTCGACGGACCACTGGCGTTTCAACATTCCCGTGCTGGCGGAGCGCCATGAGGTGCACGCCCTCGACCTGCTCGGCTTCGGCCGCAGCTCCAAGCCGGCCAGCCTCGCCTATGGCGGTGGGCTCTGGCGTGATCAGCTGGTGGCCTACGTGAACGAGCGCATCGGCCGCCCCACGGTGCTGGTCGGCAATTCCCTCGGGGGCTTCGCCGTTCTGGCCGCTGGTGCAGCCCTTGGCGACGCGGCCGCCGGTGTGGTGTTGATCAATGCGGCGGGGCCGTTCAGCGACGAGCAGGCCGAACCCCGGGGCTGGGGGGCGATCGCCCGTCGCACGATCGGTGCCGCCCTGCTGCGCAGCCCGGTGCTGCAGCGGCTGTTGTTCGAGAACCTGCGGCGACCGGCCACGATCCGGCGCACGCTCAACCAGGTGTATCTCGATCGCACCAATGTCAACGAGGAGCTGGTGGAGTCGATCCGTCGGCCCTCGCTCGATCCGGGCGCCTTCGGCGTGTTTCGCACCGTCTTCGACATCCCCCGCGGTCAGCCGCTCGACGAGCTGTTCGCTGAGCTCACCGCACCTTTGCTGCTGCTCTGGGGTATCCGCGACCCATGGATCAACGCTGAAGGGCGCCGCGGGGCCTTCCAGCGCCACGCCCCCTTCGCCACCGAAGTGGTGCTTGAGGCGGGTCACTGTCCCCATGATGAGGTTCCTGATCAGGTGAATGCCGCTCTGCTGAACTGGCTGGCCACATTGCCGGCAGCCTGAGCAAGGGTTTTCGCTCAGCGCCTCACCGATTCGATCTTCGTTGCCGAACCATGCCGCTGACCCATCGCCTGACCCCCTATCCCCACTGGGAGTTGGAGGATCCGATCAGCGGCGATCAGTTGCGTCTCGTCCCCGAGCGGGGCGGCCTGCTGAGTGGCTGGCGCTGCTCTGGTCGCGAGCTGATCTACCTCGATGAGGAGCGCTTCGCCGATCCGGCCCTGTCGGTGCGGGGCGGCATGCCGGTGCTGTTCCCGATCTGCGGCAACCTGCCCGGCGATTGCCTGCCTTTGCCAGACGGGGATTACAGCCTGAAGCAGCATGGCTTCGCCCGTGATCTGCCCTGGCAGCTGGAGGGGACGCCAGATGGACGCGGCGTGCGGCTCACCCTGGAGGACACCCCTGCCAGCCTCGCCTCATTTCCCTTTCCATTCAGCCTGGAGCTTTCCTTCCAGCTCGAAGCCGCCGCCCTGGCGATCACCGTGCGGATCGAGAACCGTGGTGAGGTGGCGATGCCTTACAGCTTCGGGCTGCACCCCTACTTCAGGGTGTCGTCGCTGGATGCCGAGGCTGCCCAGCTGGCGGTGCGGCTGGAGGGTCTGCCGGATCACTGCCTCAACCACCTCACCATGACGGAGGAAGCCACCCAGAACCAGCTGGAGCGGTTGCCGCAGGGGGTTGATCTGCTGGCCCGCCCGCTCGGAGCGGTGCGGCTGGTGGACCCAGTCGCTGGCCTGGCCCTGGAGTTGCAGCCCAGCACGCCCCTCGACCTGGTGGTGATCTGGACGGACCCACCACGGCCGATGCTCTGCCTGGAGCCCTGGACTGGCCCCCGAGGTGCTCTGGTCAGCGGTGATCGCCGCCTTGAGGTGCCGGCCGGTGGCGCCCACAGCCTGGCCTGCCGCTACGGGCTCACGCTGTTGTGAGCACCCCCGGCAGGCGGCCCCTGGCCAGTTGCTGCTTCGGATCGAATTCCCGCTTCACCGCCTCGATCAGCCGTCGGGAGGGGGCGTCCAGCCAGGCGGGGAGCGTCCGCGGCGCCGGTTGCTCAAGCACGGTGAGGAAACCGCCGTGGCCGAGGCAGAGCCGGCGCAGTTCCTCGACCCGATAGGCCGGCAGGGCCCCGGCCGGGGCCCAGGCATAGCCGAGACCGCTGCCGGCGCCCAGCACCAGCGGTAGGTCCCTGAGGGCGCGCTCGCCCAGCAGGGCGGCTGCCCGGCTGGGCAACAACCCCAGCCGCAGCAGCCAGCCCCCCGGCTGCCGCTGGCCGAGTGCCACCGCCCGGAGCGCCTCCAGCCGTTCGGGATCCAGCGGCTGGCCGTGCAGGGCGAGGCTTTCGGCGTGGCGTTGAATTTCAAGGCTCTGATCGGCCAGGGCTCCGGCGCTGACGCTGGCCAGGCTCAGCAACAGGGCGTTGCGGGGCTCCCGGGCCGCTTTCTGGCAAAGGGCCGGCGTCCACCAGTCGATCAGTTCCGGGGTCAGGCTGGAGCGCAGCAGCCAGCGGCGCAGCTGATCGAGCGCCTCGAGCGGACCCTGCAGCAGCAGCCCCAGCCGCTGCGGGGGCTGGGGGGTGGTGCGCAGGGTCAGCTCGGTGATCAAACCCAGCGACCCCCAGCTGCCGGTGAACAGCCGCATCAGGTCGTAGCCGGCTACGTTCTTGACCACCTTCCCCCCCGCCCTGGCGGCCACCCCATCGGTGCGCATCAGGCCGATCCCGATCAGTTGATCCCGTACGCCGAGGTAGCGATGGCTGAGCCCGCCGGCCAGGCCACGGGCCACCAGGCCGCCGACCGTCCCGGCGCCGCTGCCATCGGCCTCGCTGCCCCACGGCCAGTCGATGGCCAGCCACTGCTGATGACTGCGCAGGGTTTCCTGCAGGTGCCGCAGCGGCAGGCCTGCCTGCACCGTCACGGTGAAATCGCCGATGGCGTGGTCGAGGATCCGGTCAAGGCGCTGGCAGCTCAGCTCGGTGGCCGGCCCCTGCACGGCGGGACCCCAGTCGAGGCGGCTGCCCAGGCCGGTCGGCAGCCAGGGGACAGCGTCCTCGTACAGCTGCCGCACCAGATCGGGCAGTTCGTGGGACTCGGGCATGATCACGGCACGATGGTGCCATGGCGATCGGGGTGTCAGGCCTGAAAATCGTCGTGATCGATGACGATCCCACCGGCTCCCAGGCGGTGCACAGCTGCCCGCTGCTGCTGCGCTGGGATCACCACACCCTGGTGGAGGGCTTGAAGGACCCTTCGCCGCTGCTGTTCTTGCTGGCCAACACCCGCGCCCTGCCTGCCGCGGCGGCGGCGGAGAGGGTGCGGCAGATCTGCCGGGCCCTTCCGGCGGCCGTCCACGAGGCGGGGATCGAGCGCTGGCTGCTGGTGAGCCGGGGTGATTCCACCTTGAGGGGCCACTGCCCCCTGGAGCTGGAGGTGATCGAGGCGGAGCTCGGTCCCTTCGAGGCCACCCTGCTGGTGCCGGCGTTCGTGGAGGGGGGACGCACCACGGTGGCCGGGATGCACCTGCTGCATGGCGAACCTGTGCATCACTCCGCCTTCGCTGCAGATCGGCGCTTCGGTTACGCCACCAGCTTTCTGCCCGACTGGCTCGAAGCGAAAAGTGGCGGCCGCATCCAGGCCGGCCAGGTGGCGCGGATCGGCCTGGCGGAACTTCAGTCCGGGCAGGCGGAGGCCCTGATCAAGCGGCTGGAGCAGCTGGAAGGCAACCGGTATGTGGTGGTGGACGCCGAGCGGCCGGAGCAGCTGGTCGCCCTGGGGACGGCGCTGCGCGCCGTGGTGGGTCCCCGGCGCCTGCTGGTCCAGTCGGCCGCCAGCCTGCTCAAGGGCCTGGCGGAGTTGCCGCCCCAGCCCCTGGGGCCCGGCGGCCTGGCGGCCCTGCGACGCGGCGGGGCGCCGGGGGCCGTGCTGGTCGGCTCCCATGTGCCGCTCAGCGACCGCCAGCTGGAGCGTCTGCTGGCGGAGCCGTCCTGCGGTGGCGTGGAGCTGTCGGTGGAGCGGCTGCTGGCGGCCTGGCGCCGCGAGCCGGAGGGGGGCATTGAGCCTGGCTGGCAAGGGGCCTGGCAGCAGGAGTTGGTCGAGGCGATGGCCGGGCTGCATCGGCAGGGAAGAACGCCGGTGCTGTTCACGAGCCGGGGTGAACGTCTCTGTGAGGACGAGGGGGAGCGCCAGCGGCTGAGCCTGGCCATCGCCGGCCTGATGGCCCGGATCGCGGCAGGCCTGCCGGAATCCCTGGGCTTCCTGATCAGCAAGGGCGGCACCACCAGTCAGACCCTGCTGGCCGAGGGGCTGGCCCTGGGCTCGGTGCGGCTGGAGGGCCAGTTGCTCCCTGGTCTCTCGGTGCTGCGCCTGCCGAGCGAGCATCCCCGTTTTCCCGCTCTGCCCCTGCTCACGCTGCCGGGCAATCTCGGCGACGACGACACCCTGCGCCAGGCCTGGCACTGGATGGATTCAGGCGGCCTCCCTGCGGCTACAGCCAGGCCGCCGGATCCAGCAGGGCCTCCGCCGGCAGCGGGCCCGCCAGCAGCCGCTCCGCCCGCGGGTCCAGAGGCGCCTGCAGAAGCTCGGCACTCACCAGACGGGCTTCAGCTGGAAGGGCCGGCTGGTCGGGGTCGAAAGCGGTGGGATGGCTGACGCTGCTGGCGAAGCCGCGGAAGATCAGCAGCTCGAACGGCTCCCGGGCGGCCCCCGCTGCGGTGGCCCTGTCGCCGGAATGGGCCACCGTCAGGGTTCCTCTCAGCCTGAGCACCCGATCGGGCCGGCTGCGACTCAGCGCTTCGAGTTCGGCGAGGGCGGCGGCTGACATTCAGAACCCCCCCGCCACCCGCCCCTGGCGGGGCAGCCGCACCAGCAGCCACTGCAACAGGCCCACCACATAGGCCACCAGGCCGAGATAGCCGATGAAGGCGGTGAGCGGCGGGGTGAGGTCGGCGCCGAACACGAAGCCGAACACCCTGGCGGCGCCGAGCTGCAATCCCCGGGGCGCCTCCAGCCACACCTGACAGATGGGGCGTTGCACCTCTCCAGCCAGGCAGCCCAGGGCCGTGGCACTCAGGGCGGCGCCCAGCAGGCCGAACAGGGTGAGGGCCCAGCGCCAGCACCGCACCGTCAGGGGCAGGGGCCGCCAGGGGGGCAGATCGGCCAGTTCTTCATTGAGGTCCACCCAGAACCAGACCGACGCCACCATCAGCAACTGGGCCAGAACCGCCAGCCCGTAGCCGAGGCGGCGGCCGTCGACCAGCAGGAGAACGGTTATCGCCAGCAGGCTGGCCACCTTCCAGTAGATCGTCAGCAGGCGCACCATCGATCCCTCCCGCCGGACGGCCGCCCAGACCAGCAGCACCAGGGGCAGACCGACGGTGAAGACCACGGCCAGTCGGTAATCGAGCCACACCAGGGTGCGGTAAAGCAGATCTGGCACGGACGGGGTACGGGAAGCGCCATTATCCGTAGTCGTGCGCCGGCAGTAGGGTCCGAGCCATGGCTGCGCTCACACTGCCCTCCTGGCTCCAACGTGGCGATGGTCCTGCCTTCTGCCAGGCGGCCCTCTCCAGCAACCCTTCCCTGGAGGGCGCTGTCGAGGAGGTGGTGCGGAATCTGAACGCTCGGCGCGGCGCCGACCTTGCCCTGGTGTTCTGTTCCTCCAGCTACGCCAGTGATCTGCCGCGGCTGTTGCCATTGCTGCGGGCCCGGCTCAGCGCCCGCCACTGGATCGGCTGCGCCGCCGGGGGTGTGGTGGGCACCGATGGCGGCGGTGTTCCCCATGAAGTGGAGCAGCAACCGGCCCTGAGCGTCACCCTGCTGCGCCTGCCGGGCGCTGAGCTTCAGCTGTTCGAGCTCGACACCAAGACCCTTCCCGATCTGGACGGCGACAGCCAGGACTGGGTGGACTGGATCGGAGCGGATCCAGCCCTGGCCAGTTCGATGCTGGTGTTCGTCGACCCCACCAGCGCCGCCATCAACGATCTGATCAGCGGCATCGATTACGGCTTCCCCGGCGTCGACAAGGTGGGCGGCATCGCTGGCCACCACAGTGCCAGCCATGGCTCCCTGCTCTTCGAAGATCGCGTGGTGAGTGGGGCCGTCGGCTGTCTGGTCGGGGGTGACTGGCGGATTGATCCGGTGGTGGCCCAGGGCTGCCGGCCGATCGGCCCGGTGTTCGAGATCGAGCAGGCCGAGCGCAACGTGGTGCTGCAGCTCAGCAGTGGTCAGGAGCGCAACACACCGGTGAATTGCCTGCAGGGCATCCTTCAGTCGCTCACTCCCGCTGAACGGGAGCAGGTGCGTCACTCCCTGTTCCTGGGGGTCGCCCGCAGCAGCTTCAGTCTGCCGGGCCTCGGTACCGAACCTGAACCCACTGCCTTCCTGGTGCGCAATCTGCTGGGGGTGGATCCCCGCAACGGTGCCGTGGCCGTGGCCGAGAAACTGCGGGTGGGCCAGCAGGTGCAGTTCCAGCTCAGGGATGCGTCCTCGTCCCGCCAGGAATCCAGGCTGTTGTTGCGGCGTCAGGCGCGGCGCTCCGCTGATCCCCTGGCCGCCCTGCTGTTCGCCTGCCTTGGCAGGGGCCAGGGGCTCTTCGGTCAACCGGATGGCGATGTGACCATCTGCCGGGAGCAGTTTCCGGGGCTGCCGATCGCCGGTGCCTTCTGCAATGGTGAGATCGGCCCGGTGGCCGGCAACACCCATCTGCACGGCTACACGGCCAGCTGGGGTTTTGTGGTGCCCAACATCCCAGTGGATTGAGCGGTGGTGCGCCAGCACGTCAACCCGCTCAGCAGCCTGCACCAGCAACCCCGGCAACTGCCACCCGCCCGGCAGCTGTTCGCCGATTACCAGCGGCCGTTGCATCTCGACATCGGCAGTGCCCGGGGCCGGTTCCTGCTGGCGATGGCGCCCCGGCATCCGGAGTGGAATTTTCTCGGCGTGGAGATCCGCCGGGGTCTGGTCGACGCCGCCGAGCAGGATCGGCGGCGCCTTGATCTGGCCAACCTGCGCTTTCTGTTCTGCAACGCCAACGTGAGCCTGGAGGACTGGCTCGCTGATCTGCCGGCCGGGCGTCTGCAACGGGTGACGATCCAGTTCCCCGACCCCTGGTTCAAGCGCAAGCACCAGAAGCGGCGGGTCCTCCAGCCTCCACTCCTGGCCGCGATCGCCGCCGCCCTCGCCCCTGGAGCCGAACTGTTTCTGCAGAGCGACGTTGCCGAGGTGATCGAGCCGATGGTGGCGCTCACCGAGGCCAGCGGCGCCTTCGAGCGCCCCGCCGATGATCCGCGTCCCTGGCGGCCCACCAACCCCCTGCCCGTGTCCACCGAGCGGGAGCTGCAGGTGATCGGGCGGGGGGGGCCGGTGTACCGGGTGCTGTTCTGTCGGAACAGCTCGGCCCATAATCCGGCCATCGCCGTTCGCCCTTGATGCCGGCCGCCCCTCCCGCCCCGTCGATCCCCTGGTTGCTGCGCTGGCAGGGACTGCTGGCCGGTGCCCCTGGCGGCTGGCTGTCGCGCCGGCTGAGCGGGGTGGCCGGGATTGTGCTCTGCGCCCTGATGGCAGGGCTGCCGATGCTGAATCGCACCAGCTTGAGTCTGTTGATCCTGGCCAGCGGTCTGCTCTGGGTGGTCTGGGCCCTGCAGACCCCGCCAGGGCGGATCGGGCCGATCAACGGCTGGCTGTTGCTGTTCCTCGGCCTCACCGTGCTGGCCACCGGCTTCTCGCCGGTGCCCGCCGCCGCCGCCAAGGGCCTGCTCAAGCTGCTCAGCTATCTGGGGGTCTATGCCCTCGCCCGCCAGCTGCTGGCCACCGCCCCGGCCTGGTGGGACCGGATCGTGGCCGCCCTGCTGGCCGGTCAGCTGGTCACGGTGGTGATCGGCATCCGCCAGCTCTACGTGGATTCCTCAGCGCTGGCCCGCTGGTCGGATCCGAATTCGGTGGCCCGGGGCACGGTACGGATCTACAGCACCCTGGAGAACCCGAATCTGCTGGCCGGCTATCTGCTGCCGATCCTGCCCCTGGCCGTGGTGGCCCTGCTGCGCTGGAAGGGCATCGGCGGCCGCCTCTTCGCCCTCACCAGCCTGGTGCTCGGGATCGTGGCGATGGTGCTCTCCTACAGCCGCGGCGGCTGGCTGGGCATGCTGGCGGGGCTTGGCAGCCTGGCCCTGCTGCTGGTGCTGCGTCAGACCCGCCACTGGCCCGTGCTGTGGCGACGCCTGTTCCCCCTGCTGCTCCTGCTGGGCTCTGCGGCCGTTCTGGCGGTGCTGGTCACCCAGGTGGAGCCGCTGCGGGTGCGGCTGATGAGCCTGGTGGCCGGCCGTGAGGACAGCTCCAACAACTTCCGCATCAACGTCTGGATGGCGGCGCTCCAGATGGTCCAGGACCGCCCCTGGCTGGGGATCGGGCCGGGAAATGACGCCTTCAACCTGATCTATCCCCTCTATCAGCAACCCAAGTTCAATGCGCTCAGCGCCTACTCCATCCCCCTGGAGCTGGCGGTGGAAGGGGGCATCCCCGCCCTGCTGGCCGGTCTTGGGCTGCTCTGGAGCAGCCTGCGCTGCGGGCTGGGCCAGATGCGCAGCGAAGCGGGCCTGGCCCTGCCGGCCCTCGGCTGCGTGGCGGCGATCGTCGGCCTCGGCGTGCAGGGCCTCACCGACACGATCTTCTTCCGGCCGGAGGTGCAGCTGATCGGCTGGTTCTGCCTGGCCAGCCTGGCCGCCCAACCGGCCAGGGATGGCTGAGCCGGCCCTGCTGGCCGGCTTCGATGCCGGCCAGACCCACACCACCTGCCGGCTGGCGGCGCTGCACGGCGATGGCCGGCTCACGGTCCTCGGCGAGGGCCAGGGTCCGGGCGTCAGCCACCTGGCGGCCGCTGGCGGAGAAGGGCGGTTCACGGCGGCCCTCACCGGCAGCCTGCACCAGGCCATGGCTGCCGGAACCTGGCCCGATCGGCCCGATCTGGCCGCCGCCGCGGTTGGTGCGAGTGGAATCGAGCAGGGCGCGGCCGTGCAGCAGCGGGGGGAGGCGCTTGCCGCCGCCGCCCTCGGTCTGCCCCTGGGACAGGTGGTGGTGACGGGAGATGAGCGCACGGCCCTGCGCGGCGCCCTCGGTGATCGCCATGGCCCGGGTGCGGGCATCGTGGTGATCAGCGGCACCGGCTGCATCGCCCTCGGCCGGAACCCAGCTGGCCTGGAACACCGTTGCGGTGGCTGGGGCTGGCTGCTGGACCGTTGCGGCTCAGCCTGCGACATCGGCCGAGATGCCCTGGCCCTGTCGCTGGAGATGGCTGATGGGCGCCGCCCCGACAGCCCATTGCGGCCAGCGCTCTGGAGCCGGATGGTCCCGCCGGATGCCAGTGGGGGCAGCACCGCTGCGGCCATCACGGCCCAGCGGATCAAGGCCCTGGTGGTGGACCCTGGTTTCGGCCCGGCAGGCTTCGCCCGGCTTGCCCCGACCGTGGATGCCCTGGCGGCGGCCGGCGACGCCGATGCCCAGGCGGTGCTGGTGCGCTCGGCCACGGGCCTGAGCAGCCTGGTGCGGGGCGTCGCCGGGGCTCTTGCCCTGGAGCGGGTCCGGGTCTGCGGGGTCGGCGGGGCCCTCACCCATCTGCCCCGGTTCGCCGCCGCCTATGGCACGGCCCTGCAGCACGAGCTGCCAGGCGCCGTGGCGGTGACAGCCCGGGGCGACGCCTGCCAGGGTGCCCTCTGGCTGGCCGCGGAGGCTCTGCTCAGGCCGGGTTGAGCTGCTGGCGGGCCAAGGCCGCCAGGTGCCCCGACCAGTGATCGACCACGTCCTGTTCAGCCGCTTCGACCATCACCCGCAACAGCGGTTCGG
Organism: Synechococcus sp. CS-1326; assembly: GCF_025128115.1. NCBI lineage: Bacteria > Bacillati > Cyanobacteriota > Cyanophyceae > Synechococcales > Synechococcaceae > Synechococcus > Synechococcus sp. CS-1326. The sequence continues at coordinate 92,498 of NZ_JAHLYV010000002.1, read as the reverse complement.
TGCCGCTGGCGCGCACCAGCACCCGACCGCTGCCGGCCATCGCCGACTCGGCCTGCTCCACCGCCAGGCGCAGCGGTTCGTTCTGCTGCCACTGCTGGCGCCGCTGGCGGTCGGGCACCGTGACGTTGATCAGGCGCTGGGGGTAGGGGCGGAAACTGGCCTCCATCCAGTCAGCCAGGCAGCCGCCCCGGTTGTGCACCAGGGTTGCAACCTGCAGGGCCGTGAGCAGGCCATCGCCGCTCATGCCGTGGTGGGCCGAGAGGATGTGGCCGGATTGCTCGCCGCCCAGGGCGGCGCCGCTGGCCTCCATGGCGGCATGGACGTGTTGATCCCCGACGGCGGTGCGATCGAGCACGCCGCCCCTGGCCTGCCAGGCCCGCTCGAAACCAAGGTTGGACATCACCGTGGCCACCAGCCGGTTGTCCGGCAGCCGGGCGGCATCCTGCAGGGCGCCGCCCCAGAGGAAGAGGACCTGATCGCCGTCCACCACCCGGCCCTTACCGTCCACCGCCAGCATCCGATCGGCATCGCCATCGAAGGCGAAGCCCATCTCGGCACCCACCGCCAGCACCGCCTGCTGGAGCGGCTCCAGCTGGGTGCTGCCGCAGCCCACATTGATCCGACGGCCATCGGGCTGGCCATGCAGCACGGTGAGATCGGCGCCAAGGGCCCTGAACACCGCCTCTCCGCAGGCAGTGGCGGATCCCCAGCAGAGATCGAGCACGATCGCGCAGCCATCAAGGCGACGGTTCGCCACGCTGGCGAGCAGGGAGTCGCTGTACGCCTCCAGCAGGTCGGGGCGGTGATGGGCCGCCCCGCAGTGAAGCATCGCCCCGTTGGAATCGCCGCGCAGCCCGGTTTCGATCGCCGCCTGCTCCCGGCTGCTCAGCTTGGCGCCCGTGCTGCCGAACAGTTTGATGCCGTTGTCTTCCGGCGGGTTGTGGCTGGCGGACACCATCAGCCCGCCGGCCGCCCCGAGCCGTCGGATCGTGCCGGGCACCGCCGGGGTGGGGCAGAGCCCCAGGTTCCAGACGTCCCGGCCGGCGGCGCTCAGCCCCGCCGTCAGGGCTGCGGCCAGCATCGGGCTGCTGCTGCGGGAATCCATCCCGATCAGCACCGGCCGATCCGGCGGCAGCACCTGGCCGGTCCAGTAGCCCACCTGGAGGGCCAGGGCCGGGGTGATCTGGCTGCCGACCCGGCCGCGAATGCCATCGGTGCCGAAGCCGGCTGCGGCCGGGCCGAGCGGAAACCCAACGGGAAGACTGGCCAGCTCGGTCATCCAGGCACCCATTGCTGGCCAGCAGATTAGGTGCTCCGACGGGGCCACCAGGCCCAGCGCACCAGCTCGGCGATGGCCCACAGCAGCAGGCCGCCCACCACCCAGCCCGGCAGGGCCTGAAAGGGCCAGAGCGGGCGCAGTCCCACCACCAGGGCGGCTCCGGCCACCACCGCCAGAGCACGGCGTCGCTGGAAGGCCCCCGGCAGGGTGGAGAAGCGGGGTGGCAGGGAGGGAAGCAGGCCCATCGGCGATTCATGGCGCCCCTTCAGAATGCCAAGCCATGAGGAACATCCCGGCAGCTCCCTGCCCGCAGCCGTCGCCCACACCGAGCGGGTTGGTGCTGCCGCCACCAGCTCCGGCCCGGGGTCTGCCGATCCTTGCCCTCACGGTTTTCGGCAGCTGGGCCCTGCTGCTGATCGGCCGCCAGGCCCTGCTGCTGCGGCCCCAGCCCACCCCTGCCACCCCGGCGGCCCAGCTGGAGCTGATCCGGCTGCTGGATCCCGACCCCGACCGCCGCCGCGAGTCCAGCCTGCTGCTGGTGGGAGCTGGAGCCGATCCAGCCCGTCGCCGTCGCCTGCTGCGTGGCCAGGGCTGGGGGGGCGATCCACTGGCTGCGCTGGTGCTGAAGCTCGATGCCCAGGCGGCTGAAGCTCTGGGTCAGGTTCCCCGGGCCCAGCAGCTCTGGCGTCAGCTGGCGCGGCGATTTCCAGCGGCAGCGGCCAGTGCCGACGCGCTCTATGCCCTAGGCCGCACGGAGCCAGGTCAGCGTGCAGCGCTGCTGAAGCGTTTCCCGGCCCATCCCGCCGCCCTGGCCGCCGCCCTGGAGGCGGGTCCCGGCGGCGCTCTGCACCTGGCCCGCTGGGGGGCGCGCTGGCCCGGTGCCGAGGCGCGCATCCGCCAGGTCTGCCGCTCCGGCGCCGGATCTGGCTCAGGCGGTTTCGGCGCCGCTGAGCGCAACGAGCTCGCCGGCGCCCTCGCCCAGCTGGGTGATGGGGCCGGCGCCCTGAGCTGCCTGGGTCCCCGGCGCGGCTCCGTCGGCACCGAACTCGCCCTGGGACGGGCGCTGCTGAAGGGAACGGCGACCCAGCCGGCCGAGGGGGAGAAGCGGCTGCTGGGGTTGAGCCGGCACTGGCCCACCAGCCCGGAGGCGGCCGAGGCCGCCCGGCTGCTCAGCGAGCGTCCCGGCCCTGCCGCTCTGGCGCTGCTGGCCCAGCTGCCCCCGGCCCTGCGCCAGACCGCGCCGGTCCAGGCCCGCCAGGCCTTCGAGGGTGAACGGGCCTGGCGGGAGGTGCTGGCGCGCTGGCCGGTGGATCCGGCCAGCTGGGATCTCTCCTGGGAGCTGGCCCGCCAGCGGCTGCTGAAAAGGGAATGGGCCCAGGCCGCGGCGATCCTGAAGGTCCTGTCCCCCGATCGCCTGCCCACCCCCCTGGCGGTACGTCAGTTGTTCTGGCTGGGCTTCGCCGAGCAGCGGCTGGGGCAGGAGGAGCAGGCTCGCTACCACTGGCGGCAGCTGCTGCAGCGCTCACCCTGGGGCTACTACGGCTGGCGGGCTGTGGTGCGGCTGGGGGAGGAGCGGCCTCCCCTGCGGCTGAAGGCAGACCCCCAGGCGGCGCCCCTGGCGCCATCCGTCTGGCAGCCGCTCGGCAGCGGCCAGCCCCGGCTCGATCGCCTCTGGCGGCTCGATCAGCCCCTAGAGGCCTGGGAGGAGTGGCGGCACCAGCGCGGCAGCCGGACCCCGATGGCGCCAGCGCCCCTGATTGTCGAGGGTCGGCTGCGCCAGGGGGTGGGCGACGACTGGATGGGCCTGGCCCAGCTGGAGCAGGCCCAGTTGCGCTGGATCGGTGCCCGTTGCCCGGTCGCCCTTCCGCTGGAGCGTTCCCTTCACCCGGTTCGGCACGGGGCGACCTTTGCCGGTGCGGCGGCTGCGGCCGGCCTTGATCCCACGCTGCTGCTGGCCGTCGCGAAACAGGAGTCGCGCTTCACGGCCGGGGTGGCCTCTCCGGCGGGTGCCATCGGCTTGCTCCAGGTGATGCCGGCCACCGCTGCGGAGCTGGCCGGTGCCCCGGTGAGCGAAGACCAGTTGCGCCAACCGGAGCTCAACGCCGAGCTGGGCGCCCGTTATCTGGCCCTGTTGCTGCGGCAGTGGCAGGGGAATCCGTTCCTCACGATTGCCAGCTACAACGCCGGGCCCGGTGCCGTGCAGGGCTGGCGGAACCCCACGCTCGAGCTGGAGCCGGAATTGTGGGTGGAGGCCATCCCTTTCCCGGAAACCCGTCTGTATGCCAAGAAGGTGCTGGGCAACCTCTGGAGTTATCAGCAGCTGTCGGTGCGGGGCTGCTAGATGCCGAGCATCTGGCCGGATTGATGCCAGAGGCGCCCCAGCCACACCCCGGCCATCACATAGGCGCTCAGTCCGATCGCGCCGTAGATGGGGGGCGGCACCACCCGGATGCGGGTGAGGTCCAGACGGGCCAGCAGCACCGCCGTGGCCAGGATCATCACGTCAGCCAGGGCGCTCAGCCTCAGCAGGTAGAGGCCGGCAACCGTCACCAGAAACAGGCTGACCACCAGCGTCATCACCCGGCTGGCGGCCATGATCGCCGAGAGCTGGCGCAGCAGCAGATCAGGCATGCTGCAGAGCACCACCACCGTGACGGCCTGGAAGCACTCCGCCGACCAGTAGATCTGCCGGGCGGTTTCAAGGTCCAGATGGGTGACCCGGACAGGCCCCTCCTGATCCGACCAGTGAATGCCGAGGTAGACGCTGACGACGAGCAAAAGCAGCAGTAATGGAGCCCGCAAAGGCAGCAGGGTGAAGCCCAGCACCGCCTTGCCCAGGCCCGTGGAAAGGGATTTCAGCATCGGGTTGTCAGCACCAGGTTGATCGCTTCGAACGGACAGCTGGGGATGCACTGTTCGCAGACCAGGCAGCGCTGGGCATCGAAGCCGAGCCGCCAGTCGGGCAAGCCGATGGCCAGGGCGCCGCTGGGGCAGACGCTGGTGCAGAGGCCGCAGTCGACGCAGCGTTCGCGGTCGATCCGGATCTCCCCCTGGGCGCGGTCGAGCTCCAGGCCGATGCCCTCGAGCCAGTGCTCGGCGGCGGCCAGTTCGTCGATGTCGCCGGACAACTCCACCACCATGGTGCCGCTGCGGTTGGGAGAGATCTGGGCCCTGAGGATCTTGGCGGCCACATCAAAATCCACCGCCAGCCGGTAGGTGATCGGCTGGTGCACCGCCTCGCTGGGGAAGTGGATGGTGAGACGGTGCTTCACCGTTGGCAGATGCCGCTTGAGCTCAGTTTGACGCGGCAGCAGCTGTGGCGCTGCTGCCAGAGTGCAACGCAGCCGAGCCTGATCCGGAAGGCGCCATGACCGAGCCGAACAGCAAAGACCCGGCGCCCTCCCCGCTGGGGAGGCGAGAGCGGATCCTGCTGGCCGCGATCGCCGCCGCCCTGGGCCTGCTCCTCTTCCAGCTGCGGGGTGGCCTTCAGCCCCAGGCACCGCTCGAGCAGATGGCTCGCCGTTCCCTGGAGCTGCCCGTTGCCTTGGCCAACGGTCGGCCGACGATCCTGGAGTTCTATGCCGATTGGTGTGCGGTGTGCCGTTCGATGGCCCCAGCCGTCGAAGCGATCGAAACCAAGCACCGCGGCGCCCTCGATGTGGTGCTGCTCAACGTGGACAACCCCCGCTGGGCTGCCGAGATCGAGCGTTACGACGTGAACGGCATTCCCCAGCTTGAGTTCTTCGATCGCGAAGGCCAGTCGGTGGGCCGCTCCCTCGGCGGCCGCAGCCTCGCCGAACTCGACGCCATCGCCACTGCCCTGATCGCCGGCAAGCCGCTGCCGCGCCTGGCCGGGGTGGGCTCGCTCAGCCAGCTCGATGTCGCCAGCACACCCGTGGCGGGACCCCGCAGTCATGGCTGAATTCATGCCGATGGATCCACGTTTCCGGGTGGAGCTGATCGCCGCAACGCCCAACCCGCAGCAGTGCGTGTATGCCGGCATGCATCAGGACTACTCGGAAGGATTCGTGGCCTCCGATCGAGCCGAGTGGCCCGATGAGCAGACGGCGGGCGCCATCTGCGTGAAACGGTTGCTGGCCGGTGAACGGGGCCACTACGGCCCGCTGGAGCATGCCCAGATCGTGCTGAACGTGGGCTGGTTCCCCCATTCGGTGATGCAGCAGGCGCGCACCCATCGTGTTGGCGTGAGCTTCGATGTGCAGTCGATGAGATATACTGGCGAGCGAATCTCCAGGGCTGCAAAGGGTGAAATAGACCTGGAAGAAGTGTTCTACCTAAGGCCCGTTGGCGCCTATAGCGACCGCCAAGGCAAGAAATACAACTACGATGCAACGCAGCGAGCCATCGATCTGGAGATCTGCCGAGCCGCAGCCGCCCGCTACCGCGATCTGCTGGATGCCGGCTACGCGGAAGAGCACGCTCGCGGCATTCTGCCGTTCGACTACCGCCAGCACTTCGTGGTGAGCTTCACGCTGCGGGCTTTCCTGCATTTCCTCGATCTACGCGCCAAGCTCGATGCCCAGCAGGAGATCCGCGAGCTCTGCGATCTGATGTGGCCGCACCTTCAGCAATGGGTGCCGCAGATTGCGGAGTGGTATGAGAAAAGCAGGCTGCACAAGGCGCGTTTGGCGCCGTGAGCAAGGAGATGTTCTTCAGTGCACGGCCAATTGTAGAGGTTGATAGCCGGCACTTCGTCAGCAACGCAATTCACTATTCATGAGCAAGGAATTAAACTGAAAGGGAACGCTGCTATTGGGCTCTTCGGTTTTGGAAGATGTTAGGTAGCCGCAAGAAACTCACCCAGCTTTTGCCAATCTTTTAGCTGAAGCTCAAGCGGACGGGTTGTGTTAAGGACAATCCTACTGGGATGTGCCATTGGAAACAAACGGGGACCACCAGGCAAATCAAAGGTTGTTTCTGTCTTCAAGAGCTTGCCAAGGCTGTCCTTTCTCTTGAAGTCAAAAGCTTTGAGAATTGAATTGAGTGCACCGACACCAAGCGTTGCAACAGCCTTTGGCTTAACCAGCTCAATGAGCGGGCGCTGAAAGTGCCTTCCACAATTCGCAAAGTATGAACTTTGAACACGAGCATTCTTCTTCCCTTGCTTGAGACAAAGCACAGCATTCGTTACAAAGATGACATCTTCAGATGCCCCGGCCTGGGGAGCATTGATGGCTAGGCCGGCCTCAGCCACCAGTTTCACAAGAGTTATAGGTTCGTTCCCACCCTTTCACCTGGCCAGCCAGCGCTTGCCTTGTAGGTATCCACATCTGCAAAGTCCTGTCCAACCACGACTAGAGAGGTTCTCAGATTGCCCTGCCAGAGTGAATACGGGCCAATTCGATCCGAGTCAGCCGGACAATCGATAAAAGCAGGGTTAGTCAGATGCTCACATAACTGACATGCCTTACGAGTCCTCACAAGCTCCTCGTAGGCTGACCTCAATGTGTTCCCATCCACACCCATGCTGGGCGGCTTGAGTTCGTCATAACACACTTCCAGCTCCGTTCTTGAGAGCTTGCCCTGGAGAAGAGTGGTGGTGGAGGTGTTGACTGCCATCAGCGTCGGGCTCTAACGACTTGATTAGGCTGAACACCTCCGTGAAGCTTGACGACAAGCCTACGGATAATAGAGTGCCCGCGGTGTGAAACACAACGCAGTTCGGGGGAGGGCTGCACACACCATAGACTTGGCTAACGCTCCAGCTCAGCGGCGGGAGAGCATCTTTCACTGAGACAGGGGTCTGTAAATCCCGTCCGGAGCAGCTGGTTGTTCGACGACCGGATTTGATCGTAGGCAAGTGCAATAGGAGCCACAGACAACTCTGCCATCATTCTGGGAAGAGTAGAGTATGAGGAACTCAAACTCTAATGGGTTTATTCATACGTAAGCCCAAAGACCGTATCGGCCATCCAATGCCGGAACGAATCGTTGTCCATGAATTGCTTGAATAATTCCATGTCGTCCTTGAGCACGTCCGTCATCACGCGTGTCAACGCCTTATCGTGCTCGATTCTCGCATTCTGTTTGTCGGAATTCTGACGGGCATTCTGGTAGGCGGGATCGGCTGAGACACGCCTGGGGATGTCTTCGGTGATCAAGCGGTTGACTCGATCCTCATCCGTCCACTCGATGTTGCCGAACTGGTCATTGAACACCTTGAGGATGTTCGAAAGCCGATCGAGCTCGGGTTCAGGTTTACGCCCGCCACCGGAGGCGGGAACCGGTTCTATCTCGGCATCCTCGTCGGGGAGCTGAATCCTGACGGCCGCCTGTTTCTCCACGCGGTAACTGTCCATATCGATCGCTTCCAGAATGCCCGCTGAGAGGTCTTCTTCAATCGGAGCCGGCAGCTTGGAGATCAGGAAGTTCAGCAGAATCGAGAGTTTCTCCCAATCGGCGTCTGTGTAGGGAAGGATCGAAGAGAGGAACCCATAGGTACGGGTGAAGGCCTTGGCCTTGCCCTTGAAGTCCACCTGGCCGTCTTCGTCGAGCTGCTCTCGGTATACCGCCACGCAGGAATCAAGGATGGGATCGAGTTGATCGCGATCTGCACCGCCCAGATACAGTTCCACCAGTTCGTCAACCTGCTGCTGATCGTAGACTTGATAGCCATCGAGGGTTCCCTTAAGGTTGTGAAGCTTGTCCGGATCAGTTTCCTCGGCCAAGATGGTGGTGCGGTAGTAATCCGCAAATGCCTGTTGGATGGTGTCGACGTCGTTCATGAAGTCGAGCACGAAAACGTCATGCTTCTTGGGGTGGGCTCGGTTCAGCCGTGACAGCGTCTGCACCGCTTTGATGCCCGACAGCACCTTGTCGACATACATTGTATGCAGGAGTGGCTGGTCATAACCGGTCTGGAACTTGTCGGCACAGATCAAAAAGCGATAGGGATCTTCCTGGATCTTGTCGGCGATCTGGCTGGAGGGGAAACCGTTGAGGGAGGCTTCGGTGACTTTGGTACCGCCGAATTCGTGCTCACCTGAGAAGGCAACGATGGGCAGGTATCGACTTTTGCGCTCGCTGAGATAGTTGCGGAAAGCATGGAAATACTGGATGGCACGTTCGATGCCGTTAGTGACCAGCATGGATCGGGCCTCACCACCGATCTTGTTCAGGGAAAGCACCTGCTCATGGAAGTGATCCACCATGATCTCCGCTTTGAGCTGGATCGCATGCTCATGGCTCTCCACGTAGCGGCGTAGTTTCTTCTTGGCGCGCTTACTGTCGAACTCGGGATCGCTCTCCACTTTCTTGATGAGCTTGTAGTAGCTCTCGACCGGTGTGTAATGGCGCAGCACATCGAGGATGAAGCCCTCCTGAATGGCCTGCTTCATCGTGTAGCTGTGAAAGGGGTGATGGCGTACCTTGCCATCGGGCTGGGGATCGGGAAGCCCAAAGACCTCCAGGGTCTTGTTTTTGGGGGTGGCGGTGAAGGCAAAGTAGCTGGCGTTGGGCAGCAACTTCTTGGCCTCCATCACCCGGTTGATCCTGTCTTCCGTGGTCTCATCCTCTTCTTCTGCGCCATTGGCCGCCAGAGCGAGATTCAGCTTTGCTGCCGTGCGGCCACCCTGGCTGGAATGGGCTTCGTCGATCACGATCGCAAAGCGGCGGCCACGGTGCTCATTACCGATCTCATCAAGGATGAACGGGAATTTCTGCACCGTGGTGATGATGATCTTCTTGCCTTCACCGATGAAGCCACGCAGATCCCCAGCATTTTCGGCATGGCCCACCGTGGCACCCACCTGGGCGAACTGCTTGATGGTGTCGCGGATCTGCTGATCCAGGATGCGGCGGTCGGTGACCACCAGGATCGAATCGAACACGGCCCTGTCGTTGAGCTCAAGGCCAATCAGCTGGTGGGCCAGCCAGGCGATCGAGTTGCTCTTACCACTGCCGGCGGAATGCTGAATCAGATAGCGATGGCCGGCACCGTGCTCAGTGGCATCGGCGAGCAGGCGTCGCACCACATCCAGTTGATGGAAGCGGGGCCAGATCTGTACGGCTTTCTTCTTGCCGGTCTTTTCGTTCTTGGTCTCCACCACCTGGGCATAGTTCTCAAGGATGTCGGTGAGGCCGGCTCGGGTGAGGATCTGCTTCCAGAGGTAGGCCGTCTTGAGGCCATCCGGGTTCGGGGGGTTGCCGGCGCCGTCGTTCCAACCCTGGTTGAAGGGCAGGAACCAGGAGGCCTTGCCTTTGAGCTGGGTGCAGAACCGCACCTCGTGGTCGTCCACGGCGAAATGCGCAACGCAGCGGCCGAATTCGAACAGCTTCTCGCGCGGGTCACGGTCGAGCTGGTACTGCTTCACGGCGTCAGCAACCGTCTGCTTTGTGAGGCTGTTCTTGAGCTCGAAGGTGGCCACCGGCAGGCCATTGATGAACAGCCCCAGATCAAGGGCGAGGCGGCTCTCATCACTGCTGTAGCGAAGCTGGCGGGACACGCTGAAGCGATTGGCAGCAAAACGCTCAACCGCGGCGGGATTGCCTGCCGAGGGCGTGCCGTAGAAGAGGTCGATGTGATGGGGCCCATGCTTGAGGCCATGGCGCAGAACATCGATCGTGCCGCGACGGGTGATCTCCCCTTGGAGCCGCGCCAGGAACTTGCGGCGAGTGGGCCCATCGGTGGCAAGGGCCACTGCTTCAAGGGTTTCGGGCTGGGTGGCCAGCAGGAAACCGCGCAACTGCACCAAATCGATGCAGTAGTCGCGGTCGTAATGGGTGGGATCTCCCAGCAGCCAACCGGTGCCACCAGCCACCGGCACGCTGGTTTCGGTGGCCACGTGGGCCGGCACCAGCACATCGGTGCGGCCGGTCATGGCCCGCAGGATCAGCGCCTCCAGGCCCTTTTCGGTGGTGTCGGTGGTCATGGCGGGCTGGCGGGCAAATGCCCGTCAAATGGGCAAAAACCCTTGCTGGAACTGCCGTGAGGGGCTGAAGGAGGGCCTCCAGGCCGCTGAGCGATCAAATGCCCAGCAAAAGCGGGAATGGTTGCCGTGCAGGCACTTTCGGCTCTTGGCTGCCATGTGGAGCGGTATGACATCAAGAGCCCCTCCCCCGAGCGGCCCACCACGGTAAGTACTTCATCTGAGAACGAGCCGCCTCCTGGTCATAGGGAACAAGGCAACCTGATTCCACCGCGTCCTTGAGCAATCGCGAGGCCGTGGCGCTGTTAGCCGGCGAGATCCCAAAGCGCTCCCGGATGGTGGTGTTGGTGACGGCCTCGCGCTGCACGTACTTGAGGCAGGCGTGCCAGTAGCAGGCACGGATCCGTTCATCCTTGTTCATCGCGACCAGTGGCCGGGGCGCGAAGAGCACCGCACGGGTGAAGCCGGGCGGAGTCTCGAACAGCGGAGGCGGTAGCTGGTGCAGTTCAACCTGGGCCACCACCTTGTCGATGCCGCTGCCGCGTTCCTCACAGATGCGGAAGCGCCGCAGCAGCGAGGCCAGCGTCTCGTTCCGCGAGGTGGGCGGGCTGTCGAGGAAGCGGTCGGTCGCCACCAGCGGCTCGCCCGGATTGGTGATTTCAATGCGGTCGTCGAAGATCTCCACCATCGGCCCGGCACCTGTGATGAAGAAGTCCTGGTGGATGAGGGCATTGGCCACCAGTTCCCGCACGGCCAGCTCCGGGAACATCAGCACGGAGGTTCGCAGCGCTTGCCCGATGATTTCGTTGGACGGCAGCAGGCCGTTGATGAACCCGATCAGCCCCTCGAAGCCACAGGCATAGCCCTTGCCGCCCTCTTGTTCCTTCAGGGTCTGGGTGCGGTCACGGCCGCGGTAGTGGATCACGCGGACCGCCTTGCGACGCAGGGTGCGAAAGGCATCGAGGCGCTTGGCGAACAGGATGGCGCCGAGATTGGTGATGTCCCAGCCCCCGGCATCGCTCTTGCGGATGAGACGATCGGCAGCCAAGGCGGCGAGAATGCCCTCCCGATTGTCGGGCAGAGGCAGTTCCAGCAGATCGAAGTAGGCCGGGTAGTCGAACAGCTGCAGCACCTCATCAGCGGTAGCACGATCGATGGCGAGGCCGTCTTCGAACGGGGTCTGATCGAAGATGCGCCAGAGGGCCCGTTCCTTCTCGGGAAAGGCCTCCAGCTTTTTCTTGTAGCTGCCCACGCGGATGAACTTCTGCCCTTTGAAGCGCACGGGATGCCGGGCTGCCCGTGCAATCTCCAGCACCACTACAGGAGTGCCTTCAATGGACACTTTGAAGAAGCGGAAATCAATCTTGGGATCCAGCAGCCTCAGTAACCAGCTCTCCAGTTCCTCGTTGCCGACCTTGGTGGCAAAAGGATCGAAGTGAGTTCCCACGATGGCGTGGTCGGCGTCGCGCACCCCCCACACCAAATAGGCGAAGGCCTTGCCCTGAAGGGCTGCCGCATTGGCAAGGGCGGATATGTACTCGCCGATCTCTTCGGGGTTGTCGTTGTTCTCCTTGAACTCAACCCATTCGGTTTCCTTGGGTAAGGCACAGAGTTCATGCACCAAGCTGACCAGATAATCAAGAGGCCTCTCAGCGCTCACGACTCTGGATCCTCGGTCCCTTCATCAAGATCATCAAGATCGTCTTCCTCGGGTTCGCTTATGTCATCCAATTCATCGATCGTCGGAAGCTCCTGATCCTCATCAAGGAGCAGTGCGGCCGCCTCGCGCACATCAAGCTTGCCGGTGACCACATCGGCGATTAGGCGTGTACGGTATTCGCGGAGAAGGATGATCTCGTTCTCAGCGATAGTAATCGCTGCGGTGGTCTTCTTCGTGTGCTCTGCGGCCCACCTGACGATCTGCGATTGCTCGTCGCTCGGCGGCAAGGTGAAGCGAAGGGACTTTATCTGCTCCGGGCTGAGGTGGGGAACGCTGACTCCCGTAAAGATTGGGGTCAGATAGTCAGCAAAAGACTTTCCGGCCAACAAAAGTGACAGATAGTCGCCATGCAGTTCCCGTAGCGGCCGAATACGCGCAACGCGCTGCAGCAGCAGTGCAGGAACATCAGGCTCATTGACTCTGGCAATCCTTGTGCCGCGCTGAATGATCGGCCTATCCATACCAAGTACGATGTCGCCAACCTGCAAGTCAAAGGCACTGAACTTATCACCCTCTGAGAGCGGCCACCTGACAACATCAGTCCAACGAATCTTCCCAGGCGATATATTAACGCCGCGAAGAAGCCTGATGTCTTCTGCATCCTGAGTAAAGCCATCGCTCCTGAATGGGAATCCTGTCGTCAGCTCAATAAAGCGCCCGAGCTTGGCTACCTTCCAGTGCTCCGGCACATCCCCCAGCCACTCCACGCCGGAGGGCTTGAGGGGAACGTTGGGATCCAGTCCTCGTGTGACGGCGCGGTGGATGATGGCCTGCTTTTGCTCTTCCAGCAGCTTGATCAGCTTCTGCTTGGCGCGGATGTAGCGGCGCATCTTGCGGTCAGCGTGGTCGAGGAAGCGGACGATGGCAGCTTGTTCGGGAACAGGAGGAAGTGGCGTCTTCTGGCCAAGCAAAACTGGTGGAGGAATCGTGTTCCGGAGGCCTGAGTAAAGCGGACTGAGTAACTTCCTGTCGTCCATCGCAATGTAGAATGCCTCTAGAAACCGAGCAAGTTGGTTGTCTTTGCACTCGAACACTGTGTAGGCACCAGTAATCATTCCGTGGTGCTTAGAGAGGCCAACAGTCCGCGGGGTTTCGGGAACATCAAATAGGCAAAAAACGAGATCGCCTTCTCGAACCTCCTGGCTGGTTCCCATATCTGCAGAGAATTTGCCTCGCCCTGACGAGATATCACGAACGATGACACCTGCCTTGGTGAGCGAAAGCAAGCGATAACCGGTATGTCGATCCCCAACCAGCACCTTCCGCTTGCTAAGCAGCGCACGATTAGGCACAAGTTTCCAATGTGATGGAACTTGGTCAACCCATGGCAGGCCGGTATCCTTCATCTTGGGATAGGGCTTCAGGTCGCTGATCACGGCAGCTGCAAACTACTACTCAGAAGCGATTTCGCCTCAGTGAATATCGTCCGGAGATGGCTGTCTGACATGTCCAGTATTGGCTCATACATAAATGAGTTAAGGTGTATGTTCTCTGGCGTCATTAGAACTACTTTTTTTAGTATGTCCAGCGATTCTCGATCTTCTGGATGGAGCTCTTGGAACTTTCTCAGCAGCCTAGAGGTTTGGTTAGAGGTGATGCTTAAGACGAAACTTAAGTCATTAATGCTGGTTACCATGAATCGTTCCGCTGTGAGACGAGTGGCAATAGCAAGAACTACTTTATTTTCAAAGTTGATTCCATCCGGTGCGTTCAGGCAGCTTTCAGCTTCTCTATCGACAACATTGATAACAAGTTCCTGGCCATCATGCGATTGTGAAGAAGTGGAAAAAAGACGATTGTAGATATCGTCTAGCTCAGACACAGTAATTCGGCGTGAGTCGGCTTTCCAGTGGAGCAGCGAGGTAAGCTTAAGAAAATCTGGGTCTAATTCACCTCTAGTGTATTCTATGAGATTGCGAATGAAAGAAATTGAGGCTATCTTCTTCTTAGGGTCTGTATAGAATGCGGCTTTCCAATCCTTGACAAAGATGTTCTTGATGCCAATAGCCTGTTGTAGCTCTACGCCTGAGCCAGTCTTAGAAACCATCAAGCAGCTTTTGTAGCTGACAAAGCGACTTTCAACTGTTCTGAAGAAGTCAAAGTTATGGGTCAATATAATTTGCCTGAAATGCTGGCACTCTGATATATCCATTAGGTATTGGATGATCGCATACTTGTTCTTGTAATCAAAGGAATCTGCGATGTCATCAACAATGATTAAAGTCTCCTGACCAGATGCCTTTCGGACTTCAATCTCAAACAGAATGTTAAGGATATATAGGGCCTTCTTCTCACCAGTACTTAACACCTGTAGTAACGCCGTGCGATCAACAGTCGCATGGTCTACGCCATCGCTAAAGATAAAGCCAAGGCTTAGGATCTCATCCTTTCCCAGGATGACATCCACTTTATTCACTGCCTCTAGCTTAAATGGCACCACGAAGCGACTATTAAAGATGTCAATAACTTCTTCCCATTGTGTCCTTTCCCTCTCCGCCTGCTCTTGTATTTCTTTGCGGCGTGATTCGGCAGATTGATATCTCTCGAGAAGGGTTTGATACAGGTCAAATCTGGTGTCGATATAGGCTTTCCAAATCTCTTGCTTCAGCTCAGCCATGTTCCCCAATTTATGCAATAGGTTCTCATGACTCAGAAGGTAATTTTCAAACTCGCGAACAGTTGTATTCTTCTGTATGAGTTTTTCGATTTCGCTAAATTTCTTGCGAAGTTCGGTATCATTTGAAATGGTACTCTTCTCCTTGGCGATCAAATCTTCAAGTTCCTTCTGTGAGGTGATTTCCTTTTTTTCGCCAGAATTTAGATTTACCGAATGATTAGCTGCAAAAAAGCCGTTGTCTGCCAGTTGGCGAGCAATCTGTGCAGCATTATAATAGTTAAAAACGCCCTTCTTGAAATAGGTGGAAGCAGCAAGAAGTTCATTGTATTTCTTGATATAAGCCTCGATCGCTGTTTTAAAGTCTTTGGTGCCCAAAAAACCTTGCACCTTATCATCGAAGATGAGGTCGTAGGGAATGTCCCTAAGAGGCGCGTCTGGGCGACTCGTGACTTCGCCTTTAATCCTGTTTAGAGCAATATAGAACTTGTCGTCATTTGGCGTGAAGGCTAGCGATATCTCTTTTTCCAAGTTACGCTTGGATCCAGACTGTTCCTTCATCGCCTTTAGGAACGCGGACTTGGCCACATCAATTTCGATGTGCAAGCTCTCGTACTCCCTTCGAAGCGTTGCGTTGACTAGAAGTGTCGAAGTTTTCGTTGATTGACCAAATGTCTCTTCATAGGGACGTACTACAAGTATGTTTTCCTTGGGCAGATCTGCATCATCCTCGTCCTGTATTACACGACTCGAAGCGCGGGATGGGAAAATGCGATCAATGGATGCATTGCCTGAAACTATATCTTCAAATGTTTGAGCGAAGGATGACTTCATCGACCCATTAGGAGCGTAAATTGCGATTGCCTTGGTAGCCGAGAAGTCAATCGTTCTCTTCAGGCTCCTGATGCCATAGCAATGTTCGAGTTCTATCTTGAGTATCTTCATGCTGAGCGATCTCCTATCACCGCTTCCAGTAGGCCCACCGTCTCCTTCTCCAGAGCCAGGATGTCCGCTCGAATATCGTCCAGCGCACGTAGTGGTTTGGGCTTGTAGAAGTAACGCGTGAAGCTCACCTCGTAGCCGATCTTCACGCTCCCCGGCTCATACCAGGCGTCAGGAGCATGAGGCTTTACCTCGCGTGCCAGGAAAGCATCGATGCCTCCCTCCTCCAGCAACGGCACCTGTTCGGTGTCGCGCAGCTCGGGGTCAGGCTCGTATTGCACCACCCGTTCGCCCTCCTCCAGATCCACAGGGAAGAACCCGCGTAAAGGATCAGCGGTCTGCTTGCCCGGCTTGGACACCTTGGCGATCACGGGGGCGGCTTTCTCGTTCCGTTCGCCCAAGTGGGCGAATAACAGCTTGGCTTTCTTGGCCGTCCAGCGCAGCCCCTGCCCCTTGGCCAACCGTTCCGCCAGCTCCAGCCACTGATTGGCGTCCCTGTGGGGAGCCTCCCCCATCACCTCATCCACGGCCTCCACCACGCTCTCCAGGCCGGCCTCGCCAGCATCAACGGCAGCCTCGGCCAGGGCCGCCAAGTGCTCGGCATCACTGTGGATGGCCAACCGCAGCGGTCGCTCCACCGTGACTTTCCAGTAGCCAAACGCCTGGTTCTGGAAGATCTTGCTCTGTTCCGTTTCCTCGAAAGCAAGGAAGGCGTCGACGATGCGCTGGATGTCGTCTTCGGAGAGCTCGCAGTTCTTCTTGCCGAGGTTCTTGCGCAGGGGCTTGAACCAGGCCGTGGCATCAATCAGCTGCACGCGCCCCTGTCGATGGGCGGGCTTGCGATTGCTGAGCACCCAGACGTAGGTGGCGATGCCTGTGTTGTAGAACATGTTCAACGGCAGGGCCACGATCGCCTCCAGCCAGTCGTTCTCGATGATCCAGCGGCGGATGTTGCTTTCGCCCTGGCCCGCATCTCCGGTGAACAACGAGCTGCCGTTGTGAACTTCGGCAATGCGGCTGCCAAGAGGAGTGCCGCTCTTCATCTTTCTGATCATGTTGGCGAGGAACAGCATCTGTCCGTCGCTGGAGCGGGTGATCAGCGAATACTCCCCATCGCCAGCGTGCTCGACCAGGAAACGGGAATCCTTGATGCCGCCCTTGCCACCCATTCGCTCCAGATCGCCCTTCCAGCTCTTGCCGTAGGGCGGGTTGGAGAGCATGAAGTCGAACTCCCGCGCCGGGAAAGCATCGTTGGCGAGGGTGGAGTGCTCAGGCCCGCCCACGATGTTGTCGGCCCCGTCGCCCTCGCCCTTGAGCAGCAGATCGGCCTTGCAGATGGCGTAAGTTTCGGCGTTGATCTCCTGGCCGTAGAGGTGGGTGGCTACCTTCTTGCCCTGGAAGGCGGCCAGCTCCTTGAGTTCCTCTTCCGCCACGGTGAGCATGCCGCCGGTGCCGCAGGCGCCGTCGTAGAGCAGGTAGGTGCCGGATTCGATCTCGGAAGCGATCGGCACGAAGATCAGCTTCGCCATCAGCTTCACGGCATCACGCGGCGTCCAGTGCTCGCCGGCCTCCTCGTTGTTCTCCTCGTTGAAGCGGCGCACCAGCTCCTCGAATACCGTGCCCATGCCGTGGTTGTCGAGGCCGTTGGGGCTGAGGTTGATGTCGGGCGAGAGGAACTTGCCGATCAGGGTGCCGAGGGCATCCGCCTTCGACAGACGTGGAATCTGGTTGCGGAACTCGAAGTTCTCCAGGATGTCCTGCACATTCGGCGAGAAGCCATCGAGATAGGCCTCGAAGTCGGCCCGCAGCTTCTGCTGACTGGCGCGCGCCTGGAGATCGCGCAGGGTGAATTTGGAGGTGTTGTAGAAGGCCTGGCCAGCCGCCTGCCGCAGGGCGGGGTCCTGATGGACGATCTGGGCGGCATCCAGGGAAGCCTTCAGGTCCAGAACCGCCTGCTTGGTGGGCTCCAGCACCGCGTCCAACCGACGCAGCACTGTCATCGGCAGGATCACGTCGCGGTACTTGCCGCGCACGTACAGATCCCGGAGCACGTCGTCGGCAATGCCCCAGATGAAGTTGGCGATCCAGTTGAGCTGGCCCTGTTCCATGTCAGACCGTTGGAGCCAGTGGGCAGACGAGCTGGGCTAAGGATGCCTCAAGGCTGGGCCGGATGGGTGGATTGGGTGCCTTATGGCTCTGGCGCCGAAATCCGAGGCATCGATGGGCTGCTCCTGCCAGCGTTTTCGGCTGGTTAGCGCCCATACGGGCATGGTTCTTGGCACAGCACCCCCTGGCTTCATCGATTGCGTGCCTTGCCAGCGACTCATGGCGCCGCTGGTGCCATTCGGCGGGGGTACGCCTGGGCCTCGACGTTGATGGTGGCATTACTGGAGCATCTGGCGGCCGCTGCGGGAATCAGCAGAAGGAGCGCCATGCCTTCATGGATTTGTTCCACATTGGTTGGAGAGATTTCCTGAGCATCAAAAAGCTAAATGATGCTGCATTCTTATGAGATCTGCTCCCGCCTCCATCGGTTCGTCGAACAGTAAATAGACGGGTCCGTTAACCACGCCAGTCGATGCTTCCCGGTCAGCCTAAGCATCTTTGTCTTGCCTGTCTTTTGGTCTGACAGAAGTTGCGCTGGCTGGGTTCTGCTCTTTTTGGTGCCTGCAGAAACGGATTTTATGCGGGTCCGCGAACCATCACCATCTGTTCAGTCCTATGCATTTCGAATGCTGGAGATTCGCTTCCATGGATGATCTGCAATCTCAAATCACAGATTCGCCTGTTCGATGCCATCCATTTGCTCAGCAGGCTCTGAGATGAGAAGGCCTGTCGCTTGCGCTGCGTCACGCCCATTCCGAGGGTCATTCCCGTTGGGCCTTCCGGTACGTCCGCCCAGGGCTTTGGGCCGCACCACATCGCTGTGATCCCCGGGATCCCCGCTGATCCCTTGGCGCTGCAGGAACAACCGGAGGGTTTCGAGGGAGCCGGTTTCAGGCGTTCCCAGCTCAAGGTGGGTTGGGCTCCTTCCCTAAGGTCACCCCCGGCCTATGCGCCTCGCCGTCGCGGTCTTCGCCGATGTCCGCCCGCATCAATCCCCTGCTCGGCCTGCCGTTCGAGCCTGCGGTCGAGAGCCTCGGGCCCCAGCACTGGGATGTGGTGAAGGCGGCCTCCTTTCCGCTCAGCCGGCTGCGCTTCCGCAACGACGCCCTCCTGCAGCAGCTCGGTCTTGACGCAGCTTCGATCAGTGACGCGGACTTCGAGGCCGCCTATGGCCGTTTCGAGGCACGCACTCCCCTCCTGGCCCTGCGATATCACGGCTATCAGTTCGGCACCTACAACCCCTGCCTCGGCGATGGTCGGGGTTTCCTCTACGGCCAGTTGCGTGATCGCCATGGCGCCCTCCATGACCTCGGCTCGAAGGGCTCCGGCACCACCCCCTGGAGCCGTGGCGGCGATGGCCGCCTCACCCTCAAGGGCGGCGTGCGCGAACTGATCGCCTCGGAGGCCCTGCATCGGCTCGGCGTCACCACCAGCCGCACCCTCAGCCTGGTGGAAACGGGCGAAGAGCTGTGGCGGGGCGACGAACCCTCGCCCACCCGCAGCTCGGTGATGGTGCGCCTGGCCCGCACCCATCTGCGCTTCGGCACCTGCGAACGGTTGCTCTACCTCCGCAAGCCCCAGCAGCTGGAGCAGTTGTTGCGCCATGTGGTGGCTGTGTACTACCCGCATCTGGCGTTGGCCCATCCGGCCACGGGCAAGGCCGGAGCAGTGCCCCAGCTGCTGGCCTTCTACGGCGAGCTGGTGGAGCGAGTGGCCCAGCTGGCGGCCGAGTGGATGGTGGCCGGCTTCACCCATGGCGTGCTCAACACCGACAACATGTCGCTGGCGGGCGAGAGCTTCGACTACGGCCCCTTCGCCTTCCTCGATACCTGGGATCCGGGCTTCACCGCCGCCTACTTCGACCAAAGCGGCCTTTATGCCTACGGCCAGCAGCCGCTGATCTGTCATCAGAATCTGCGCCTGCTGCAGGAGCCCCTGGCGATGCTGCTGCCGCGGCCTGACCTGGAGGTAAGGCTGGAGCGCTTCGCTCCCACCTACGACCGGCACTACCGCCACTGCCTGATGCGGCGGCTCGGTTTCGAGGCCACCGCTGGGGCGCCGATCGATGGTGGCGGTGCTTGCAGCGGCGATGGCAGCGGCGATCGTCCCGATCTGGTGCCGCTCACCCTGCAACTGCTGGCGGCCTGGCCGGTGGCCTATGGCTCCTTCTTTGCGGCGCTTGCCGATCGGATCGCCACCGGTGGCCTGCCGCCGGAGCCGGATGCGCTCGCCCCCTTCCTGGTGGGGGCCGTCGAGCCGCCGCATCGCCCGTGGCAGGACTGGCGTGATGGCTGGTGGGCCTGGAGCCATGGCCTTTCGTCCGAGCAGCAGGCCGCGATCCCCACCAGCCTGCGGCGCTGGAACCTGCCGCTGACCCCGGTGCGGGCTGAGGTGGAGCGTCTCTGGGAGGCGATCGACCAACGGGACGACTGGCAGCCCCTGCAGGATTGGCTGGCGTTGATTCGATGACCCGATTGTCGGGATCCGGGGTGTTTGGCGCTACAGCCCCTGGCGCCTGAATCTGTCTGACTTCTCATCAATGGATGTTTGCTTCGATGGTTCCCGATGACTTCCGAACAGGCCGCCCAGCTGATCGACGACACCCTGGATCTGGTCCATCAACGGCTCCAGGAACTGGACGACGACCAGTGGCGCCGTGAGCACAAGGCCCTGGCCGATGAATTCCGGGAGTGGCGCCAACCCAGCGGTGGCCACATTGATCTGATGCTCTGCCCTGGGTTCAGCAGGGGCTGAGCCGGCTCAGGATGGCTTCACCGGTTTGGCCAGGTTTCGCTCCAGCCAGGTCCAGTAGAGGGCCGAGATGCAGACGGAGGCCAGCAGCCCCACCACGGTCGAGCCGAGCAGGATCCGGCTCGAGAACGACCAGCCCAGATCCCAGATTCCCTCCTGGCGGATCACCTCCAGGCTCGGCCAGCCCCGGCCCGGGCCCAGCATCCAGCTGCCCAGCTGATAGTTGAACCAGTAGAGGGGCAGGTAGGTGATCGGGTTGCTGATCCAGGTGCCCGCCGCCGCCAGCAGATGGTTGCCCCGCAGCAGGCTGGCCAGACCGATGCCCAGGATGGTCTGCAGCCCGAAGAACGGGAAGCAGCCGCAGAAGATGCCGGCCGCCAGGCCCCGGGCCCGCTGGCCATGGCTGCCCTCCTGTTCCCACAACCAGAGCAGGGCCCGCCGCAGCCGAGACTGGGGGCTGCGTGGCCCTGGAGGGCTCTTGGGCTCGGAGGACACCATTGCAGCGATTGCCACGGCGGTGGCGCCTGGCCAGGGAAGTATTGCGATCGTACGCATCTCCGGTGGGGCGGCGGAGGCGATCGGCCGCCGGCTGTTCCGTGTCGCCGGCCGCCAGCTCTGGGAGAGCCACCGAGTGCTCTACGGCCATGTGCAGGATCCAGTCAGCGGCGAGCGCGTCGATGAAGCGCTGCTGCTGCTGATGCGCGCCCCGCGCAGCTTCACCCGTGAAGACGTGGTGGAGCTCCATTGCCATGGCGGGCTGATCGCCGTGGCGCGCGTGCTGGAGCTGGTGCAGGCGGCCGGGGCGCGCCGCGCCGCACCGGGGGAATTCAGTCAGCGGGCCTTCCTGAACGGCAGGCTCGATCTCACCCGCGCCGAGGCGATCAGTGAGCTGATCACCGCCCGCAGCCGGCGTGCGGCCCAGTTGGCGATGGCCGGTCTGGACGGGGGGCTGCAGCGACGCATCACGGCGCTGCGCGACCGGTTGCTCGATCAGCTGGCCGAGCTGGAGGCCCGGGTGGATTTCGAGGAGAACCTGCCTCCGCTGGCTGGATCGGCGGTGGTGGCGGCCCTGGAGGCGGTGAAGGAGGAGCTGGAGCAGTTGGTGGCGGAAGCCGGCCAGGGTCTGTTGCTGCGCGCTGGACTGAAGGTGGCGATCGTCGGGCGCCCGAACGTGGGCAAATCCAGCCTGCTCAATGCCCTCAGCCGCACGGACCGGGCGATTGTGACCGATCAGCCCGGCACCACCCGCGACCTGGTGGAAAGCGAGCTGGTGCTCCACGGGGTGCCCCTCACCCTGCTCGACACCGCCGGCATCCGGCCCACCGACGACCCCGTGGAGCGGCTGGGCATCGAGCGCAGTCGCGCTGCCCTGGCGGCCGCCGATGCGGTGCTGCTCCTCTACGACCTCACCGCCGGCTGGACCGCTGCCGATCAGCAGCTGCGCGACCTGGTGCCCGAGGGGGCGGCGCTGCTGCTGGTGGGAAACAAGGCCGACGCGGCGCCGCCAGACCCGGGGTCCCCAGCTCGGCTGCTGATCAGTGCCCGCACCGGCGCGGGCTGCGATGTCCTGGTGGAAACGCTGCTGCAGCGCTGCGGCGCCACCCTGCAGGAGGGCCTGCAGGTGGCGCTCAATGCCCGCCAGCGCGAGCTGGCCGCCGCCGCCGCCGCCGCCCTGGAGCGCAGCCTGGAGGCGGCAGCAGACCAGCTGCCCTGGGACTTCTGGACGATCGACCTGCGCGCCGCCGTGCGCAGCCTCGGCGAGATCACCGGCGAGGAGGTGAGCGAAGCGGTGCTCGATCGGGTCTTCGCGCGCTTCTGCATCGGCAAGTGAGGGCGCGCTGGCCACAATGAGGTCTGCGTGCGCGGCTGAGCGGTGATCGATCCCAGGGCTCAGCTCCCGTTGGAGCAGCGACAGGCGATCGGCGCCGCCGGCCTGGCCGCCCTGCTCACGGTGGCTCGCTGCAATGGCGCGCCGTCGGCCAAGGCCCTCGCCGCCATCCGCGGCGTGCGCGATCACCTGCTGCGGATTGATTGCGATCTCGATTCCCTGCCGCCGATCACGCCGGCCCAGCTCGCCGAACGGGTGCGGGCGGTGAACCCCGATCCCCAGTGGCGGGAGCGCATCCTGCGCGGCATGACCCTGGTGGCCCTGTTCGATGGTGAGCCCACCCCGGCGCAGCAGCAGTTGCTGGAGCAGGCGGCTGCCGCCCTGGCGGTGGACCCGGCGCCGGTGCGCACCTTCCGGCAGGTGATGGAGCAGCGGCTGGCCATGGTGCGCCTCGACATCGCCCGGCGCGGCTTCATCGCGTCAGCGGCGCGGGCCACCCTGGAGCAGGAGGGGCTGCGCGGAGCCCTGGGGGTGGCGCGGGTGCTGCTGCGGCAGGAGGATCCGGCCATGGCCGAGCGCTACCGCGCCCTGCGCGGCTATCCCGCCGGCAGTTTCGGGCTGGCCTATGCCGCCTTCATCGACCGCAACCACTTCGGCTTCCCCGGAGAGATCGGCGGCCCACCGCCGCCGGTGATGCACCACGACTGCTGCCATGTGCTCGGCGGTTACGGCACCACCGCCGCCGAAGAGGGGGCCGTGCTCGGCTTCCAGGCGGGCTTTGAGCAGGTGGATCCGTTCTATGTGCTGATGTTCGGCCTGGCGGAGTTCGAGCTGGGCATCGGCGCCACGCCGTTCATCCCGGGCGAACGCGATGCGCTCGATGTGGAGCGCCTGTTCGCCGGCATGGCCCATGGCGCCCAGGTGTCGGTGGATCTGATCGCCGCCATCGATCCCTGGGATCACTTCGCCGAGCCGCTGGAAGAGGTGCGCCGCCGCTTCAATGTGCTGCCCCGTGGCCGTGAGCCGGAATGGCCGCCGCCGATCATGGGCTGATCCGTCGCGCCTGCCGCCGCCTGCTGCTCCCTTCCCCCGCCTGCCCCTTGCCTGCCCCGCCGCCGCTGCTGCCCTTCAGCCCTGCCCTTGAGCAGCAGCTGCGCAGCTGGCTGGCCGAAGATCTCGGCCGCGGCGACCTCACCGCCCCCGCCCTGGCGGGCGCCCGGGGCCGGGCCCACTGGATCGCCAAGGCCGATGGGGTGTTCTGCGGCGGCGTGCTGGTGGAGCCTCTGTTCCGGCTGCTGGATCCCGCCTTGGCCGTGCGGGTGCAGGTGGCCGACGGGGAGCCGGTGGCGAGCGGTCAGCGGCTGCTGGAACTGGAGGGGGCGGCTGACGCCCTGGTGGCGGCGGAGCGCACCGCCCTCAACCTGGCCATGCGCCTGAGCGGCATCGCCACCGCCACCGCCTTGCTGGTGGCCGAGCTGGCGGGCACGGGCGTGGCCCTGGCCGACACCCGCAAGACCACGCCCGGGCTGCGGCTGCTGGAGAAGTACGCCGTGCGCTGCGGTGGCGGGCTGAACCACCGCTTCGGCCTCGATGACGCGGCCATGCTCAAGGAGAACCACCTGGCCTGGAGCGGTGGGGTGGGCCCGGCGATCGCGGCGGTGCGGGCGGCGGCGCCCTGGCCGGCGCGGCTGATTGTGGAGGCGGAAACGGCCGCCGAGGCGGAAGCTGCCGTGGCCGCCGGCGCCGACGCGGTGTTGCTCGATGAATTCACCCCGCAGGCCCTGCAGGCGCTGGTGCCGCAGCTGCGGCAGCTGGCGGTGGCGCAGGGGCGGGCGGTGGTGCTGGAAGCGTCGGGGGTGCAACCCGAGCAGCTGCGGGCCTACGCCACCACCGGCATCGATCTGATCTCCACCAGCGCGCCGGTCACCCGCAGCCGCTGGCTGGATCTGAGCATGCGCCACCTTCCGCCCGGCCGCTGAACGCGGCCGTGGTGCTGGTTCCGGGCGCCCTGGATGGGAGGGATCGGTGGCTTTGTGCCTTTGCTTGTGGGCCTGTGGCGTTGCGCGCCCCTTGGCAGCAGAGTGTCGGAGGGTTTTCGACGCTGCTTGCCATGCCGTTCTGCCGCTTCTTGAGCCGGAGCCTGCGGATCAGCTCAGTGACCCTTGCCCTGCTCGCGGCCGTGTTGCCGGCCGCCGAGGCCCGGGCCGGGTCGGTGCTGCAACGCGTTGCCAGCACGGGGGAGCTGGTGGTGGGCAGCGAACCCCTCCTGCCCCCCCTTAGCTTCCGTGACAGCAGCGGCCAGCCGGCCGGCTACGGGGTGGAGGTGGTGCGCCGCGTCCAGGCTGAGCTGGCCGCTGCTCTGGGCCGGCCGATCACCGTGCGCTTCGAAGCGGTGAGCGAGCCCGCCGAACTGGTGCGACGGGTGGGCAAGGGAGAATTGGCCCTCGCCTGCGGCGTGCCCTTCTCCTGGGCCCGCGATGCCCAGGTGGATTACACCCTGCCGATCGGGCTCTCCGGCATCCGGGTGCTGGCTCCGGCGGGCAAGATCGACGGCTCCCCCGCCTCCCTGCTGGGCCGCCGCATCGGCGCGGTGCCTGGCTCCCTTGGCGAGGCGGTGCTGAAGGGCATTCAGCCCCAGGCCCGCCTGGTTCCTTTCGCCAACCTGGCTGAGGCGGTGGTCGCGCTGCAGGCCGGCCGGCTGGATGGGGTGATGGGCGACACCAACCTGCTCACCGGCCAGGCCAACAGCCTCGGTGCCACCGGTCTGGTGGTGATGCCGGAGCAGCCCTATGAGCGCTATGCGGTGGGTTGCATCGTTCCTGAGAACGATTCAGCCTTCCGCGACCTCACCAACCTGGCGATTGCCCGGTTGCTGCAGGGCTATGTGGACGGTGATCCCGCAGCGGTGGCCAGCGTGGACCGCTGGGTGGGGCCCAAAGGGGTGCTGGGGGTGCCGTCCGAGCGGATTCGCACCTACTTCGAATCGGTGCTGCTGAATCACGAGGCGATCCGCCCCCAGGGCCCCGCCGCGGCGTCTGCCACGCCAGCCTCTCCCTGAAGCTTCCTGCTCACGACCCACTGCTCACGACCCACCGCTTAAGGCCCACCGTTCACTGCCCACCGTCCACTTCCAGGCGTCCCCGGACCACCGCTTTTCGCCTTCCGCTTTTTCGTTCTCCAGGTTTCACCTCCGATGGCTTCCTTACCACGTCTCAGGCTGTTCGGCTTTCTGCTTTTCCTGGCGATCCTGCCGCTGATTCCCGCCGCCGAGGCCCTGGCGTCCGCCGCCGCCAGCTCTCGCCATGACGGCCCCGATCTGGACAGCCTCGGCGTGGAGGGCCGCCTGCGCCGCATCGCCGGGGCTGTTCGCGAGCGGGAAACCGGATCAGCTGCAGCCAGTGCCATCCCCGACGATGTGCTGGCCTACGTGTTCGTGAACGGGCCGCGGGTGGGCTGGCGCAACGGCGGCTTCTACAACGGTGGCTTCCGCAATGGCGGGTTCTGGAACGGGGGCTTCCGCAACGGCGGCTTCGGCAATGGTGGCTTCCGCAATGGCGGTGGCTTCCGCAACTTCTGGTGAGCCGTTGAACCCCGAAACGTTCGGCCCGCTGCGGTTGCTGGTGGTGCAGCCCACCCCGTTCTGCAACCTCGACTGCGACTACTGCTATCTGCCCAGCCGCGACGACCGCAGCCGCCTGCCGCTGGAGCTGCTGGAGCGCACCCTGGAGCGGGTGCTGGAGAGCCCTTACGCCACCGGTGATTTCACCCTGCTCTGGCATGCCGGTGAGCCGCTCACCATGCCGATCGCCTTCTACGACGAGGCCACGGCCCTGATCGGCCAGGTGCTGGCGCGCCGGCAGGGGCCGCCGCTGCGGATCGAGCAGTCGCTGCAGACCAACGCCATGACGATCGACGCCGCCTGGTGCGACTGCTTCGAGCGCAACGACATCCATGTGGGCGTGAGCCTCGATGGCCCCGCCTTCCTGCACGACGCCCACCGCCGCACCCGCACCGGCCTGCCCAGCCACGCCGCCAGCCTGCGGGGTATCGGCTGGCTGCAGCGCCGTGGCATCCCCTTCCAGGTGATCGCCGTGCTCACCGACGACGCCCTTGATCACGCCGACACCCTGTTCGACTTCTTCGTCGGCGAAGGCATCGACAACCTGGCCTTCAACATGGAGGAAACCGAAGGGGAGAACCTCAGCTCCACCCTCTCGCGGCCACGCTCGGAGGCGCGCTACCAGGCGTTTCTGGAGCGTTTCTGGGAGCGGCTGCGGGCCCAGCCCGGTGCCCTGCGCCTGCGGGAGTTCGAGGAGATCGCCGGCCTGGCCTGCGGCGATCAGCGCCTGGCACGCACCGACATGAACCATCCCTTCGCGATCGTGAACGTGGATGCGCGTGGCAACTTCTCCACCTTCGACCCCGAGCTGCTGTCGGTGGCCACCGCCGCCTACGGCGACTTTGCCTTCGGCAATGTGAGCACCGACAGCCTGGCCTCGGTGGTGGAGAGCGCCAAGTTCCAGCGGGTGCTCGCTGAGATCCGTGCCGGTGTGGCCCGCTGCCGCGCCGACTGCGACTACTTCGGCCTCTGCGGCGGCGGCGCCGGCAGCAACAAATACTGGGAGCGCGGCACCTTCGACTGCAGCGAAACCCAGGCCTGCCGCTACCGCATCAAGCTCAGCGCCGATGTGGTGATGGCGGGCCTGGAGCGGGAACTGGAGCTCAGCGGCTGAGTCGAGCCTTCGGGCGCGGCACAATCAGGCACCCGAAGGCCAGAACTCCGGCTGATCGAGCATGGGCCGCTCCAGCGGCAGCACGTGGAAGCGGCGGCGGATCTCCAGCAGGGGCTCAGTGGCGAAGGCCAGGTGGTCGAGCCGGCTGAAATCGCCGCTGCAGGCGGCGCCGCGGCGCCAGGCTTCCGCCAGCAGCTCGGGCGCACCCGGCAGATCAAGCGCGCCCCGTTTGCCGTTCAGGCCGTTGTAGGGCTCACCGTCGCCGCCGTAGGGCTCGAACTGGTTGTTGTCGCCGTGCACGAACAGGCCCACCTCGTGGATCAGGAAGTTGGCGAGCGAGGCCATCCAGTTGGCGTCGTCGTTGCGCAGCGCCAGCTTGAAGGCGCCCAGGGCGATCTCGCCCGGCCCCGTGGGCTCGTAGCCGGTGATCACATGGTTCATGTCATGGGTCACGTAGTAGGCGGGGTTGGGCGTGTCGCGGCTGGGCAGCGGCAGGCCGTTGCGGGCATAGAACTGCGCGAAGGCCCAGCCGAGGCTGCCGTGGGGGCAATCGCGCAGCCCCTGCACCTGCGCGAAGAAGGCATCGCCCAGATCCGCGCCCGCTGCCGCGCCGTGGCGTGAGGAGAGCTCCGGCAGGAAGGCGGCGTAGCAACGCACGAAGTCGGCGGTGGCGTCCGCCGCCGTGCGATGGAAGAGGTCCTGCACAAGGCGCAGCTCCACGCCCTGCAGGCCGAGCGCGTTGCTGAAGGCCTCCAGCCGCTGCAGCTGAGCCTCGCTGCGGGGGTGCCGGCAGAGCTCAAGCATGAGCGCCAGCTGCAGGAAGCGGCGGCGGCTCTCCTCGCCGGTGAGCTGCAGGGCCAGGGCAGGCGGTGGCAGCGGCGCGATGGCTGTGAGTTCGTCGGGGATGAGCCCGAGCAGGTGCACCGCCAGGCTGCGCAGCAACCGCGCCTGCTCAGGGGTGGCGCCCCCCTCCACGGCGATCAGATCGCGCAGCCCGCCCACCAGGGTGCTTGCCAGCGGGGGCAGGAAGGGTTGCAGCATCAACGGTCGCGCCGCGCCCGCCCATTCAAGCGTTGTTCGTCAGCTCTGGGCTGCCGGGCTGGTTCGAGCGGCCTTTGGGGGTCGGGTGTGGCTGGCTGTGCTGGCTGGGATTGATCCTCCCCACCTTCAGGAGGGCAGGTAGGCGGTGCTGTTCCAGTCCTGCATCTCTTCCAGGTTCAGCTGGGTGCCATGGGCTTCGTTGTACAGGCCCAGCACCACGGCGAGATCGCTGGCAGCCATGGTTCCATCGCTGAGCTACTGGCTGACGGGGCCGAACAGGCCCGTGGCGATCCGGCTGGCCAGCTCCGGATCTTCGGCTCCTGTCACGCAGCGCTGCAGCATCGGGATCAGCGCCTCGCGGTGGGCCGGATTCAGTCCCCAGCGGATTGCCCCCAGCAGGCTCCTGATCACGGCAGGGGCCTGATCGCCGTGGGTGTGCAGCCACCAGTCGCTGGCCACCACCACACCCTGGTAGCCCCCCAGCAGGGCGATATCAATGTCGATGCCCACCCGCCGCTGGCGCAGCTGCTCCAGACCAGTGATCTCCGGGTGTGCGATGAGTTCCAGAAAGCCTCGGTGCACGCCGGCGATCACGGTGAGGTCGTGGCCGGCCCGATCGCATCGTCCAGCGACATCGCGCTGATCGGATTGAGGCTGCCCAGGAGGCGTTGGCTGATTTCGTCGGCATTGGCCACTGTGTGGTGCCGCGGCGGCTTCGGGAAGTGGCCGTCGAGGTGATGGAGCTGATCGGCCACCGCGAAGGCGGTTTCCGTTGCCTCCTGGAACAGTGCCACCTCGACGGACGGCGCGTTTGGGGCCGTCATGGTGTGCGCTGGGGAGGGATGATCAGGGGCAGTGCCTGCCGCAGCTGCGGTTCACCGCTTCCATGCTGACCTTTCTCGATGCCCTCCAGGGCCAGCTGCGTGCAGCCATGGAGAGGGCTTTCCCCGAGGCGGGCCAGCAGGCATCTGAGGCGGGCCAGCCCTTCGATCCCCAGCTGGCGCCTGCCTCCAGGCCGGAATTCGGTGATTTCCAGGCCAACGGAGCCCTGGCCCTGGCCAGGCCCCTGGGTCTGCCCCCCCGGA
Organism: Synechococcus sp. CS-1326; assembly: GCF_025128115.1. Taxonomy (NCBI): domain Bacteria; kingdom Bacillati; phylum Cyanobacteriota; class Cyanophyceae; order Synechococcales; family Synechococcaceae; genus Synechococcus; species Synechococcus sp. CS-1326. The sequence goes on along the minus strand of NZ_JAHLYV010000002.1, from coordinate 63,511 downwards.
CCATTGCCAAGGCCATCGTCGAGCAGCTGGCCGATGATCCAGCCTTTGGCGAGCTCTGCGAACCGCCCCAGATCGCCGGGCCTGGCTTCATCAACCTCACCCTGCGACCCGAGCGGCTGGCCGGTGAGGTGGCGAGGCGCCTCGCCGATCCGCGTCTGGGGGTGCCGACGGTGCCCGGGCCAAGCGGCAACTCGGCGCCGGCGCCGGTGGTGGTGGATTTCTCCAGCCCCAACATCGCCAAGGAGATGCATGTGGGGCACCTGCGCTCCACGATCATCGGCGACGCCCTGGCCCGGGTGCTGGAGTTCCGCGGCCATCCGGTGCTGCGGCTCAACCACGTGGGTGACTGGGGCACCCAGTTCGGCATGCTGATCACCCACCTCAAGCAGGTGGCCCCCGAAGCGCTGACCACTGCCGATGCCATCGATCTGGGCGATCTGGTGGCCTTCTACCGCCAGGCCAAGGCCCGCTTCGACGCCGATGCCGCTTTCCAGGCCACCGCGCGTGAGGAGGTGGTGAAGCTGCAGAGCGGCGATCCGATCAGCCGCCGGGCGTGGCAGCTGCTGTGCGAGCAGAGTCGCCGTGAGTTTCAGCAGATCTACGATCGCCTCGACATCCGCCTGAGCGAGCGGGGTGAGTCGTTCTACAACCCCCTGCTGGAGGGGGTGGTGGCCGATCTGGAGGGGCTGGGGCTGCTGGTCACTGATGACGGCGCCGGTTGCGTCTTCCTGGAAGGGGTGAAGGGCAAGGACGGCCAGCCTTTGCCGCTGATCGTGCGGAAGAGCGACGGCGGCTTCAACTACGCCACCACCGACCTGGCGGCCCTGCGTTACCGCTTTGCCGCTCCGCCCGCAGGCGATGGCGCCGGGCGGCTCATCTATGTGACCGACGCCGGCCAGGCCAGCCATTTCGCCGCCGTGTTCCAGGTGGCCCGCCGCGCCGGCTGGGTGCCGGTGGGGCGGCGGTTGGAGCACGTCCCGTTCGGCCTGGTGCAGGGAGACGACGGCAAGAAGCTCAAGACCCGCTCCGGCGACACCGTGCGGCTCAAGGACCTGCTCGATGAAGCGGTGGAGCGGGCCGAGGCGGATCTGCGCCGCCGGCTGGCGGAGGAGGAGCGCACCGAAGCTGAATCCTTCATTTGCCATGCGGCCACCACGGTGGGCATCGCCGCAGTGAAGTACGCCGACCTCAGCACCAACCGGAGCACCAACTACCAATTCAGCTTCGATCGCATGCTGGCCCTGAATGGCAACACGGCCCCCTATCTGCTCTATGCGGTGGTGCGCATCGCCGGCATCGTCCGCAAGGGGGGTGCCCAGCTTGATCCTGCCGCCGGGGCATCAGGCCCGGCGCTGCCGGAGGAGCTGCCGGGGGTGCTCCACTTCAGCGAGCCGCAGGAGTGGGCCCTGGTGCGCGAACTGCTGAAATTCGATGCCGTGATCGCCGAGGTGGAGGAGGAGTTGTTGCCCAATCGGCTGTGCAGCTACCTGTTCGAGCTCAGCCAGGTGTTCAACCGCTTCTACGACCAGGTGCCGGTGCTTAAGGCCGATGAACCGGCCCGTTCCTCCCGACTGGCGCTCAGCCGTTTCACGGCAGCCACCTTGAAGCTGGGGCTGGGTCTGCTCGGCATTCCCACCCTGGAGCGGATGTGATGGCTTCGCGGGAGCGAGGACGAGGGCATCAAGGCAGGGAGGGTGATTGCCTGCCGGGGCTATGAGGCACTGGCGAGATAATTCTCCTGGAGAATGAACATGCGTTTGACATCGCGATAGCGACCTTCGATGAAAAACTCGTCCACCAGATGGCCTTCTTCGGTGAAGCCGCACTGGTGATACAAGTGCAACGCCTTCTTGTTCTCGACGGCCACTGAAAGATAGATTTTGTGCAGATTCAGAATGGCAAAAGAATAATCCAGGGCTTTATTGATGCAGACTCGAGCAAAGCCTTTGCCTTGATGCTGAGGTGCAATGATGATCTGGAATTCAGCCCGGCGGTGGATGTAGTCGATTTCGATCAGCTCCACCAGGCCGATCAGTTGCTTGTCTTTGGTTTCCACGACAAAGCGCCGCTCGGCATTGTCATGGATGTGTCGGTTGTAGAGATCTTCCAGTTCATCGAACGATTCATAGGGTTCCTCGAACCAATAGGCCATCACGCTCCGGTTGTTCACCTGATCGTGAATGAATCTCAGATCACCACGCTCCAGTGCCCTCAGAGCCAATTCGGCTTTCTCCATGGGATGCCGGACGTCAGTGTCCGTAAGCTAAGGCCGATCGCACAGGTGATCGGCCGTCTGCGGATCGCCAGGCTGATTCAGCCTCCAGGCGGGGTGGTTTGTTTGTCCTTTTCGAGGCTTCCCGCCGGGTTGGCAAGTGCCGATTCTGGATCGTTTTTCACTTCCTGCCGCCGTTGATTCGGCTTGAAGGTCGACTGATCGCCCCTGGCGCGAGCCGATCCGTCCGGTGGCCGGGGAGGATGGCTTTCAAAGCGGCGTGATCCTGGCCTTGTGACCAGCCCGACCCCCGGCGAAAATCCAGTGTTCCGCTCCGGTCCCCCGGCCCGCCCGGAGGTGGAGAGCCTCACGGCCTACAGCGCGCCGCTGGAGGGGCGCCGCGGCCTGCTGCGGCTTGATTTCAACGAAAACACGGTGGGGCCCAGCCCGAAGGTGGTGGCGGCGATCCGCGCCCTCCCGGCTGAGCACTACGCGATCTATCCCGAATACGACGGCCTGCGTGAAGCGGTGGTGCGCTCGCTCGTGGTCGCCGCGCCCGTCCCCGAAGCGTCCGCCGCCCCAGAAACCCTCACCCCCGCCCACATCGGCCTGTTCAACGGTGTCGATGCGGCGCTGCACGCCGTGTTTCATGCCTACGGCGCACCCGGTGAGCGGTTGCTCACCACAAGCCCCACCTTCGGCTACTACGCCCCCTGCGCCGGCATGCAGGGGATGGCGATCGAGGCGATCCCCTACCGGCTGCCCGATTTCGCCTTCCCGTTCGAAGAGATCCAGGCGGCGCTTGCCACCTCAGCCTCCCCAGTGGCAGGGAACACCGCCGCCCCGCGCCTGCTGTTGATCTGCAACCCCAACAACCCCACCGGCACTCGCCTGGCGCCGCAGCGGATCCTGGAGCTGGCGGCCGCTGCCCCTGGCACCCTGGTGGTGGTGGATGAGCTCTATGAGGCCTTCACCGGTGACAGCGTGCTGCCACCGCTGCTGGCCGCGGCCGGGAACGCCGATCCCTTCGCCTCCTGCCCGAACCTGCTGGTGCTGCGTTCGCTGGCGAAAACCGCCGGTCTGGCCGGCCTGCGCTTCGGCTTCGCGGTCGGTGCGCCGGCGCTCATCGACCGGGTCAGCCGGGTGGGCGGTCCCTACGACGTCAACAGCTTCGCCGTCACCGCCGCCCATGCGGCCCTGGCCGATCAGGCCTACACCGACGCCTACGTGGCCGAGGTGTGGCGGGCGCGGGCCTGGCTGCTGGCGCAGCTGGCGTCCGCCGGGGTAGGCCATCACGCCGCCGGCGGCAATTACCTGCTGCTCTGGCCCGGTCGAGCAGCGGCCGATGTGGAGAGCGAGCTGCGGGCGGCGGGCATCCTGGTGCGCTCGATGGCGGGCAAACCGCTGATCGATGGCGCTCTGCGGGTGAGCCTGGGCACCACCGAGCAGATGGAGCGGTTCTGGGTCGCCTACCGGAGGATTGAGGGGCTGGGCTGAAGGCCTTGCCTTCCTGTCGCCATAGCCTGCCCTTGCTCTGACCCCGTTTGCGCCCCCCTTGGATTTCACCGCCGATCTCCCCGTTGTGCAGATCCGGCGAACGGTGATGCGCCGGGCGCTGCTCTCCACGGCGATCCCGCCACGGGTGGCGTTGGCGATGGGCAACGAGCCGTTGCTGCTGCGCTACACGATCGGTCTGTTTGGTTACGGGCTGATCGGTTGTGCGGTCACCGATGCCGGCAGCTGCCTGAGCCGTCTGGCGGAGCAGCCCCACGGGCTGCTGGTGTGCTCCGACAGCCTTGAGAGCGGCGACGTGCTGGCTCTCACCGCCACGGCGAAGGAGCGGCATCCGGCCCTGAAGGTGATCGTGATCAGCACGGGGACCGGTCCCGACCCGGCCCTGGTGCGGGCCGCCTGGATCGATGGGCTGGTGGCGGAACGCGACATGACCTTCCACAGCGGCGCCCTGCAGGCGGCGGTGCTGGCGGCACTCGGCGGCTGCCATTTCCGCAGTGCCTCGATGCGGAAGCAACCGATGCCGGAGCCGATCAGCGAACTGAGCCCGCGGGACTACCAGATCCTGGAGGGGCTCGCCGATGGGCTCACCGACCGGGAGATCGCCGAGCGGCTGATGATCAGCCCGAGCACGGCGAAGTCGTACACCAAGCGGCTGCTGCAGAACATGGGGGCGCGTAACCGCCTGCAGGCCCTGGTGATCGGGCTGCGTCAGGGGCTGATCCGGCTGCGCTGAGGTCACCGGCGGGGGGCCCCGTAGCAACGCCGGTGCTCACCCCCGCCTGAGCGGCGAATCACCCTCCGATGGGGGTCGCCCCGGCGGGGGAATCCGGCCTAAGACCATGGCAGCGATCTGATCTGCGCGATGGCCACTGTTGATCCGTTGACCGGGGTGACGTTCAACTACGCGGAGGCGCTGCAGAAGAACTTTCTCTTCTATGAAGCGCAGCGCTCCGGCAATCTCAATGAAGCCACCAAGCGGATCGACTGGCGCGGCGATTCCGGCCTGCGGGATGGCGCCGATGGGGTGTACTTCGGTGGGCAAACCGCCGCCAACCTCCAGCCTGGGCTGACGCTCGACCTCACCGGCGGCTATCACGATGCCGGCGACCATTCCAAGTTCGGCCTGCCGCTGGCCTCCACGCTCGCCACCCTCTCCTGGGGCGGGATCGAGTTCTCCGATGGCTATGCCCTCTCCGGCCAGACCGATGAACTGTTGGAGGCCGTGCGCTGGGGCACCGACTATCTGCTGAAAGCCCACGGTGTGGATGCGGCCGGCACCACGCGGTACTTCGTGGCGCAGGTGGGCAATGTGGGGGCGGATCATTCCCTCTGGAGCTCCCCGGAAAGCCAGACGATCGCCCGGCCGGCGATGGCGGTGACGCCGAGCAAGCCCGGCTCCGATGTGGCCGCTGGTTCGGCGGCGGCGCTGGCTTCGGCGTCGGTGCTGTTCCGCCAGAACGGCCAGGCGGCCTACGCCGATGTGCTGCTGAGCCGGGCCGTTTCGCTCTACGAGTTTGCGGATCGCTACCGGGGCCGCTACTCCGATTCGATACCGGAGGTGCGCAATTACTACAACTCCTGGAGTGGCTTCAACGATGAGCTGGCCTATGGCGCGGCCTGGCTGTCGCGGGCGGTGACCGCCGCTGGCGGCAACGGCACGGCCTACCGCGACAAGGCGCTGTCGATCTACACCAACAACATCGGCGGCCTCTCGCGTGGCTGGACGGGCAACTGGGACGACGCCTCCTATGCCACCGCAGTGATCCTGGCGGAAGACACCGGCTCGGCCCGCATTCAGCAGGACGTGGAGCTCTGGTTGAACAACTGGGTGAACGGCGGCAACGGCGTGTCGATCAGTGCCGGTGGTCTGCGCCACATCAGCCAGTGGGGCTCCTTGCGCTATGCCGCCAACACCGCCTTCCTGGCGGATGTCTATGCCGACAACGTGCGTGACCCCGGTGGGGCCTACGGCCGCCTGTCCCAGGGCACGGTGGATTATGTCCTCGGGGCCAATCCGCGCAACTCGAGCTACGTGGTGGGCTTCGGGGTCAATGCGCCGCGCCAGCCGCATCACCGGGCGGCTTCGGGGGTGGGCTGGGATGGCTTCCGCAATGGCCTGCCCAACACGCACATCCTTTATGGGGCGTTGGTGGGTGGCCCGAGCAGCGCCAACGACTTCTCCTACCAGGACCGCCGCGACGACTTCGTGGCCAACGAGGTGGCGATCGACTACAACGCCGGCCTGGCCGGTGCCTTCGCCCGCAGCGTGGAGCGGCGGGGCGGTCGGGCGCTCACCGATGCCCAGCTCGATGCCCTGCCGGGAATTTCCGTACGCCCTGGCAGTGGCACACCGGTGACGCCGATCCCCACTCCCACACCTACGCCCACTCCCACTCCGACCCCTACGCCCACACCCACGCCAACCCCAACTCCAACGCCAACCCCAACACCCACTCCCACGCCCACCCCAACCCCCCAGCCCGGCACACCGTTGCCCCAGACCCTCAACGGCATTCCGATCACCTCCAGCCCAGACCTGGCGGTGTCGGTGGGGGGGTCGATCTGGACCGGCGGCATGACGGTGCAGCTCAAGCTCACCAATACGGGCACGGCACCGCTGAATGGCTGGAACTTCAGCTTCGACAGCCCGCACCGGCCCAGCGGCACCCCCTGGAGGATGCGGATCAGCAGCACGGCGCTGGCGGGCGGCCTGTGGCGCCACACGGTGAGCGGTGATGCCTGGGCCAGCGCGATTCAGCCCGGCGGCAGCGTGAACGTGGGCTTCAACGCCAGCCAGGGGCGAGCGCTAGGGGGCAGCGGATCGCTCACGGCCGCGGCCCTGTTCGGCGCCACCGGCCGGCTCGGCTTCAGCGACCCCAGCCCCAGCTTCCGAACCGGCAATGCCGCCGCCAACCTGCTCTGCAGCAGCGCCACGGCTGACCTGCTCACCGGCCTGGGCGGCGCCGACACCTTCCGCCTCACCAGCCTGCGCGATTCGCTGCTCAATGCCCGCGATCAGATCACCGATCTGGCGATCGGCAGCGACCGCATCGACGGCCCACAGGCCGTGTCCGCCGCCAACCTGCGTGAGCTGGGCCGGGCGACCGACCTCAGCGCCACGGCGCTGGCGGCGGTGCTCACCCCCAGCAGCTTCGTGGCCAACGGTGCGGCCAGCTTCAGCCTCGGCGCCACTGGCGGCACCCGCACCTTCCTGGCGCTCAATGATGGGCTGGCCGGCTTCCAGGCCGCCAACGATTCAATCGTGGAGATCATCGGCTTCAGCGGTGCGCTCACGTCGTTGGCGGTGGTGTGAGGGGGCCGGCCAGAACCCTGCTCGGGGTTCAGTGCGCTGCTTGGCACCCCATCCAACAGGGCGGCAACAAGCACAGCGCCAATGGAAACAACAGGCAGGATCTTCGTGGCCTGTCGGTGGATGCTGCCGGCGGTTCAAGATCAGCCAGGAAAGTGCCGCCCAGGACTGAAATCTTCAGGAGCGCTTCAGCACAGTGCTCCTTGTGGAGCGGTATCACTCTTTAACAGCAATCAGCACCATGTGCTCCTCGGGGAACTGATCGCACTCCAGCAGAAGGCACCGGCATCCGGCGGCTTTGATCACTTCGAGATAGTGGTGATCATTCAGGGAGCTGTGATAAAAGCTCACGCCCTGCATGCGGCTTGTCAGCTCACCCTTGCTGCCGCCAACGGTGATCAGGATCACGCCGTGCGGGTTCAAGGCATGGCAGAGCTTTTCGAGCACACTGCCCTGCAGCGCCAGCGGCACATGGATGAGGCTGTCCCAGGCGGTGATGAGGTCAAAGGGCCCGGCTGGCTCCCATGTGCACACATCGGCCCACATGAATGCAACCGTGGGGTGATGATCCCTGGCGATACGCAGCATCTCCTGCGACACATCCAGGCCGGTCAGCTCAAATCCTGCTTTCTCCAGGGCGCTCAGGATTCGGCCGCCGGTTCCACACCCCACATCCAGAGCCTTCTGTCTTGCGGTGCAGAGGCCAATCGCCCGCTCCACATAGGCAAGCCCACGGGTTGAGGCCTGTAGCTCGGCCTCCCACCAGCCGGCGATTCTGTTGTAGGCGTCGCCGATTTCAGCTGGCTTCAGGATACGCCTTGCAGATCGAGCAATGATTCAATCCTATCATTGGCAAGGTATCTGTGGAGTGGATGTCCATCTCACACTTGATGATGTCGACCGATCGAATCGCCGAAGGCTGTTTTCAATCTGCCAGAAAGCCCGGTTTGAAGTGATCTCGACGGCGGGTACAGAACGATGGAGTGGACAGCTTTGCCATCCTCGGAGCTCTTGTTGGATGATGGCCGGGCGACTGGCTGGCCGCAGTTCCGTTATCCCTGGTCGTCCTTGGAGTTTTTCGGCCGGTTCGAGCGGGCCAGGGCATCGCGGTAGGCCTCTCTGAACCAGCCGATCCTCTGCTCCTCAAGCCCGAGCAAGGGTGCCTCAGTGACTGAGCCCGCCGTGGTCTGCATGGCTTCGCAGATGACGTGATCTTCCTGGTTAATCCGTTTTAGGTGAATGCCAACGATGAACGGAAGCCAGAGTTCAATCCAGCGCTGAACCAGAAGGCGAAACCAGGAAGCATCAGGCCGCTGCCAGGATGCCTGGTAGAACCAGCTCTGTACCCGGGTAGAATCAGGCGCTATCGGGACGTAATGGGTCATGACTACATACCACGAGTGCAGAACTTGAATATGAAGAATCAGGAAGTTGGGAAAGATCTGGAGAATTCTGTAATCGACAGGAGAGTACTCGTTGGCGCGGCAACTCGCGGCCATGGTCGATAGATCATCTGGCTGCCCATTGTGGAAAAATCCACTGTGGGGCTCAAACCTTGGGTAAGAGGCGCGCTCAGGGTCGAGGTATCCTCTCTTCCCCAGATTGCTGGGGTGCACGGCATGAACATGGTATTCTTCAAGGGTGATTTCAAAGAGAAGTTTCCAGTTGGCGTTCACATTCAGGGTGGTGGAAGATGGTCGAATGCCAGTTCTGCAGAGTGACTTCAGAATCGGCCAGGCTTCGCCGAGAAACTCCTCAAGACTTTCGTTCAGCCCGGGGCCGGATCGATCTGCTGCGCTGGCTGGAGCTGATTTCGCCGGAGCCTGAGCAGGAAACCGGCCGAAGATCAGCACGCCACAGGTGGCGATCTCCACCTTCCTGAGCTTTGCGCCCAATTCCTTTGGCGAAACTCCGAACAGATTCCTGCACTGGGGGATGCCCACCGCCTCCCCTTCCTGGTTGTACACCCAGTGGTGGAAGGCGCAACGGATCAGGCCTGATCCTCTCGGCGATGTGCGAATCGGATGAAAGCGGTGCTGACAGACATTTTCGAAGCCTTTGATCGATACCCCGAAGCGCTGAACAAACACCGATACTCCGCCCAGGCTGCAGCGGATCCAATCGTTGTCGTTGGGGATGTCGGTGGTCAGCCCCAACAATGTCCAGGTCTGGCCCAGGGCGGCCTGCTCGTTGGCAAAGGCCTCAGGGTCCCGCATCGAGCGAGCCCAGTCACACCGCTGTTGCCAATCCAGGGGGGAGGTTCTGCTTGCCATTGAACCTGAAGGCCACCACGATCAGGAGTATGTACGAATTCGGGGCGAATCCTGAAGGCCTCAGATCCCCGTTTGGCCGCAGCCATGATGCCCTCTTTCCGCAAGGTGAAGGCGCCGGTGGCTTTGCTGGGACCCGGGGAGACAACACCAGAGCGCTTCAACTCGGCGAGCAGGGGTGCGCAGGGCGCGAAGCTCACGATCAGCTTTCGTTTGGTATCGCAGCAGATGTTTAGGAGAATAGGCCCAAAATTCTGACCCAGCAAATCAAACAGCCGGGCTGAAATGTTGTCTACCGACTTGACTGGGCCAATGCCTTCCAATAGGCCTCCCTGAACCAGGCGATCCGGTTTTCTTCACGCCCGAGTATGGGGGACTCATTGATTGAACTCGCAGGGACCTGCATGGCCTCGCAGATCACATGATCTTCATGGGTGATCTTTCTGTTGAAGATTCCAACAAAGAATGGCAGCCAGAGATTGATGAATTGCTCAACCTGAAGTCTGAACCATGAGGCTTGAGGCCTCTTGAAAGGGGCTTGGAAAAACCAGCTCCGAACCGTGGTCGAGTGATGATCTATAGGGACTGACTGTGTTATCGTTACATACCATGCTTGAAGAGCTAGGTTGTGATTAACTAGGAAGTTTGGGAAAATGTTCAGGATTCGGTACTCTTTGGGCTGATAGTTTCCAGCCTGGCAATCTGCCGCCATGGATGACAGGTCACCTTGCTGCCCGCCATAGAAGAATGCACTGTGTGGATCGAATCTTGGATAATAGGCTTCATCGGGATCGAGCCAGCCTCCCTTTCCAAAGCTGGTTGGGTGAACGGCAAACGCGTGATACTCCTCAAGCGTGATCTCAACAAGCAGTTTCCAATTTGCCTGAACTACGGTGGAGCTGTAGCCAGGTCGAATCCCTTTTCGGCACATCGCCCGCAGAATGGGCCAGCCATCACCAAGAAACTCCTCAAGACCCTGGTCCTGGTTGGTAGTCGAAGGATCTGCTGTGGTCCACTCGGATGAAGCCGCTTCGCCCGCGGTGGAATCTGTTCTCATCGAGGCCTGATGAGCAAAGCGTCCAAAGATGAGCACACCGCAGCAGGCGATCTCAACGCTCCTCAGCCGTGCCCCCAGCTCCTTGGGGGACCTTCCGAACAGTTTCTTGCACTGGGGGATGCCCACCGCTTCCCCTTCCTGGTTGTAGACCCAATGATGGAAGGCGCAGCGGACCAGGCCGGATCCTTTCGCTGCCGTGCGAATCGGATGAAAGCGATGGCGACAGACATTCTCAAATCCCTTGATCGATGCCCCGAAGCGCTGAACAAACACCGATCCGCCGCCCAGGCTGCAGCGGATCCAGTCGTTGTCGTTCGGGATGTCGGTCGTCAGGCCCAGCAGCGTCCAGACCTGGCCCAGTGCGGCTTGCTCACTGGCAAAGGCCTCCGGCTCCCGCATCGAGCGGGCCCAATCGACACAGTGTCGTTGATCAATCAAGGGAGCACTGCTCTCCAGCGAACCTGGTGGCCATCATGGCCAGAGTATTCCTGGATTCGAGAAAACCCAGACTGCTTCAGATCCGCTCGAATTCGATCAGCCTCGAAAAGTAGAACGGTGCCTTGTTGAGGCTGCGGCGCTGAGCGCGAAAGCCACTCCTCTGGGCCGCCGCCACAATGCCGTCCTCCCGCAAGGTGTAGGCGCGGGTGGCCTTGCTCGGGCCCGGGAAGAAATCGCCCACCCGCTTCAGGGCGGCGAGCAGGGGGGTGTAGGGCGCGAAGCTCACGATCAACTTCCGGGTGGCCAGGGAAGCGAGGTGGTTCACCATCTGCTCGGCCGGCTCCTGGGGATAGTGGATGAACACATCCAGGCAGATCACCGTGTCGTAGCTGCCGCCCAGGCTCTCCAGATCCGAAGCGGTGAACTGAAGGCGCCCGGCCTCGATCCCGGCCGCCTCGGCGCGTCGCCGCGCCTCCGTCACCATCGCTTCCGACAGGTCGCTGGCCTCGATCGAACCGGCACCCAGCGCCGCCAGGGGCAGGCTGAGGCTTCCCACTCCGCAACCGGCGTCGCAGAAGCTGCGCGATGCCAGATCCCCCTCCTCCTGCAACCAGGCCAGCACCTGATCAACGGTCTTCTGGTGGCCGAGCCGGATGTTCCGCTGCACCCTGTTGACGTCGTCGCTCTCGCTGTAGATGCGGTTCCAGCGTTCGAAGCCGGTGTTGTTGAAGTAGGCCTGAACCTCCGCCTTCTCGTCGGCGATGACGCCTGTTTCGGCTGGGGTGGTGGACATGGTGCGGGGTGTTGCTCGAAGCCGTTCCCGCCGAATCCTAAGGAGGGCTCAGGAGCTGCTCCTTGACCACCCCAGCTGTCCCTCGCTGCTCTGGCTCCAGCGCAGGGTTTCGGCCAGGGGCAGTCCCACCAGAATCTCCTCCACCGGCCGGTCCTCACCCAGCACCCGGCGGGGCAGCACCGTGGCGGCGGCGATCGCCCGACCTGGTTCGCCACTCCAGCGGGCCAGCCGCACCACCCCCTCCAGCAGCGGCAAGGTGGCTCCGGCCAGGGTGCCGTCCTCCAGGCGGCAGCTGCCGTCCTCCACCAGCAGGAGACGTTCGTCCCAGCTGTGGCGACCGGCCGCGAGTCCGTAGGGGCCGAGGGCGTCGCTGACCAGCACCACCTGCTGGGGGGCCAGCCTCTGCAGCAGCACCGCCATGGTGGGAGCCACGTGCACGCCATCGGCGATCAGGCCGAGGGCGACATCCCCCCGCAGGACGGCAGCCCCCACCGGCCCCGGTGCACGATGGTGCAGGCCAGGCATGGCGTTGAAGGCATGGGTCACCATGCCCACTCCGGCGCCAAAGGCGTCCGTGGCTTCGGTTTCGCTGGCGGCGCTGTGGCCCAGGCTCACCACGATTCCCTGGCGGCGCAGGGCGTCGATCACGGCGTCGGCCCCCTCCAGTTCCGGCGCCAGGGTCACCAGGTCGATGGCGTCCTCGAAGCCTTCGATGCGTTCGGCCAGGGCGGCGCTGCTCGGGACGCAGAGGTGTTGTTCGGGGTGGGCGCCGCGGCGGGCGTGGGCCAGGAAGGGGCCCTCCAGGTGTGCTCCCAGCAGCTGGCAGCGGCCGGAACGGTGCTGGGCGCGGGCTTCGCCGAGCACCGTCAGGGCCTGGCGCAGCGGCTCGATGGCGCAGGTCACCAGGGTGGGGCAGATCGCTTCGACTCCATCGCGCCAGAGCAGCTCCAGCAGCTCCAGCAGGCGCGGCAGATCAGCCGGTTCGAGTTCCGGGAAGGCCAGGCCAAGCCCACCGTTGATCTGGAGGTCCACGCCGGCCGGGCTCAGCCAGTCGCCGCGCCAGTCGTGACCGGCGGCCTGGCTGCCGCTTGCCAACAACGTGACGCTGGCGATCTGGCCTTGGGGGTCGACCCCGATCCGCCAGCGCCGGTCCCGCCTGTGGATGCAGGGGCCGGACTGGGGAAGCCGAACGTTGCTGAGCCAGCGCATGGTGATGGGCACCGGGGCGCCGTGAGCGGGAGAATGCCATCCTCGCTGCCCATGCTCCATGGTTTCTCTCCGTGGTTGATCCGCCCCTGGCTGCCGCCGGCAACCCTTCAGCCCTGCCCGACCCCATCCGGGTGGCGGTGGTGATGGGCAGTGATTCGGACCTGCCCACCCTGGAGCCGGCGGTGGCCGTGTTGGAGCAGTTCGGGATTGCCGTGGAGGTGCGGGTGCTCTCCGCCCACCGCACACCACTGGAGATGGTGGCCTTTGCCCGTGGGGCCGCCGAGCGTGGCCTCAAGGTGATCATCGCCGGGGCCGGCGGGGCGGCCCATCTGCCCGGCATGGTGGCGGCGCTGACGCCCCTGCCCGTGATCGGGGTGCCGGTGCAGAGCCGGGCCCTCTCCGGACTGGATTCACTGCTTTCGATCGTGCAGATGCCGGCAGGCATTCCCGTCGCCACCGTGGCGATCGGTAACGGACTCAACGCCGGCCTGCTGGCGGCGCAGATCCTGGCCACGGCGGATGCCGCCCTGGCCGAGCGGCTGGTTCAGCATCGAGCCGAACTGCACGACCAGGTGCGAAGCAAGGACGAGCGTCTGCTGAGGCTGGGGGTGGCCGGCTACGGCCGGGACATCGAACGGCAGGACGGCTGATGGTTCCCGACGCGCCCCCTGCCTTCCCGTCGTCGCTGCCGATGCGCGTAGGCCTGACCCTGCCGCTTCTGGTGCTCAACCTGTTTGTGCTGCGTCAGCTGCTCGTTCCCCTGGCGCCTTTTCCGGCCCTGTTTCTCACAGCGGCCCTGATCGCTTTCCTGCTCGACATCCCGACCCGCTGGCTGACCGGCCATGGCGTGCCGCGACGGCTGTCCTTCCTGCTGGTGATGGGCGCCGGCCTCGGGCTGCTGGTGCTGGTGGCCCTGTGGCTGCTGCCGCGCCTGGTGCAGCAGCTGAGCGACCTGCTTCATGCCTTGCCAGGCTGGCTGGTTCAGGGGGAAATCCTGCTCAACCAGGCCCAGGACTGGGCCACGGCCCATGGGCTGCCCGCTGACTTCGGCGACCTGAGCAGTGAGCTGCTCAGCCGCTCCACCAAACTGGCCAGCCAGCTCAGCCAGCAGTTGCTCAGCCTGCTCGGGGCCACGCTCACCCTCACCATCAACAGCGTGATCGTGGTAGTGCTGGCGGTGTTCCTGCTGGCCGGGGGCGAATCGATCAGTCAGGGCCTGGGTCGCTGGCTGCCATCGAGCTGGAGGCAGCTGGTGCTGAGCACGGTGTACCGCACCTTTCGCGGCTACTTCGCCGGACAGGTGGTGCTGGCTCTGATTCTCAGCGGTGCCCAGATCCTGGTGTTCACGCTGCTGGGCATTCCCTATGGCGTGCTGTTTGCGGTGGCGATCGGTTTCACCACCCTGATTCCCTATGCCAGCGCCCTGACGATCATCCTGGTGAGCGCCCTGCTGGCCCTCGAGAATCCCCGCACCGGCCTGGAGGTGCTGGCGGTGGCGATCACGGTGGGACAGGTGGTGGACCAGGTGATCCAGCCGCGGCTGATGGGCCAGATCGTCGGGCTGCAGCCCGCCTGGCTGCTGGTCAGCCTGCCGATCGGCGCCCGGGTGGGCAGCCTGCTGGGGATGGGCGATCTGCTCGGCCTGTTGCTGGCGGTGCCGGTGGCGAGCTGCCTGAAAACCTTCCTCGATGAACTGGCCCGGCGACTGGAGCTACCTGAGCCCCCTGGGGAGGCGCTCAGGGCCGAGGCGGCACAGGCAAATTTGTAGAAATCGCATGTTACCGCGATAACAATTTAATGATGCAGGGTGGGCATAAGGGCGATGAGCAGAAGGCGCTCAGAATGCTTTTGGCCAGGTTGCTCTTGCCGGCCCCCGAGAGTCCGTTGAACCTCAGGTTGGAGCTGTGATGGCTCCAATGATGGGTCTGTGCCGCTTGGCCCCCCGCTTAGTGGTGCCATGTGATGTTGGTGGCGGGGTTGGGGGTAGTGTTGGAGGCTGGGGCGGTGGTGATAGGAATGTGATGGCCTGGAAGGCATCATTGCGTCTTTGCGGAACCAGCCCTGGATGCCACTAGCCTGCCCGATTCGCACAAACCATCGGGAAGTTTTGGAGGCGGATTTCTTAAATTAGATCCGATAGAGTCCATGGGGACCGAAGTCCAGATGGGCTCGTCACGCTTGTTGTTGCACATCAGGGCGGGCCATTCACTTGAGCTGGCGGCCAGAGGCAGATTGGAGTGGATCCGACTCCCCATAACGTTGAGAGAGAGTCGGTTTTTGATCGCGTAAAAGCTGGCCAGCGGGCCAGCCGGGATTACCTCCAACAAACATCCCTCGGTCGGGCATTGTTGCAATTCCGCCAAGGAGGAGAACCGCAGATTTGCGGCAGGTAGGCGGACCGCCAGATGGCTTACCTGAGCCTGCCAGAAGTCGGAGAACAGGAAGTTGCCGCTCTCAAGCAGCAGGTGGTCGAGGTTGGTCTGAATGAAGCTGATTCCGGCATAGGCCTGCCTGCCCGCTCCCTTGGGGGAGGGGGATTGGTTGATCAGGGCCACGCACCGCAAGGTGGCCCGCTCAAAGCGGGCGCCATCCAGCTTGCCCTGGATCACTAACCATTGCTCACAGGGGTTGCTCTTGGGGATCTCACCCTTGGTATTGACTTTCCATTTGTCCGACAACTTCCCTTGCAAGAAGGGGTCGGTCTTGGGGATCTCACCCTTGGTATTGACTTTCCATTTCGACAGCTTCCCTTGCAGCAGCGCGCCGCTGAGGTTCGCTCCAACCAGATCGGCCTTGAGGATGAAGCAGGAGCTGGTGCCACCCAACAGCTTTATCCCCTCCGGACATTTTTTGTCCAAGGGGGGCAGCTGTGATTGGCAGGAGCTGAAATCGAAACGTGATTCGTGCAGATCCGCTCCGGAGAAATCCACATTCTTGAGGGGTACGCAGCTGAAGTTGGCTTGGCTCAGGTGGCTTCCCCGCAGTCGCAGGCCGTGCAAGCCATGGTGGGAAAACATGGCCTTGCGAAGGTCCATGCCGGAGAGGTCCTCCCCGCGGATCTGGCCTAGAGGCAGGGGGGCTCCCATCCCCTCCAAGCTCAGGTCCATTCCGTTGAGTAAATAGGGATTGTCCTTCTGGAGAAAGGGCAATAGAGCTTTGTCATAACCTCGTAAAGGTTGCTCTACCGAGCTGCCATTGATGTATATCGTGACTGCGCCAATCAGCATGAGGCCGAGGGTATGGCTGCAGGCTTGTATGGTCTTCACGGGGCCGTGCCTGGGTGGATGGCGAAATGCTGTGGCAGGGCGTTGGGCAGCATCCAATAAAGAAGATGCAGGGGGCGAAGTGTCAGCGGGCCGAACAGGATTGGAGCCAGAAAGTCCTGGCGGAAGGTTGCCAGTTCGTCCTGGACGTGTCTCTCGAAACCGTTGCTCTTGAAAGCCCCTTCGCGCTGTAAAGACTCGTTGTAGGAACCCAAGTTGAGGAAATTGTCGACAACGATGCCCTGAAGGTGTACGTTGCGAGCGCGCACCCGTTCAAAACTCACCTTGCGCAGATTGGCTCCGGTGAAGTTCACATCCTCCAGGGTGGAGTCACTGAAAGTGGCGCCCTGCAGGTTAGCGCCGGTGAAGTCCACGTTCTTAAGTCGCACATTTTTGAAATTGGCATTTTCAAGTGTGGCCCCTACCAGGTCAACATTTTGCAAAGTTAGTAGTTCGAAATGGGTATTGATGAACTCCCCGCCAGACCAGAAGATAGTGTAGTTGCGGTTCAGGGGATCGCTCTTCAAAAGGCTGACTGAATTCACCCCATACACCCCACCTTCGAAGCGCCTGTTTGAGCATCTCGATCCTGCCTGGAAGTGGTCCTGGTCCTGGATCAGCTCCTGAACCGGGTCCAGCGGGCAGAAGGACCACCGGGCACGGTCTTTCTCCTCGTCAGACGTCAAGGGGCGAGTATACTTTAAGGGATCCCAGGAAATCACCTGAGGTTTTTTCAAAGGAATATCTTTTCCACATTTGCCGGGATCTGGCAGGGCATTGCGGTTCTCGGGAGGGAAATGGGCATAGAAGGCTACGAGACCATCCATTTGAGTTTTGCAATCGAGCTGTACGTCGGTGAGGTCGGAACCGACGACTACGGCTCCCCTCAGATCGGCCCCTCTCAGATCAGCACCTCTGAGATCAGTGTCTTGCATTTGGGCATGCCTCAAGTTCGCGCCCTGTAGTTTCGCTCCGCGCAGATTGGCAGAGTTAAGATTGAGAAAAGGCAAAAAACTTCTTTCTAGAAATGCACCGTTCAAGTTGGCTCCGCTGAAGTTCATGCTGCCGAGATAAACTCCCGGTAAACAGCTTTTTAGCTCTGTTGAAATTATACTTTCAGCATCTCGCTGGGACTTTCCCCCCAGATTCGCAAAGTCTTGATATTTGTCCAACTCTTTCGCGCATTCAGTCTGTCTGTCGTTCGATTTTTTATGCTCGGACGGTTTCTGATCATTGGGCAGCAGCAGTCCCGATTCGTAGAGGTGACGCAGGATGTTGCCCTTGCGTTCCCCATCCGCCCCACCATCGGGCCGTCTCAGCTGGGGCAGCACATCCCGCAGATCCGACGCCATCTGGACGCGCTGATCTTGGTTGTCCTTCTTGGCGTCGAGAACGAAGGTTTCCACTTTGGCTTTGAGTGCTATCTCCAGCCCGTCCATGCGGCCGTTCAACTGCTGTTTTACCTCCTGCTCCGCCTTGTGGTTCTGTTCCTGGGACTGCTGATCCTTCTGTTGCTGGAGCTGGCCATCCTGCACCGAGGCATAGGTCTGGACCGCGACAGTGCCCAATGCCGTGAGCAGGGTTCCGATCCCGAGGGTGGAACTGGAGAGCCCGAGATCCTTGGCCAGGAAATCCCTTGCCCCACCGATGGCGTTCCGCACGGCCTTGTCGAGTCCTTTCCGCAGACTGAGCGGACTGCGGTGCCCTAGTCTGACCAGCAGCCAAACCCCACAGGCCACCGCGCCCACCACCACGGTCAGGAACCCCAGCTTGAGAAGCAGGTCGACAGACGCTTGCACCGTGGAGGTCACGAACGCCACCATTCCCTGGAAGGCCTCCACCAAAGCCGCCGTGTTGAGCAGTCCATTGCGTCCCAGCTGGTATACCAGCCACAGGCCCATCGCCACGCTGATTGCAGTGGCGGCCCATCCGCTCATCGCCCCAATGCGCCCAGCGAGTAGGCGCAGGCTGCTCAGGCTTTCTGGATCGAGCGGGGAATCGTTCAGAGTCGCATGGTTGGCATCGTCCTCGGCGATCAGCAGGTCATCGACATCGATCGCCATCGATCGCACCTGGATCCGCAACTGGGCCAGTGCAAAGAAGCCCAGCCAAAGCAACAGCGCCAGGCCGGCGAGTAATAATCCAAGGATTTTCAGCCAGGGGGGGGGCAGCTCTGTGGCCCATTGACGCAGTCCAACCACCAACGAGCCGCCGGCATAGAGCACCAGGCCTGGGGTCAGCAGGCGTGCCAGGAACCGCCACGGCTCGGAGCTGATCAGCCGGTAACTCCGGCCCATGCCACCGACTAGGGCGCCCGCGATCGAGCGATTGCCCAGGTTCACATCAAGGGCTTCCACGCTGGTGAACAGCAGGAACATCGCCCCGATCCCGAGCAGGGGATGCACGGTCACCAGCAAGCTGAGCACCGCCATAAACAAGAATCCCCCGTAAAGATCCAGGGTTAACCTCCGCCAAAGGGAGGGGTGCTGGGTTTCCGTCGCCTGAAAACAGCGCCGCAGACTGAACAGTTGCTCGCACCAGGCGCACCACACCACAAGGAATTGCAACAGGTTCAGCGATTCCACCACGTACGCCGATGCCTCTCGGGAGGGCATCTCCAGTAGGTACGGGATGAATAGAACGAACTGCAGACCCAGCAGCCAACGGGCTGGCCGTGTAAGGGCCCGCCACCAAAAGGGCACAGCATCAATGGCCACTTGCAGGCTGGTCAGCGTCACCAATCAGCCCGGTAGGTCATCCTCACTCTGATGCATTTCTCTAACTTTTCCAGCGGTTCGTTATGTGGGGTCCATTGCCGTCAACCCCCCGCCTGCTTCGGCCGGAAGCCGGCCGCCTCCAGTGCCTCCAGCGCAGTTGCCAGCTGATCCCCCTGCAGCTCGATCACCCCGTCTTTGAAGCTGCCGCCGGTGCCGGCTTTCGCCTTGAGCAGCTTCAGCAGGGCCCTGGCCTCGGCTTCGGCGATCTCCAGACCGGTGATCGCCGTCACCAGCTTCCCCCCCTTGCCCGCTCTGGTGCGCTGCACCCGCACCCGTTGCAGGGCGCGGGCCGGGGGTGGCGCGGCTGGAGAGGAGGGCCGCTCAAGGCTGTCCGCCCCGCTGAATTCCTGCCAGCCTCCCTTGCCCATCCGATCCGCTTCCCTGCCTGAGCGATCAAAGCGCAGCGTTCCCCCTGTTGGTGCGCCGGGCGAAGCTCAAGCGGGCTTCTTCCTAGGCTGATCGCCTCGCGCCCAGCTACCGGTGACCAGCACGCTCCCTTTCCCCCAGCCGGATCCCGCCACCCTGGAGCCTTCGGTGCGCCCCAATGCCCTGGGCCGCTTCGGCCGTTTCGGCGGCCAGTACGTGCCGGAAACCCTGATGCCCGCCCTGGCCGAGCTGGAGGACGCCGCCGCCGAGGCCTGGGCGGATCCAGCCTTCACCAGCCGGCTCGATCACCTGTTGCGCACCTATGTGGGCCGGCCCACTCCGTTGTACGAGGCGGAGAGGCTCAGCGATCACTACCGGCGTCCCGAGGGTGGGCCGCGCATCTGGCTGAAGCGGGAAGACCTCAACCACACGGGCGCCCACAAGATCAACAACGCCCTGGGCCAGGCGCTGCTGGCTCTGCGCATGGGCAAGAAAAGGATCATCGCCGAAACCGGTGCCGGCCAGCATGGGGTCGCCACAGCCACGGTGTGTGCCCGTTTCGGCCTGGAGTGCGTGATCTACATGGGCGCTGAGGACATGCGCCGTCAGGCCCTCAACGTGTTTCGGATGCGGCTGCTGGGGGCCACCGTGCAACCCGTCACCGCCGGCTCAGCCACCTTGAAGGATGCCACCAGCGAAGCGATCCGCGACTGGGTGACCAACGTGGAGGGCACCCACTACATCCTCGGCTCGGTGGCCGGCCCCCATCCCTACCCGATGCTGGTACGTGATTTCCATGCGGTGATCGGCCAGGAGGCCAGACGCCAGTGCGCTGAAGCCTTCGGCCGCCTGCCGGATGTGCTGCTGGCCTGCGTCGGCGGCGGCTCCAATGCCATGGGCCTCTTTCATCCTTTCGTGGCTGACACCGCCGTACGCCTGATCGGTGTGGAAGCCGCCGGTGAAGGGGTGGCCAGCGGCCGCCATGCCGCCACGATCACCGAAGGCAGGATCGGTGTGCTGCACGGGGCGATGAGCCTGCTGCTCCAGGACGCCGAGGGTCAGGTGCAGGAGGCCCATTCGATCAGCGCCGGCCTGGATTATCCCGGTGTCGGTCCGGAGCACAGCTACCTCAAGGAGCTGGGCCGCGCCGAGTATGTCGCCGTCACCGATCAGCAGGCCCTTGATGCCCTGCAGCGGGTCAGCCGGCTGGAGGGGATCATCCCTGCCCTGGAAACCGCCCATGCCTTCGCCTGGCTGGAGCAGCTCTGCCCCACCCTGGCGCCGGGCACCGAGCTGGTGATCAACCTTTCCGGCCGCGGCGACAAGGATGTGAACACCGTGGCCGAGCGGCTCGGCGACACGATGGCGGGCTGATGGCTCCGCAGGGGCCGGGCAATCAGCTGCTGCAGCCTGGCCTTGAGGCGAACAGGTTGAGGCCCAGTTGCTCGGAGAGAAACCGGGCGGTGAGCTGACCGCGCACGCTGTTGCCTGCCTCATCGAGCGGCGGTGAATAGGTGGCCAGTCCGCCCTTGCCGGGTGCCACCGTGATCATGCCGCCGGCCACACCGCTCTTGCCCGGCAGGCCGATCGCATAGAGCCAGTCGCCGGAGTTCTCGTAGAGCCCTGCAGTCACCATCACTGCCAGCACATGCTGGCAATGGATCGCTTCGATCACCTGCTCGCCGCTGAGCGGGTTGCGGCCGCCGTTCGCCATCGTGGCTGCCATCACCGCCAGATCCCCGCTGGTCACGGCCAGGGAGCACTGGCGTGTGTAGAGGTCGGTGGCGGCTTCGGGATCGAAGTAGATCCGCTCATGGCTGCCCAGCAGGCTGGCGATGCCGGAATTGCGCTGGTTGCTGGCGGCTTCGGAGGCGTAGACCTCAGCATCGATCTGCAGCTCCCGGCCGGCGAAGCGGGAGAAGCCCTCGCTGATGAAGGCCCATTTCGCTTCAGCCGTGCTGCCCGGCGCCAGGCTGGTGGCGGCGATCGCTCCGGCATTCACCATCGGATTGCTGAGTCCCTCCACCGAGCGCTCCGCCGCCAGCACCGAGTTGAACGGCAGGCCGGTGCTGTTGACTCCCAGCTTCAGGCGGGCGTCCTGCTCGCCGATCGCCTGGCAGACGAGGGCGAACATGAAGGGCTTGGAAAGGCTCTGGATGCTGAATGGCTGGCTTGCATCGCCTACTGCGAAAAGGTCGCCGTTGGTGTCCGCCACGGCGATCGCGAAGCTGTCGGGGTTGGCGCTGGCAAGGGCGGGGATGTAATCGGCGACACGGCCATCACCGATCGTGCCGAAACGCTGGTGGGCCTCGCGGATCAGCGCCTGGACGATCGCCGGGTCCGGCAGGTGACCGGTGGACACCCAGCTGGAGCCATGGTTCTGGCTGGCATTCCCCATGCCCTCAGCCCTGCTCTTCCCATGGGAAGCGGGGCATCCGCTCCAGGGCCTGGCGTTGGCTCTCATTCCAGACATCAACCATGGTGTCGAGCTCGGCGGCCCCACGCTCCAGTTTGAGTTGCTGCGAGATGGCCAGGCTGTCGCGTGGGTAGAGCGCCACTTCGAACGGCGGGCCGACGGTGAGGTTGGAGCGTCGCGTGATCACCTGGGACATCAGGCAGAGCCGGGCGGCATCATTGAGCGAAAGCCGGTGATGGCCGACGCCGTCGAGAGGTGGCTTGCCGTATTTGCTTTCCCCGATCTGCAGGAAAGGTGTTTCCGGTGTGGCCATGATCGCGTTGCCCTGCGCATAGATCTGGAACAGGCCGTGGGGCTGGCCGGCAATCTGGCCCCCCAGGATGAAGGAGGCGGCTCCGCTGGCACCCACCTGGCGCAGGGCCGAATGGGTTTCCTTCTGCACCGCCACGCTCAACCTGCCGATGTAGTCGGCGGCTTCGAACAGATAGCGGGCGGTCAGCAGGTCGGCATGGGGTGGGGTGTCGTGATCGGACGGTGCGTCAGCCAGGGATTCCGGGCCGTCCTGGAGATGGGTGCTCCCCTCGCGCCGGGCCCGGTTGAGGTCGCGGTTGATCCAGTTCAGGATCGCCTGGGTGGTGGCCAGATTGCCGGCCGCCAGCAGCAGGAACAGGCGATCGGCGCTGGGCTGGAAGACATGCAGCTTGCGATAGCTGGAGATGTAGTCCACCCCTGCATTGGTTCGGGAGTCGGAGGCCATCACCAGCCCGTCCTCCAGGAGGAAACCAACGCAATAGGTCACCGGTCGAGCCTCAGCTCAGCAGTCGCTGCAGGCTAGTGGCCACCGTTCGGACCGCGGCCCTGGCCGTGGCGTAGGCCATTCGCATCGGTCCCACCAGGGCCACCTGGCCGCGGCTGCCATCGCCGGTCCGGTAGGAGGCCTGAACCACGGAGCAGGCCCGCAGGGCGGGGTGGGGGTGTTCCGCTCCGATCCACACGCCGTCGCCGGGGTTCGCCGCATCGTTCGCATCCGGTGGATCGCTCGCCCAGGCGGACTCGGGGCCCTTGCGCCGCAACAGCCGTTGTGGCTCCTCCTCCACCAGCTTGACGAGGGGGCGGAGCATGGCCGTCTGGCTGAACTCGGGCTGGGCCAGGAGTCCGCTCAGCCCCAGCGCCACAGCTCCCTCGGGATTGGCCGCCGAGCGTGCCAGGCGGTGGCTGCTCAGGGCCTGGCGCACCACGCGGCCGCTGCATTCCAGTTGGGACGGCAGCTCCTGCCAGTGAATGGTGCCGTTGAGGCTGCTTTCGAGCTGTTGAACCACCCAGCACTCCAGTGTGGTCAGTTCCACCTCAGCCCCCGGCGGCAGCCGCACGTTCAGGCTGCTGGCTGCTCCGGCGGCTTCCACCAGGAAAATCAGCAGACGTCCCTGGCTGGGAACCAGCCGAACCGCCTGCAGCGTTGATTGCGGTCGTTGCGGTCGGGTGATCAGGCTGAGCAGGCCGGTCAGGTCAGCCAGGCGGCGGGCCAGATGCAGCAGCAGGTCGTCCAGGGCCGCCCACTGAAGACTCAGGGCCAGCAGCTCCTTTTCCAGTTGCAGGGCACCAGCACCGGGGGCTGGCAGCAGATCATCCACGAACAGCCGATAGCCCTGCTGGCTGGGCACGCGACCTGCCGACGGATGGGGTTGAACCAGCAAGCCTCTCTGCTCCAGCACCCCCATCGCCGTGCGCACCGTGGCCGGACTGGCAGGAAATCCGAATCGTTTCACCAGGGTCTGACTGCCAACGGGCTCAACCGTGTCGACGTAGTGCTGAACGGTTGCCCGCAACACTTGTTGATCCCGCCGAGTCAGTTCTGGCAACACAGGTTGGAAAGGCTTTTTGGCAATAGCTTGGGAGCACTTTGGCAACACTTTGGCAGCGTATGATGCCATTTCAAACCAAGTTTAAGCCATTCAGCAGGGCGTGGCAGCCCTGGGCCCAGGTCCTGCTGAATTCTTCATCCCTGTGCGTGAAATCTCTGTTTGGCCCGATGGTTGCTTCCAACGATGACACTGCCGAGTTGACGTCACGCGGACCGATTGATGTCAGCGAGGTGCCCCCGGCTCCCGCCACCCCTGAGCCCACTTCCCCGCCGGCGAGAAATGCAGCGGCTGCTGTTGCCGCTGGCCCTCGCCTACGCCCTGCTGGCCCCCCTGGTGGTCACCGATGCCTTGCGCGCCTACCGCGGCGCTGATGAGCAGGGGACCGTTCAATTGCAGCAGGCCCGTCAATTCCGCCGGCAGGTCGTTGATGCGGTCAAGCCCGTATCAACGCCGGTCGAGCTCGCCCGGGTTCTGCAGAGATTCCCCCAGATCCGCTCTGCCATCAATCCATCTCAACCGCTCGAATCCATCAAGAAATCCCTGTTTGATTCTCTTGATCAGGCTGTTGTCACCCTGGAGAACAGACAGGGGGATCAACTCAGTGGTGCCCGGGTTGGTTTGTTGCAGCGCACGATTGTCACGGTTCTGCTTGCCTTGATCACAGCTGCCTTCCTGCAGTTGCTCCGCCAGCAGAACTTGCGTCGGGTCGGCTACTACAACCTGGCACTGAAGCCCTATTTCATGGCGAATCTGTTTGAGCCGGTTCGTGTCGTTGGTCCGCGCCGCCCCGAACAGCTGCCTGGATCCGAGGTGTCCACGGGATGGTTCGCCAATCTCTTTCGCCCAGACCCGAACAAGCCGGCGCGGCGACCTCCCCAGCCGCAAAGGCCCGCCCCGCCGCGTGGCTCCGCTCAACCCTCCCTGTGGCAGAAGTTCTGGGGCGGCACCCCGCCGGCACCGCGGCCGATGCGGCCACCGAATCCACCCAAGCACCCCCGGGGCTGAGCAGTTCCCCGGGCCCCTGGCTCAGTAGCGCGGCACCGATCGATCCACCTGCACGCTCCAGGAATCGATGCCTCCCTGCAGGTTCCAGACCCGATCAAAGCCCTGGGTTTCGATCAGCCAGCAGGCGAACTGCCAGCTGCGGATGCCCGCATGGCACAGCACCACCACCTCTCTCTGCCGGTCCAGAAGCTCGTCGATCCGCTCAACCCATTCGGCGGAGCGGCTCAGGGGCAGATGCAGCACCGGCTGGGCCAGTCGGGCCAGCTCCAGCTCAGCCGCTTCGCGCACATCCACCAGTTGCAACGGCTCCCCCCGGCCGAAACGCTCCTGCAGATCGGTGGCGGTGAGTGTGCCCGGGGGCTGAGGGGTTGGGGTGGTCATCACAGCTGGGTTCGGTGAAGCAGGAGTTGAAGCAGGAATGGTGGAAAGGAAGCTGTATGGATAAAGATGATGGGGTCGCTGGGTTCAAGGCATGAAGGCGCGCCCCTTCCTGGTGCTGGTGCTCAGCTTCTCCCTGGTGCTGCTGGCCCTGGGCCTGGGGGGCTGGTGGCTGGTGTTGCGGCAGAGCCCGCTCAGCCTGCAGCATCGCAGTCTCTCGATGCCGGAAGCGGCGCGGTTCGTCCCCCGCAGCGCTCCGCTCAGCCTGCATCTGCTGGTCAGTCCCGACCGGCTTGCGTCCTATGCCAGGGCCGTTTCCGCGCCGGGCAAGCGGCGCCAGGCGGTGGCAGCCGTCGAAGCCCTTCGCGATGGGGCCTTCGCCACGGCGGGCCTCGATTACTCCAGCGAGCTGGCCGATTGGCTGGGGGATGAAGTCAGCCTGGCCGTGCTGGCTCCCGAAGGAACAGACGGGCCCACGGGTTGGTTTCTGGCTCTGCGCAGCCGGGATGAGGAGGGAGCCCGCCGCTTCCTGCAGCATTTCTGGCAGACCCGCAGCCTTGCTGGAGCGGAACTGCAGATCAGCAGTTATCGAGGCATGGGATTGATCAGTGGTCGCGGTGCCCTGGCCGACCAGTCCGTCAGGCCCCTGGCCACGGCCTTGATCAACGACCGAATGGTGCTGATTGCATCCGGTCGCGGCATCCTCGAGCAGGCTCTCGATGTTTCCCAGATCGATGAGCTCAATCAGGCGGCGAACCCTCGCCTGGCGGCTGATCTGGTCAGGCTTGGCGACGGCGTGGCTCTGCTCACTGCCAGGCCGGAGGCCCTCGTCGACTGGCTTGGAATCCCTGCGGAGATCGCCACGGATCCTGCGGTGGTGGGTCTGGTCGCCGCGCTTTCCCCCAGTGGGGAAGCCCTGCGGCTGGAGGCTGACCTCGACCTGACAGAGGACCTCCCGCCCCTCGCCCTGGCTGCCGCGCCACCCTTGCTGGCGGAATTGAGCGCTCCGGCCTCTTCCCTGGTGGTGGTCCAGAACCCCGCAGCACTTCTGAGCGAGACCACGACTGTGGCCGCCGAGGCCTGGCAGCGCCTGCTGGGACCACCGCTGCGGCAGGCCCTGGCTGGGCTGGCTGGCCCCCTGCCCGTCCTGGTGGGTGCCAACTCCACCGGTCCGCTGATCTGGGCACAGGAGTCTGGCGGCTGGCTGCTCGGGACCTCGCCCGGGGCGCCCAGTGTCAGTCAGATCCAGCCTGCCCTGGCCAGGGATGGGCTGATCGCCGCGCCGCTCAGCCGGGCCGGCGTGCCGCTTCAGGTCTGGACCCGGCTCGAGGCCCGGGCCGGCAGGCGCGATGCCGACCAGCTGCTGGCCAGGGTGGCTGGGACCCGTTTGGAGCGGAACGATGTCGCCTGGTGGGGCGAGGGACTTGCCGTTCTCGATGAACAGCTGGAGGGTGGGCGGCCGCCCCGTCAGCTGCTCAGCCAGCTGGCGGCGCTGGAGGCCCCGGGTGCCGCCCTGCAGGTGGCCGTGGCAGACCAACCTGGGAGGCGGCTGCTCTCCCGCTGGCAGCCCTGGCGCCTGCTGATGGGCCTGGCCGGCAGCCCGCTCAGGGACAGCGTTCAGGGTTTTGGCTGCAGCCTGGAGCCTGAGCTGGATTCAGGCGTTGCGCCGGCTCTGCGGCTCCATGGCCGCCTGGAGCTGGGCTGAGCCGATGCCCGCCGTTGAGCTGCTGCTGTTGCGCCATGGAATTGCCCAGGAGAGGAGCTTGGCCGCAGCCCAGGGTCTGCCGGAGCGGGAGCGGGCCCTGACGGCAAAGGGACGGCAACGCACCGCTGCGGTGGTGGAGAGGCTGGTTGACCTGCAGCTCGACTGTGACTGGATTCTCTCCAGCCCCCTGCCGCGCGCCCTGCAGACCGCGGAAATCGCCCTTGCCGGCGGCCTGGCGCCGCGGATGCTCCTGGCCGACGAGCTGGCGCCCGAGGCTGATCCCCTGGCCCTGCTGGCAAGCTGGCTGGGACCCTCAGCCCCTGAGCCGGGCTGGAAACGGCTTTGCCTGGTGGGCCACGAGCCTGATCTGAGTCTCCTGGCGGGCCGTCTCTGCGGAGCCCCGGCCGGTTTTCTGCGGCTCAGGAAGGCCGGCGTGGCCGTGCTCGAGCTGCCGGCCGCCTGCGAACGGTCCGGTGCCCCGCTGACGGGCGCTTGCCTGATCCAGCTGCTCACACCCCTCAGCCTGTCGGGGGCGCTACGCCGTCCCTGAAGGGCGGGACCTAAATTCCCACATCAGTCGGGCCGCACAGCATGGTGGTGGAAACAACGCAGACAGCGGCAGCCGGAACTCCGGTGACCCCGGCTTTCCGCCCAGGCCTGGAGGGGGTGCCGGCCACCCAGTCGGCGATCTGCGACATCGATGGTCAGAAGGGGCGACTCACCTACCGCGGCTATGGCGTCGATGCCCTCGCGGCGAACAGCAGCTTTCTGGAAACCGCTTACCTGCTGATCTGGGGGGACCTGCCCAGCCCTGATCAGTTGAGGGCCTTCGAGAACGATGTGCAGATGCACAGGCGGGTGAGCTTTCGCATCCGCGACATGATGAAGTGCTTCCCAGCCGATGGCCATCCAATGGATGCGCTCCAGTCGAGCGCTGCTTCGCTGGGCTTGTTCTATTCGCGCCGTGCCCTCGACGATCCCGAGTACATCGTCGATGCGGTGATGCGCCTGATCGCCAAGATCCCAACGATGGTGGCGGCGTTTCAACTGATCCGCAAGGGACAGGACCCGATCCAGCCCCGGGACGATCTGCCTTATTCGGCCAACTTCCTCTACATGATCACCGAGCGGGTCCCCGATCCGCTTGCCGCCAGGATCCTGGACGCCTGCCTGATCCTGCACGCCGAACACAGTCTCAACGCCAGCACCTTCAGCGCCCGCGTCACCGCCAGCACCCTCACGGATCCCTATGCCGTGGTGGCTTCGGCGGTGGGCACCCTGGCGGGCCCCCTGCACGGCGGTGCCAACGAAGATGTGTTGGCCATGCTCGAGGAGATCGGCAGCGAGGATCAGGTGGAGCCCTATCTGGATCGGGCCATCGCCGGAAAACAGAAGATCATGGGCTTCGGGCACCGGGAATACAAGGTGAAGGATCCCCGGGCCGTGATCCTTCAGGACCTGGCTGAGCAACTCTTTGATCGCTTTGGCCATGACTCGATGTACGACCTGGCCCGGAGCCTGGAGGCCGCCGCCGCCGTGCGGCTCGGGCCGAAGGGCATTTACCCCAATGTGGATTTTTATTCCGGGCTCGTGTACCGGAAACTCGGCATCCCCCGCGACCTGTTCACACCGATCTTCGCGATCGCCCGGGTGGCCGGCTGGTTGGCCCACTGGAAGGAGCAGCTCGGTGCCAACCGGATCTACAGGCCCACCCAGATCTACACGGGCAGCACCGGCCGCGACTGGGTGCCCCTGGATGCCCGAAATGACGCCTCCGGCGGTTAACTTGCTTGTACCGGTCCCGATTCGTGAGCTCACACCGTGGTGATGATGACGGCGCCAGAGTCCATGACAGCCCTGAGAGCCCCGCTGGCGGCTGTCAGTTCAGGGCTTGACCTTCAGAGCAGCTTCACCACGACCCTGGAAGGCTATGGGCTGACCCCGGCCACGGCCCATCTGCTCTGGCTGCCTCTGCCGATGTTGCTGGTGCTGGTCGCCGCAGTGGTGGGGGTGCTGGTCAACGTCTGGCTGGAGCGCAAGATCTCGGCTGCCGTCCAGCAGCGGATCGGCCCCGAGTACGCCGGCGCCCTCGGCGTGCTTCAGCCCCTCGCCGACGGCCTCAAACTGCTTTTCAAGGAAGACATCATTCCGGCCCGCGCCGATGGCCTGCTGTTCACCCTCGGCCCGGTTCTGGTGCTGATCCCGGTGATCCTCTCCTGGCTTGTGGTGCCTTTCGGCCAGCACCTGCTGATCAGCGATGTGGGCATCGGCGTGTTCCTCTGGATCGCCCTGAGCAGCATTCAGCCGATCGGCCTGCTGATGAGCGGCTACGCCAGCAACAACAAATACTCGTTGCTGGGCGGCCTGCGGGCGGCGGCCCAGTCGATCAGCTACGAGATCCCCCTGGCACTGGCCGTGCTGGCGGTGGTGATGATGAGCAACTCGCTCAGCACCATCGACATCGTCAATCAGCAGAATGGTGCCGGCATCCTCAGCTGGAACATCTGGCGCCAGCCCGTTGGCTTTCTGATCTTCTGGATCTGCGCCCTGGCTGAATGTGAACGGCTTCCCTTTGATCTTCCTGAAGCCGAGGAAGAGTTGGTGGCCGGGTATCAAACCGAGTACGCCGGCATGAAGTTTGCCCTGTTCTATCTGGGCAGCTACATCAATCTTGTGCTCTCGGCCCTGCTTGTTGCGGTGCTCTACCTGGGTGGCTGGGGCTTCCCGATCCCGGTCGAGTGGCTGGCGGGTGCGATCGGCCAGTCCGTCGATGCTCCCCTGGTGCAGGTGATCACCGGTTCGCTCGGCATCGTGATGACGGTTCTGAAGGCCTACCTTCTGGTCTTCATCGCGATCCTGCTGCGCTGGACACTCCCCCGGGTTCGCATCGATCAACTTCTCGACCTCGGTTGGAAGTTCCTGCTGCCGATCGCCTTGGTCAATCTGCTTGTCACGGCCGGCCTAAAGCTGGCTTTTCCCGCCTTTTTCGGCGGCTGATGCCTGATCAGGCCATGATGGGCCACAGCTTCGATCCCTCTGTTCGTCCAGTCCCCCCCCTCCAACGCTGATCATGTTCGGGTTTCTTCAGAAGGTCGGTGACTACACCAAGGATGCGGTGAGCGCAGCCTCCTACATCACCCAGGGTCTCTCGGTCACCTTCGATCACCTCAGTCGTCGACCGATCACGGTGCAGTATCCCTACGAGAAGCTGATCCCTTCAGAGCGCTACCGGGGCAGGATTCACTTCGAATTCGACAAGTGCATCGCCTGTGAAGTGTGCGTGCGTGTCTGTCCGATCAACCTCCCGGTGGTCGACTGGACGATGAACAAGCAGACCAAGAAGAAGGAACTCAGCAACTACTCGATCGATTTTGGAGTTTGTATTTTCTGTGGCAACTGTGTGGAGTATTGCCCCACCAATTGCCTCTCCATGACCGAGGAGTATGAACTGGCTGCCTTTGATCGGCACAGCCTCAATTTCGACAACGTGGCCCTGGGCCGCCTGCCGACCAGCGTCACCAGTGACCCCGCCGTTGTTCCGCTCCGGGAGCTTGCCTATCTTCCGAAGGGCGAGCTTGATCCCCACGTTGTTCCAGCCACCAGTCCGAGGGCAGGCAAGCTGCCCGAACAGGTGCTGGCCGATCTGAAGGCTGAATCCAACGGGGGCACCGGCTCATGACGATCGCCTCCTTCACCCAGTGGATCTGCTTCCTGGCTCTCTCAGCTGCTGTTGTGCTCGGCTCGCTTGGCGTGGTGCTGTTGCCCAACATCGTTTATTCGGCGTTCCTGCTCGGCGGGGTCTTTCTTTCGGTGGCCGGGCTCTACCTGATGCTCAATGCCAGCTTCGTCGCGGCAGCACAGGTGCTGGTCTACGTCGGGGCGGTGAATGTGCTGATCCTCTTCGCGATCATGCTGGTCAACAAGAAGGAAACCCTCGCTGAGATTCCCGGGCTGCCTTTGCGCCGGTTGCTCTCCGGTGGTGTCTGTGCAGGCTTGTTTCTGTTGTTGCTGCGCGTTGACATCACCACCCCTTGGGCCGTCCCCGGTCCCAGTCCCGCCGGGGATGACGCCACCATCAAGATCGGCATGCACCTGTTCTCCGATTATCTGTTGCCCTTTGAGCTCGCTTCGGTCCTGCTGTTGATGGCCATGATCGGGGCGATCGTGCTGGCACGCAGAGATGTCTATACCGTTGATGTGATCACCGGAGAGAATGCTGACCAGGCCCTGATTGAAAAAATCAGAACTCCCCTCCTGGTGGAAACGGCTTCCGATCGGAATCCCGCCCTCGAAACAACCCGATGAACCTCTCCATTCCCGTTGATGTTCCCCTGCAGGCCTATCTGGTTCTTGCAGCCATTCTGTTTTGCACAGGGGTCTGGGGCCTGATCAACAGCAGGAACGCCGTTCGTGTGCTGATGAGCATCGAGTTGATGCTCAATGCGGTGAACATCAACCTGATGGCCTTCTCCAGCTACATCGATGGCCAATTGATCCGTGGCCAGGTGTTTGCCATTTTTGTGATCACCGTGGCAGCTGCTGAAGCTGCCGTTGGTCTGGCCATCCTGCTATCGCTTTATCGCAACCGTGAAACTGTTGATATGGAGCGTTTCAACCTGCTGCGTTGGTGACTCCCACCCATTCCTATGCAGCTTGAGCGGGTATGGCTGATTGTTCGTGCCAACAGTCAGGCTGCCCAGCGTCAGGTACGGCGTTGCCGGGAAGATCTCGAAAGGCAGGGCGTTCAGGTCGTCGTGGCCAGCAGTGGCCTCAGGTCCAATCCTTTCCCAGGCCTTCTGGCCACGGAAGCCCGGCTTCCCGACCTGACCGTGGTGCTCGGTGGTGATGGCACGGTTCTCGGTGCGGCAAGGCATCTGGCTCCACTGGATGTGCCCATTCTCAGCTTCAACGTCGGCGGCCATCTCGGCTTCCTGACCCAGGAGCGCAAGCTGCTGGTGCTCTCGGATGCCTCTGACGACAATCTCTGGCAGCGCCTGCGGGATGACCGCTTCGCTCTTGAGCGCCGCATGATGCTTGAGGCGGGCATCGACCATGGGGATGGGGTGGTCGATGCCGATGAATCGGTCCATTGCGCCCTGAATGATTTCTACTTCCGCCCCTGCCTGGAAGAGGTGTCGCCCACCTGCCTGCTGGAGCTTGAGATCGATGCGGAGGTTGTGGATCAGTTCCGCGGTGATGGCCTGATCATTGCCACTCCGACAGGATCCACCGGCTATTCGATGGCGGCGGGTGGACCGATCCTCCACCCAGGGATCGAGGCGATCGTTGTCAATCCGATCTGTCCGATGAGCCTCTCGAGCCGGCCAGTGGTGATTCCCCCCCGCTCGGTGCTGGCGGTGTGGCCCCTCGGGGAGACCAGCCGTCGGGTCAAGCTCTGGAAAGATGGTGCCCATGCCACCGTGCTCGAGCCAGGTGATCGCTGTGTGGTGCGCCGCTCCGACCATGGCGCCCTGATGGTGGTGTTGGAGCAGAGCCCTTCGTACTACCGCACCCTCAGCCACAAGCTGCACTGGGCCGGTGACCTCACTGCCGCCGAGCCTTCCCACAACTGAGCTTCAGGATGGGGGGTGTCCGTTGCTGGAGTGCCGATGGCCCTGGAGATTGAACGACGCTTCCTGGTGCGGGGACGTGAATGGATGGCCCACAGCCGCTGGCAGCAGCGCTTTCGCCAGGGCTATCTGGCGGCTTCGGCGACTGGGTTCACCGTGCGGGTCAGGATCAGTGCCGACAGCCAGGCCTGGATCACCCTCAAGGCGGCAGCTGCCGGAATCGCTCGTCATGAGTTCGAGTACCCGATTCCGCTGGATGAGGCTGAATCGTTGTTCACGCTCTCTCCCCATCGGCTCAGCAAGATCCGCCATGGTCTGGATCTGCCGGGCGGGGACTGGGTGCTGGATGTGTTCGAGGCGGAGAACGAGCCGCTCGTGCTCGCCGAAGTGGAGTTGACAAGAGCTGATCAGCCCCTGGATGTGCCGGGCTGGTGTGGGCTGGAGGTCACCGGCCTTGGTGAGTGGAGCAATGCCGCGCTCGCTTCCCGGCCTTTTGGCAGCTGGACAGCGGCTGAGCAGCGCCTGCTGGCTTGAAGCTGGCTCTGGACTGCCGCCCCCCGGTCATCTCATAGTCCCAGCCTGCCCAAATCCAGTGCCCAGAGACGGCTGCCGTAGCCCGGGATCAGCTGGAGGGCAGATGGCAGCAGTTGAAGCCATCGCGGCAGATCTTGCCGTGATCCATCGCCCAGTTCAGCAGGGCCACACGGTTCTTGGCGCCTGTTTTGCTGAAGATGTTGCTGACGTGGTTATCAACCGTGCGTTTGCTGATCATCAATTGAGCGGCGATGTCCTGATTGGTCAGTCCGGTGGCAACCAGCTCGATGATCTCCAGCTCGCGGCCGGAAAGGTTGGTCTGGAACGGGTCAAGACCATCTGAAACCGACATCAAAGGCCTCCACTCAACCTCTCATCAGCCACTCTAGGCAGGGGCGGTCTGCGATCCGTTCAGCCCGACGGGCCTGGCGATCTCCACCACTTGCACCATGATGGTGGGCTGCTGAATCGCCCCATTTTGCTGCTGCAACAGGCTCTTAAGCGTGGTCAGTTCGCCCTCACCGCAGAAGTGATGCCGCCGCGAGGGGGGGATCCAGGTCGCACCCTGGCGGTGGCGGCCACCTTGAAGGGCCTAGTCCATGCCGTCAACGTCACCGATGGAAGCAGGGCGGTGATGCGAATGAGCAGCCTGGCCCTCTGCCGCCTCCTGCTCGACATCGGCCTGGAGCCCGTGCTGCAGCTTTCCTGCCGCGATCGCAACCGGATCGCCCTGCAGGCAGAGCTGCTCGGTGCCCATGCCCTGGGAATCCCCAATCTGCTCTGTCTCACCGGTGACCCGGTGCGGGCAGGAGACCAGCCTTCCGCCCGTCCCGTCAACGAGCTCGAAGCGGTTCGGCTCCTTCAGATGGTGAGCCGCTTCAATGCGGGTGAGGATCCGGTTCAGGGGGCCCTGCCGGACGGTCCCACCTCTCTGTTCGTTGGTGCGGCGGCTGATCCCCAGTCCGCCAGCTGGAGTGGGCTGCAGTCGCGGGTTCGCCGCAAGCATGCTGCCGGCGCCCGCTTCATCCAGACCCAGATGGTGATGAACACCGACGCCTTGAAGCGGTTCTGCGGAGAGGTTGCGGCACCGTTGGATTTGCCGGTTCTGGCCGGGGTGTTCCTGCTGAAGTCGGCCCGTAACGCGGCATTCGTGAATCGGGTGGTGCCGGGGGCGATGATTCCCCAGTCGCTGATCGATCGCCTGGCGGCAGCGGCCGATCCGGCGGCGGAAGGGATCAGGATCGCCGCCGAGCAGGTGCAGGCCTACGCCGGGATCGCGCAGGGTGTTCACCTGATGGCGGTCAAGGCGGAGGAGAGAATCCCGATGATTCTTGAACAGGCAGGCTTTGGTCAGCTCCAGCCCTGCTGTGACTAGGGTTCAGCTACCTCACTGGCTCAGGCTGAAATCGGAGCCCAGCAGCTGGGCCAGTGCTTTTTGATGGGGGGAGGGCTGGGCGACATCCTGGCGACGCACATCGGTGATCAGCCAGTCAAGGGCCGCTTCCTGCAGGTCGAAATGGTCGCCGTTGCGATCGACGCAGTAGCGACCGAAGACCAGCTTCTCAACCAGACGCACTCCGGCACCAATCCGTGAATATTCAAAGATGATGGAGTTGTCGATGGTGGCCCCCTCGCAGATATGGCAGCTCGGACCGATCATGGCCGGCCCTATGATCGTGACTCCTGGTTCAATTTTGCTCATTCCCCCCACATAGACCGGACCGCGGATGTCAATCTGATCCCAGTCCGCTGCCACATTCAGCCCGGCGTAGACGCCAGGTCGCACCTGCCTGCCTGGGATCTGGACTTGGCGCACGTCCCCCAGCAGGACACTGCGAATGGCCTGCCAGTAATCGGGTACCTTGCCAATGTCCACCCATTCAAAATCCATGGGAAGGGCATAAAACGGTGCACCGGCCGCTGCCAACCTCGGGAAAAGATCAGAGCCGATGTCGAAGGGAACACCTTCGGGGATGTGATCGAGAACTTCGGGTTCAAAGATGTAGATGCCGGTGTTGATCATGTCACTGGCGGCATCCTCAACGGATGGTTTTTCCTGAAATGTGATCACCCTGGAGTCTTCGTCGGTGACGACAACGCCGTAACTGCTGACCTGATCTTTCGGGACCCGTTTGGTGACGAGGCTCGCCACGGCTCCTTTCTCCTTATGGCGCCGGACGGCTTCGGTGAGGTCGAGATCGATCAGCGCATCACCGCAGAGCACCACAAAGGTGTCGTCGAAGAAGCGCTGAAAGGATTGGATTTTCTTGATTCCTCCGGCTGAACCGAGCGCTTCGCCGATCAGGGCACCATCTTCAACCCGGCCTTCGAAGCTGTAGGCGATTTCGACGCCGAACCGTTGGCCATCTCGGAAATAGTTTTCAATTTCCTCCGCCAGGTGAGACACATTCACCATCACTTCATTGAAGCCGTGCTGCCTGAGCAGCTCAAGCAGAAACTCCATGACGGGTTTCTGCAGGATCGGGATCATTGGCTTGGGAATGGTGTGGGTGATCGGTCTCACCCGCGTCCCTTTCCCTGCTGCGAGGATCATCGCCTTCATGGGCGCCAGCTTACGTCGAATCCGGAGGATACCTTAAGAAAGAAGTCAGGCGGCCAGCCGTAGCCGAGCCGGCACGAGAGCTGGCCCTTCCGACCAGTGGCTTGCCTGGAGCTCACTGGGGCGTTTCAGGTGGAGCGGTCCGAACAGGCCGCCGCTTTGCTGCAGATCCAGCTGGCCCTGGGAGCAGAGGAACAGCAGCGCCCAGAACACCCCCACCCGGTCAGAATCGAGATCAACCGGGGCCTGCTCCGCCCAGGCTTCCACCAGTTGCTCGAAGTTCACCCAGTCCAGCGCCTGGGTCCATTGCTGCAGAAAGAGACTCAGGGCTGCAGTGGTTTCAGGCAGTTTTTCGCGATGGGCGAGGGCGGCAATCTGCTCGATCGCCGCCCGCTCGCTGTAGGGCCGGTTGCGGGGTGAAGGGCGGCTGCGGCTGCTGCCCTGCTCCAGCCGCTCGGCGATCTCCTCCAGCTGGCTGATCAGCTCCCCCAGGCTGACCGGGCGCAGCAGGGGGGGAGGCGCCACGGGACGGCGCCACAGGTGTCGCTCGGGCCGCAGCGGCAGGGCGTAAGGCGAGGCGGGCTCCCAGTCGCCGCCGTCGGGATCGAAGTCGAACGCTTCCTCGCTCAGGGCTGGCGGTGGAAAGGTCTGGCGCTCCAGCACCTCCGCCTTCAGCCCCACCAGCACCGAAGCCGCCAGAAAGGCCTCGCTGGAGGAGGCCAGATCCTGCTCGTAGCTCCCCCCCTGGCCGGCCCGGGCTGCGGCGATCAGCCGCGGCACCTCGATGCGTTGGCGGAGCTGATCGAGGAAGCCGTCCACCACCGCGATCACATCCACGTCCCAGGGATCCAGCTCACCCCGCTCGGCTGCATCCTGGAGCAGGCGAATGGCCAGCCTGGCGCCCGCTTCTGCCACTCTCCTTGCCTCGTTAGCAGCAACGTACCGGCATGCAGGCGAACCAGCCACCGGTTTGGCCTGACTGTGTGGAGCGCGGGTTCAGTCCGCAGCGCTGGCAGGGGCTGCAGGGGCCGAACTCTCGCCGGCCGCCGGCAACAAGGCGAGCTGGGCGTCCACCGTGGCCCGGTAACGCTGGATGTCCGCCTCCAGTTCGCTGATCCTCACCTGCTGGGCTTCCCGATCCCCCTGGCTTGAGACCAGCTCCACCTTCCTGACCACACCGGTCCAGACGGCGAACACCCAGGCTGCCGTGGCGCCGATGCCGCCAACCAGGAGCAGCATCGCCGCCAGGGGCAGGGTGGTGCTCACTCCGGGCAGAAAGTGAACGGTGGTGGCGGCCGTGTTCTCCAGGGTGAACATCACCGTGGCCAGCCCGAAGCTGAAGATCAGCAGAAAATTCAGCTGTCGCATGACTCGATTCAGCTGCTCAAGGTGCGTGGCAGGGAGCGTAAGCAGGGCACCCTGCCCGTGGGGACAAGCGCTGCCATCCGCAGGGTTTCGTAACCGCGGGGCCTCGGCGGCTCAGCCAACGGCCGGAGCCTGGAGCAAAGCAGGAGCCAGCCAGTCGCCGCGCTGAGCGTTGCGGATCAACCCGGTTGGATTCGGACCTATCACCCTCGCCATGGCGGCGTCTTCCCGCAGCACCAGTGCTTCGATCGAAGCCCGGTAGCTGTCCGTCACCAGACGCGGATAGAGGCCGATGCCGATGATCGGCACCAGCAGGCAGGAGATCACGTAAATCTCACGCGGTTCAGCGTCGACCAGCTGGGAGTGGGAGGCGAGCTCGGCGTTCTCCTTGCCGAAGAAGATCTCCCGGAGCATCGAGAGCAGGTAGATCGGTGTGAGGATCACCCCCACCGCTGCCAGGGCCGCCATCACGATGCGGAAGCTGAGCGCGTAGGCCTCGCTGTTCACGAAGCCCACGAACACCATCAGCTCCGACACAAAGCCGCTCATGCCAGGCAGGGCCAGGGAGGCGAGCGAGCAGATCGTCCAGAGCGCGAACATCTTGCGCATCTTCTGGCCCACGCCGCCCATCTCATCGAGCTGCAGGGTGTGGGTGCGGTCGTAGGTGGCGCCCACCAGGAAGAAGAGGCTGGCGCCGATCAGGCCGTGACTCACCATCTGCAGCATCGCGCCGCTGGTGCCGAGGGCACTGAAGCTGCCGATGCCGATCAGCACAAAGCCCATGTGGCTGATCGAGCTGTAGGCGATCTTGCGTTTGAGGTTCCGTTGGGCGAAGGAGGTGAGCGCTGCATAGATGATGTTCACCACCCCCAGCACCACCAGCAACGGCGCGAACTGGGCGTGGGCCACCGGCAGCAGCTGCACGTTGAAGCGCAGCAGGGCATAGCCCCCCATCTTCAGCAGAATGCCGGCCAGCAGCATGTGCACCGGGGCGGTGGCCTCCCCATGGGCATCGGGAAGCCAGGTGTGCAGGGGCACGATCGGCAGCTTCACGCCGAAGGCGATCAGCAGGCCCGCGTAGGCCAGCAACTGGAAGCGGGCGGGGAACTCCTTGGCCGCCAGCACGGTGTACTCGAAGCTCGGAGAGCCGCCCCCGAAGAAGCCCATCGCCAGCGCGGCCAGCAGGATGAACACCGAGCCGCCGGCGGTGTAGAGGATGAATTTGGTGGCGGCGTACTGACGCTTCTTCGCTCCCCAGATCGCCAGCAGCAGATACACAGGCAGCAGTTCGAGCTCCCAGGCCAGGAAGAACAGCAGCATGTCCTGCACGGCGAACACGGCGATCTGGCCGCCATCCATGGCCAGGATCAGGAAGAAGAACAGCCGCGGCTTGAAGGTGACCGGCCAGGCGGCCAGCACCGCCAGGGCGGTGATGAAGCTGGTCAGCAGGATCAGCGGCATCGAGAGCCCGTCGGCTCCCACCGACCAGGCCAGGCCCAGATCAGGCAGCCACTCCACCCGCTCGATCAGCTGAAGCCCGGCCACCGAGGGGTCGTAACCGTTCAGGTAGGCCCCCACGGTCACCAGAAAAGTCACCAAGGCCACGCCCAGCGCATACCAACGGATCGTTTTGCCGTTGCCGGGATCGGGGATGAACGGGATGAGCAGAGCTGCCGCGATCGGCAACAGAATTGAGACGCTCAGCCAGGGGAAGGTCCCGGTGTGGTCGGTGCCCAGGACCCCGAGGGCACCCTGAGCATCGGCAAAATCGAGCGGCACAGTCCAGGTCAGCGGTTCTGGCCGGAGTGTAGAAATGGTCACAGGGCCGGAGTCCCCCAGATACGGGATGACACACACAGTTGGCCCTCGGATTCAGAAGCTGCTGAACAGCACCACGAGGGCGATCACGCCGCCGAACACGATCAGGGCATAGAACTGGGCGCGCCCGGTCTCGAAGTATTTGAGCCCTTCCCCGCTGCCGAGGGTGAGCAGACCGGTGAGATTGACCACGCCATCCACCACCTTCGCGTCGACCTCAAGCACCTGACGGGCCAGCTTGCGGCTGCCCTTCACGAAGATCCTCTCGTTGATGTCATCGAGATACCACTTGTTGGCGAGAAAGGCATTGATCCTGGGAAAGCGGGAGGCCACGGCCGCAGCCAGATCCAGTTTGTGGAGCGCGTAGGCAAGCACCGCCACGGTGATGCCAGTGAGCGAGATCGCCACCGAGGCGCCGGCCAGGGGCAGAAAGCCCCCCCAGCTGAATTGCTCGGCCATCTCGACGGCTTCATGGGGATCGAGCAGCTCGGCGAAACGGCTGTGCCAGGGGGTTCCAAGCAAACCGATCAGCACCGACGGCACGGCCAGGATCGCCAGAGGTGCGGCCATCTGCCAACCGGACTCATGGGGATGGCTGGCCAGTTCGCCGTGGCCTTCCTGCTCTGGAGCCCCTTTGCCCGCCGCGGCCAGCAGACGGGACTGGAGGGCCGCATCGGTTCCCCTGAACGGACCCTCGAAGGTGAGGAAGTAGAGCCGGAACATGTAGAAGGCGGTCATGCCGGCGGTGAGGAAGCCGACGCCCCAGAGGATCGGGTAAGCGTTGAAGGCCTGACCGAGGATTTCGTCCTTGCTCCAGAAGCCGGCCAGGGGTGGGATGCCGCTGATCGCCACGCAGCCGATCAGAAAGGTGATGGCGGTGACCGGCATGAACTGGCGGAGTCCCCCCATCAGCCGCATGTCCTGAGCCAGCACCGGTTCATGGCCCACCACCTCTTCCATGGCATGGATCACCGAGCCGGAGCAGAGGAAAAGCATCGCCTTGAAGAAGGCATGGGTGACCAGGTGGAACATGCCGGCGACCGGGGCACCGCAGCCCATCGCCAGCACCATGTAGCCGAGCTGGGAAACGGTGCTGTAGGCAAGCCCCTTCTTCAGATCCATCTGGGTGAGGGCGATGCTCGCGCCCAGGAAGCAGGTGATCGTGCCGATCACGGCGATGAAGGCCTGAACTTCATCGAACTGGATGTAGATCGGCTGGAGGCGGGCCACCAGGAACACACCAGCGGCAACCATGGTGGCCGCATGGATCAAGGCGGAAATCGGGGTTGGTCCCTCCATGGCATCCGGCAGCCAGACATGCAGGGGGAACTGGGCCGACTTGGCCATCGGTCCCATGAACACGAGCAGACAGAGAATCACCGCCGCGGTGTGGGACACACTGCCGTTGCTGAGGGCTTCGCTGAGGCGAACGCCAATCTCCTCGAAGCCGAAACTGCCCGTGGCCCAGAACAGGCCAAGAATTCCCAGCAGGAGTCCGAAGTCGCCGACACGGTTGACGATGAAAGCTTTCTGGGCCGCATTGGCGGCGCCGTCCCGGTCGTACCAGAAGCCCACCAACAGGTAGGAGCACATGCCCACCAGCTCCCAGAACACGTAGATCTCGAGCAGGTTGGGGCTGATCACCAGGCCCAGCATCGAGCTGCTGAACAGGGCGAGGTAGGTGAAAAAGCGCACGTAACTCTTGTCGTGCGCCATGTAGCCATCGGAATACACCATCACCAGCAGGGCGATGGTGGTGACCAGAGCCAGCATCACGGCGCCGAGCGCATCAACCCGGAAGCCCATCTGCAGGTTGAAGCTGCCGGCGCTGGCCCAGTCGAACAGCACCTCGGTGGGGGCTGGGCCGGCGATCTGCTCGATCAGCACGGCGAAGCTGAGCACGGCGGCCGCTCCGACGCAGCTGATCAGAAAGAGAGCAACCGGTTTTCGCAACCGGTTCACAGTGCGATTGAAGCTGATCAGCCCCAGACCGACCAGGGCTGCCCCCAGCAGGGGAAGCACCGGAATAACCCAGGCAAGTTCCGAGGCCGACGTCATCCGGTTCTGGGCAGGCCACGGCAGTGTAGGCAGGCCTCCCGGCTGGATCCGGCTGTGTGTGGGACTTCGATCAGCCCACCGGATCGTCTAACCCAGCACTCGGCCCAGCGGGCCGTTCAGGAAGGCCACCGAGGCGAGGCCGATGAAGCGATGGCTCCACCAGAGGATGCCGATCGCCACGGCGATGCCGAGTTGGGAGGGCCTGAGGAATTCGCTCAGCACCAGCGACTGGCGACCGTCGAGCACCGCCTGGAAGGGAAGGACCGAGGTGTTCTGCCGCAGGTGTTCGAAGGAGGCCCCGAAGCGCCTGGCCAGACGCCGGTCACCGTGCCAGATGGCGAAGAGGTGATGGGCGATCAGCCCGAAGCAGGTGACGAGCATGAAGCTGCTGCCGATCCAGAGGAGATGGGTGGCGCACCAGATCACCTGACCGATGGCCTGGGGATGGCGGCTGATCCGGATGATCCCCGTGGCGTAGAGCCGTTGCTCGGGCTTGAGCACCGCTGGAATCTCCAGCAGGTTGTAGGTGGCTGGATAAAGAAAGAAGAAGCTGATCGCCGTGCCCAGCCAGATCACTGGAATCAGGCCAGGCGTGCCCTGCAGATTCCACAGCCGGAGCCCCTCGTAGCGATGGGCGAGGAAGAAGCCCACCACCAGCACGGCTGATGGAATGCTGATCGCCGCAAACAGCAGGCGCCAGGCGCGGGCGCCGATCCGCTCCTCCCCCCAGACCCGCAGTGCCGCCCCGCCACTGTGCAGCACGGCGAAGCCGAGCAGAAGGGCCAGCATCTCCAGGCTGGATCGGTGCGGTTCGAGCGGCAAAAAGGCGGGGCGGCAGCAGCTGATTCTGGCCTTCAGCAGGGTGGCTCCGCCGGCGGCCGGAGCTGCTGCGAAGCTTTCGCCTTAGAGTCGCCACTTCCAGCCGGAGCAAGCCCCACGGGTCATTCGATGGCTGATCTGCCTTTCACTCTCGATCAGCTGCGCATCCTGCGGGCCATTGCCAGCGAGGGCAGCTTCAAGAAAGCTGCCGACAGCCTCTATGTCACCCAGCCTGCGGTCAGCCTGCAGATCCAGAACCTGGAGAAGCAGCTGGATGTCTCCCTGTTCGATCGGGGCGGGCGAAAGGCCCAGCTCACCGAAGCGGGTCATCTGCTCCTCAGCTACTGCGATCGCATCCTCGGCCAGTGCCAGGAGGCCTGCCGCGCCCTCGACGACCTCCACAATCTCAAGGGTGGATCGCTGATCGTCGGCGCCAGCCAGACCACCGGCACCTATCTGATGCCACGCATGATCGGCCTGTTCCGGCAGAAGTATCCCGATGTGGCCGTCCAGCTCCAGGTGCACAGCACCCGGCGCACCAGCTGGAGTGTGGCCAATGGACAGGTTGATCTGGCGATCATCGCCGGTGAGCTCCCCACCGAGCTCAACGACCTCCTGCAGGTGGTGCCCTATGCCAGTGATGAGCTGGCCCTGGTGCTGCCGATCAAGCATCCCCTGGCCCGGCTGGGGGAACTCCATAAAGAGGATCTCTACCGGCTGGGCTTCGTCTGCCTCGATGCCCAGTCCACCACCCGCAAGATGGTGGATCATCTGCTGGCCCGCTCAGGGCTGGAGGTGCAGCGCCTGAAGGTCGAGATGGAGCTCAACTCCTTCGAGGCGATCAAGAATGCCGTCCAGTCGGGGCTGGGGGCAGCGTTTCTGCCGGTGGTTTCGATCGAGCGGGAGCTGGCGGCGGGCAATCTGCACCGGGCCTGCATCGCCGACCTGTTGGTGCGTCGTCAGCTGAAGCTGATCACGCATCCGGCCCGCTACTGCTCCCGCGCCGCGGAGGCTTTCCGGCGTGAAGTGCTGCCGGTCTTCGCAAGCGCGGACAGCCCCCTGCGGCAGCCGGTCCCGCTGGCGGCCTGAGCCTGCTCAGAACTGATCCCCTTCCGGTGTGATGCCCACCGAGTCATCGGCGGCCCCGGCGATGCCACGGGTCTGGAACTTGTTGCCACCGATGTCGGTCTGGTAGACACAGCGCACCACAGGCTTGTCGCGGATCGAGCCGATGTAGGCGAAGGTATTCATCCGCTGTTTGCACTGGCGCATCTGCTCAGCGGTGACCGCCCCTTCCTTCTGGAGCACACTCCAGTTTTCGCGGCGGATCACGCAGCCCGGTTGCAGGGTGGGCTGGGTCACGAAGCTGCTGCTCGGGTTCATCGTGGTGTAGAGCTCAATGTCATTGACGAAGGCGCTCGCTCCCCACTGTTTGCAGAACTCGGGGTCGGGAACGGCCAGATCGAGTTGCTGGCTGCTGGCGATGTTGCCCTGGTTGCCCACGGTGTTGCTGGAGAGGGCGGTGCCGATGCCGATGCCCACCACGAGCACCCCGGCCAGCACAGCCACCGTGGCCACGTTGAATTTGAAGGGTGGATCGCCAGAGCCGCCGCCCGGCCCTCCGGGGCCCGCCGCACCAGCTTTGCGGGGCGGCGCTTCCCGTCGCCCCCTGGGCCGATCGTCGTAGGCGGTCGATCGGTAGGCGTAACCATCACGATCCTGGTCGCGGTCCTGGGAGGAGGAACTGCGGCCGTAGGGGGGGCGGCTCATCAGGCTTCAGGGCTGCGGGGCAGGCCCATTGAATAGTTCAGCACCCGGGCATCCGGGTTGTAGCGGAGTTCGCCGGCCTGCAGCAGCTGCCGGATCGTGCCTTCCAGCTCCGAGCCGATCCGGCGCAGGTTGTACTCGGTGAGGTCCGCTCCGGCGAAGCTGCCCACCAGGTCGCGGAAGCGTTGCCGCACTGTCTCGAGCACGGCTGGCTGCCAGAGGAACTCGTTGTCGGGATCAAGGTCCAGGGTCAGCAGGGACGGATCCGCGACGAGCTGATCGTCTTCCACCCGGGCGGTGAACAGCCGCACATGCCGGGTGGTGGACTTGAGCAGGAGAGCGTCGGCCATGGTGGATGGGGAGGCAGGCGTGCCGGATCGGGTCGCACCCCAATACTTTAGGAAGCCGGTGATCGGCGCTGGCTGTCCTGACCCTTTTAAGGTTGGACCTGGTTTTTGATTTTCCATGCGCGTCGCCATCGCCGGGGCAGGTCTCGCCGGCCTTTCCTGCGCCAAGTACCTCTGTGACGCAGGCCACACCCCGGTGATCTACGAAGCCAGGGACGTCCTGGGCGGCAAGGTGGCCGCCTGGCAGGACGAGGACGGCGACTGGTATGAGACGGGCCTGCACATTTTCTTCGGGGCCTACCCGAACATGCTTCAGCTCTTCGGGGAGCTTGGCATCGAAGATCGGCTGCAATGGAAAGATCACGCGATGATCTTCAATCAGAAGGACGACCCGGGCACCTACAGCCGCTTCGACTTTCCTGATCTTCCGGCCCCGCTCAACGGCGTGGCGGCCATCCTGGGCAACAACGACATGTTGACATGGCCGGAGAAGATCCAGTTTGGACTTGGCTTGGTCCCCGCGATGCTGCGTGGCCAGGATTATGTCGAAAGTTGTGATCAGTATTCCTGGACGGAATGGCTGCGCTTGCACAACATCCCGGAGCGGGTCAATGATGAAGTGTTCATCGCCATGAGCAAGGCCCTGAACTTCATTAACCCCGATGAAATCTCCAGCACGGTCCTGCTCACCGCTCTGAATCGCTTTCTGCAGGAGAAGAATGGCTCGAAGATGGCCTTTCTGGATGGCAATCCTCCTCAGCGGCTCTGTGAGCCGATCGTGGCTTCGATCCGTGAGCGGGGGGGGGAGGTGCACCTGAACCGACCCCTGCGGCAGATCCAGCTGGCCGCGGATGGTTCCGTCGCCTCTTTCCGGATCGGCGGGGTGAAGGGCAACGAGCCCCTGGAGGTGGAAGCCGATGCCTTCGTGAGCGCCCTGCCGGTCGATCCGCTCAAGCTGTTGCTCCCTGAGCCCTGGAAGCAGATGCCCTACTTCCAGAAGCTGGAGGGCCTCAAGGGGGTTCCGGTCATCAACATTCATCTCTGGTTCGACCGCAAACTCACCGCGATCGACCACCTTTTGTTCAGTCGTTCCGAGCTGCTCAGCGTGTACGCCGATATGAGCAACACCTGCCGGGAGTATGCCGATCCCCACCGATCGATGCTGGAACTGGTTTTTGCGCCCGCCGCCGCCTGGATCGGCCGCAGCGATGCGGACATCGTGGCGGCCACCATGGCCGAACTCCAACGGCTGTTCCCCGTCCACTTCAGCGGTGACGACCAGGCCCAGCTGCGCAAGGCAAGGGTGGTCAAGACCCCCCAGTCGGTCTATAAGTCGGTGCCGGGCTGTCAGCAACTCCGGCCCTCGCAGGATGCACCGATTGCCAATTTCTTCCTGGCCGGCGATTTCACCATGCAGCGCTACCTCGCCTCGATGGAGGGTGCTGTGCTGAGTGGCAAGCTCTGCGCCGAGGTGGTGAGTCGCCAGTCTGCGCCGGTGCTGGTGTGACCGTGCTGGTCGCCCACCCGATGGCCGCTCTCCGCTCACCGCTGAACCTGG
The DNA here is from genome assembly GCF_025128115.1 of Synechococcus sp. CS-1326. NCBI lineage: Bacteria > Bacillati > Cyanobacteriota > Cyanophyceae > Synechococcales > Synechococcaceae > Synechococcus > Synechococcus sp. CS-1326. The sequence goes on along the minus strand of NZ_JAHLYV010000002.1, from coordinate 18,539 downwards.
CCCAGGCCTACGAGGCCTGCCGCCAGGAAACGGCGCAGTGGGCCAAAACCTTCTATCTCGGCACCCTGCTGATGCCCCGGGCCAAGCGGCGGGCGATCTGGGCGATCTACGTCTGGTGTCGGCGTACCGACGAGTTGATGGACAGCCCCCAGGCTCAGGCGTTGCCCGAGGACCGGCTGGCCGAGCGGCTGGATCGCTGGGAAGAACGCACCCGCGCCCTGTTCAACGGTCAGATCGAGGATGGCCTCGATCTGGTGATGGAAGACACACTGGAGCGCTTCCCCCAGCCCCTGCAGCCCTATCTCGACATGATCGAGGGCCAGCGCATGGATCTGCGGCGCCGGCGCTACGCCAGCTTCGAGGAGCTGAAGCTCTACTGCTACCGGGTGGCCGGCACCGTGGGTCTGATGACCCAGGAGGTGATGGGCCTCGATCCCGCTTACACCTCAGCCCCCTGGAGTGAAAAACCGGATACATCCCAGGCTGCCGTGGCCCTGGGAATCGCCAACCAGCTCACCAACATCCTGCGGGATGTGGGTGAAGACCGGAGCCGTGGCCGTATCTACCTTCCCCAGGAGGATCTTCGGCGCTTCAATTACTCAGAGGCCGACCTGATGGCAGGAACGGTGAACGACAACTGGCGGCAACTGATGGCCTTTCAACTCCAGAGGGCCCGCCACTGGTTCGGTCGCTCGGAAGCAGGGGTCCGCTGGCTTGCTGCCGATGCCCGCTGGCCAGTCTGGGCTTCTCTGCGCCTGTATCGCGGCATCCTTGATGCAATCGAGCGCCAGGATTATGATGTGTTCAATCGGCGTGCTTTCGTGCCAAGGGGGTCAAAGCTTCTCGACTTGCCCTGCTCCTATCTGATTGCCCAATCCCGTTAATTCTCGCTGGCCGCTTCGGCTTGCTGAAGCCAGTTGATCAGGATGGGATTAACGAGATCGGGGGCCTCATCCTGGGGGCAATGGCCCAGGCCAGGCAGGATGCGCAAATCCAGGATGCAGGCAAAGGTTCTCTGCCAGCTTTCGGCTTCCGCCGGACTTTCCCATGGATCCTTCTCCCCCCAGATCATCCGGACCGGCAGGCTGAGTCCGGCCAGCAGCTCCGTCGCCAGCACATCCTCGAACAGATTGATGAAGCCGCGAAAGCTTTCTGCGGCCCCTGGATCCGTGCTGGGCCGGTAGAGCATGGCCACCAGCTCAGCGTCGATGTTGGCGCCGGTGGGGTAGGCCTTCGCCAGAACCTGACGGATGAATCCGGGCCTGGCGAAGACCTTGAACAGTGGGGCCACGATGCTTCGCTGCCGCACCAGTTGCTTCACAAGCGGGCGGAACAGCCGCTCGAGCGGCGGCAGTTCCGCCCGGCGCTTTTCATCGAGGGTGCGCTGGGCACAGTCGATCAGAATCACCTGAACCGGCGCCAGAGCGCGCTCCAGAAGCAGTTGGCTGGCCCGCAGAACAACGAGCCCACCAATCGAATTGCCGACCAGCTGGATCGGACAATCCCGCTCCTGGGGCCCCAGGCTTTCGACGAAATCAGCCACCTGGGTGGCCCAGAGGTCGAAGCAGTAACGAACCGAACCGGGCCGCTCCGGCTCACCGGTCAACCGGGAGCTGGGTTTGGAGCTGGCGCCGAAGCCGAGCAGATCGAGGGCGTACACCCTGAAGTGCTCGGCCAGGGCCGGTTGGTTGTGGCGCCAGTGGCCGCAGCAGGCTCCGAAACCGTGGACCAGGATCACCGTGGAAATCCCGGTGGGGTTGCCTGGAGGGAAGGCCTGCAGCAGGTGGATGGAATGGCCATTCCACGGCCAGAACCGGCTCTGGGGAGCCATGGGCCGCAGAGCTGCACTCACCCCTTGTTCCCCATCCACGCGATCGTTGGTTGGCTGCTGTCTGCCGCCGGATCAGACGGTTGCGGTCTGGTTGGCGAGCAGAGCCTTGAGTTTGGCCAGTTCACCGGCCCAGCGGGGATCAGGAGCGCCTTCGGTGATTGTGTCGCTGTGGACCACCTTGTTGGTGGACTTGCGGGCCGCCGCCGGTGCACCGGCCGGACGACGGTCGCTGCCGGTGGGGGTGGTGCGGGTTTCCTTGCGCTCGGATCGTTCGATGCGAAGGGTGTTACCTCCGAAGGCGAGGCCGTTGAGCTGTTCGATCACAGCGTCAGCGAGCTTTTCGTCGTCGACGTTGGCAAAGCCGAAGCCACGGCAGGCGCCCGTTTCACGGTCTTGAACCGTTTTGAATCGCACGCCTTCACCGATCGCCGTGAACAGAGCGTCCAGCTCTTTGGCATCAAAACTCTGCGGCAGGTTGCCGACGTACAGACGAACACTCATGGGGAGGGGGGGAGAAATTGGAAAAACTGGCTCGAGGGCGCTGGTCAATCGATCGACGGGCTGGATCACGAAGCTGGATCACGTCGCCGGATCAAAAAGACGGATCACAAAGCCAGATCGCCGATGACGATGGCCGCTGGATCCATGGATGAAAGTCTGATGACTAACCGACACCTGCCGGGCACTAAGCAGGCAGCTGATCGTGCCTATGCAGCTCAATGTAAATCACAGCCCCCTGCTCTCCAGCCAGATTCGTGCAGCCTTCAAGGCTTCTTCAGGTTTGTTGATCCTGCCGAAGGCCAGCTCCGCGCTCAGGTGGGCGAGCAGCTGGCCCACCTGGCGTGAGGGCCCCAGCCCGAGGGTCTGCTGCAGTGTCCAGCCATCCACGGGGAAGCGGGGATGGAACAGGGGGTCGTCGGGGTTGCGCCAGCGCTTCATCCAGGCCAGAGCCACCGCCGGAGGGAAGAACAGCAGCAGGGAAGGCAGATCCTCGGCCAGTTGCTGGTGGAGGCTCAGGCGCTGCGTCTCCGTCAACGTCTGCAGTTGCCCCTCGACCCCGCCGGGGCCCTGGGCGAGCAGCTGATTCCACCAATGTTGCAACTGCCCGCAGCGCCGTTGGAGCTGGCGGCTGGCGTGGAGTCGCTCCAGGCCTTTTGCGTCGAAGAGCACCGCCAGACGGGCCAGCCCCAGGGCGGCGACGGCTTCAGACGGGCTGAGGCCCAGGCGGCCGGTTTGCTCGGCATCGAGCCTCTGCAGGCTGAGCAGCTGGGCCGCCCGGTTCGGCTCCGCCTGGTGAGGGGCAAGGACACCTGGACCGCTCAGCCATGGGTCCAGCAAGCGGGATTCAAAGGCGACGGCAAGACCCCGCTGGCCTGCCGGGCAGGCGGCCAGTTTTTCCAGCTCCACCAGCACCCGCTCCGGTGCCACCTCGGTGATCTGGCGGTGATGCGCCCGGATCCACTCACCCGTCTGGTCGTCGAGCTTGAAACCAAGCTCGGCGGCGAGTCGGATGCCTCGCAGGAGCCGCAGTGGATCGTCGAGCAGGTTGGCTTCCCGCACCGCCACGATCCGCGCCAGTGCCAGATCCCGCAGGCCTCCGGTGGGATCGAGCAGGGGGGCCTGGGAGCCCAGGGGCAGAGCGAGGGCGTTGAGGCGGAAATCGCGCCGCCAGAGGTCCTCCTCCAGGCTGCTGCCCACCTGGCGAGCCAGATCCAGGCACCAGCCCTTCAGCACCAGGCGGGCGATCGAGCGCTTGCCGTCCAGAACCACGGCACTGCCGCCGTGGCGGCGGCTGAGTTCCCGGCAGAGGCTGATCGCATCGCCTGGAACCACCAGGTCGAGATCGGGTCTGGCCCCCAGGCGCTGCAGCAGTCCATCCCGCACGGCGCCGCCCACCAGCGCCGCGCCGGCGGGGAGCTCCGCCAGGGGCAGGGGCCAGGCCTCGATCCGCAGGGCCCGGCGCAGCATGGCGGCCGCCTCGGCCAGCCCAGCGGAGCCCTGGTCGCTCCACCCCAGAATGGTGGGGTCCGTGGCCCGCCGGGGGATGTGCATCTGCGTGGACTGTCTCTGGGTCGAGCGATGCCAGGCCTATCACGCGGTGGAGCGGCAGCATGGTGTCTGCCACCTGAGCGCCAGCCCTGATTTTCAGCCGCTCGAGCCGCGCATCCACGTGCAGGTGATCGATCTGCCAGACGCCAAGGTGGGGGTGGAGTGGGACGTGCGGGCCTGCCGGAGCTACCAGGCCGATCCAGGCCGCTGGCTTCGGCTCAGGCCCGGGGAGCCCCAACCCGGATGAGCGAGCGGATCCCCCTGTTGCTGGCCCTGCACAGCAGCACCGACACCCTCGCGGTGGGCCTCCAGCCCCTCGGTGGCGGCCTGGCGACCGTGGCCTCCCATCCCCTCGGCCGCAGCCTGGGGAACGAACTGCTGGTCTGCGTGGAGAGGCAGCTTCCCGCCAGCCGCTGGAGCGAACTGGGCCGCCTGGCGGTGGCCACCGGACCCGGGGGCTTCACGGGAACCCGGCTCAGCGTGGTGCTGGCCCGCACCCTCGCCCAGCAGCTCGGCTGCCCCCTCGATGGGTTCAGCAGCTTCCTGTTGTGCGCCCGCTGCCTCTGGCTGGCTGGGGAGAGCGGCAGCCTGCACAGCCCTTTCTGGGTGACCCAGGTGCTGCCGCGTCGAGGCGTGGTGGCGGGCCGCTACCAGGCCGATTCAGCGGCGCTGGGCGGGCTGGCGGAGATGGAGCTGCCACGGCTGTTCCCGTCCTTGAGTGCCCTCTCGGGTGCTCCCTGCTTCGAGGCCAGGCTCGACCCAGCCGCCGATCTGAGCCAGTTGCTGCTGCTGAGTCAGGCCGCGGCGGCTGCCGGCCGGCCGGCACCCTGGCAGCCCGTTCTGCCGATCTATCCCACCAGCCCTGTGCTGCCCGCCTGATGCGGCGACTCCTCCCCTGGGCCCTGCTCGGACTGGCCCTGGTCGGGCTGGTCCAGTTGACGAGGCCCGGACCGCTGCCGGTTCCCTCGTTCGCTCTTTCGCCGGCTGCACAACCCCAGCTGATCCTGGTGCTGGGCGGCGATGTGGCCAGGGAACGACGGGCAGGCCAGTTGGCTCAGCGCTATCGGTTGCCTGTGGTGGTGAGTGGTGGCAGCAATCCGGAGTACGCCCAGTGGTTGTTCCACCAGGAGGGGCTCGGCCCCCACCAGTACCAGCTCGATTACCGGGCCCGCGACACCGTCACCAACTTCACCACGGTGGTGGACGATCTGAAAGGCTCCGGCATCCGCCACGTTCTGCTGGTCACCAGCAGCGACCACATGGAGAGAGCCCTGCTGGTGGGCCGCATCATCGCCGGCAGTCGGGGCATCCAGCTGACCCCGGTGACCGTGCCCTGTGGGCCCCGCTGCCTGCCGGAACGCCGCAGCAAGGTCTGGCGTGATGGCTTCAGGGCGTTGGTCTGGGTGATCAGCGGCCGTGATCCGGCCCAGTGGGCGGTAGCAGGGAAATGACCTTGCCCGGTGGCAGCAGACCCTGGTCCAGCAACCCATTGATCTGTGCCTGGCAGGCGAGGGTGGTGGCCTCCAGATCGCTGCGGCGCCGCGAAGCCGGCGGTGGAATCGGCTGGCCGATGCGGATGTGAATCGGCACCAGCCGCGGCCAGAGCCGACCGGTGCCGAGTGCCCGGTGGCTGTTGACGATCGCGACCGGCAGCAGGGGGATCCCCGCTCTGGCTGCCAGAAAGGCGGCTCCCTGCTGGGGATCGTTCACCCGGCCATCCCCCTGGCGGGTGCCATCAAGGAACACGCCTGTGGCCCAGCCTTCGGCCAGGCGGGCCATGGCGACGCGGATGGCCTCACGGTCGCTGGCGCCGCGGGCAACCGGGTAAGCCCCGCACGCCCGGATGATCGCGCCCAGCAGCGGAACCCGAAACAGCTCCGCCTTGGCCATGAAGGCCACCGGACGACCGAGGGCGTGGCCCAGCAGCGGTGGATCCAGATGGGAGCCATGGTTGGCCACCACCACCAGCGCCCCCTCCATCGGCACCTGGGCGTTGCTGGCGGTTCGACCACGGAAAAGCAGTCGGTAGATCGGAAAGACCAGCAGATAGCTGACCAGTCGGTAGGTGAAGCTGGGCCGGGGCGTCAGCAGGGCTGGCGGCAGAGGATTCCCATCCGGCGAGGCGGGACCACTCAAGATCCCAGATCCTCGGCACTGGCGATCCGCGCCGTGACGATCGCGTCGAGGTCCCGCTTGATCAGACCACTGAGCACGTTGCCGGGCCCGATCTCCACCACGGTGTCGATCTGCTGGATCGGGAACTGGGCCATGGTGTCGCGCCAACGCACGCCGCTCACCATCTGCCGGGCAAGCCTGGCCTTGAGAACCTCGCCGGCGGTTTCGGGCCTGGGATCGGCATTGCTGAGCACAGGAATGGTGGCGTTTGCGAAGGCAATCGGCTCCAGTACCGCTGCGAAGGCGGTGGCCGCCTCCTGCATCCAGGGTGAATGGAACGCCCCCGAAACGGCGAGGGGAACGGCCCGCTTGCAGTGCAGGGCGCTGATCACTTCGGCCACCGCCGCCGGCTGACCGGAGAGCACCACCTGGGAGCGGCTGTTGTCGTTGGCGATCACCACCCCCTCGACGGCCGCCACCAGCTTCTCCAGTTCGTCTCGATCGAAGCCGATCACGGCGGTCATCGCTCCACCCCCGGCCGCTGCCATCAGTTCACTGCGTCGTTGGATCAGCTGCAGACCGGTGGCGAAGTCGAACACATCGGCCGCATAGAGAGCCACCAGTTCCCCCAGGCTGTGGCCGGCCACGAGCTGGGCTGTGCGCCCCTGGGCCTTGAGGCCATCCACCAGCAGGCTTTCAACCACGAACAGGGCTGGCTGGGTGTTGCGGGTGTCGTTGAGATCACTGGGATCCCCGACTGGATGCTGGCCGGATCCGGCGCAGATCCCCAGCAGATCGCGGCCCAGCCGCTGTGAGGCTTCGTCAAAACGCCGCCTGGCATCGGGGAGATTCAGAAGTCCCTCGGCCATGCCGAGTTTCTGTGATCCCTGGCCGGGAAAAACCCAGGCAATCCCCATGGTGACGTTTTCGTGAACCGGCAGGAGATTAGGTGCTGGCCGCCATCGGCCCCTGCCAGCGCAGCAGGGCGGCCCCCCAGCTCAGACCGGCGCCGAAGCCACTGGTGGCGATCAGCTGACCCGGGCGGATGCGGCCGTCCCGGACGGCTTCATCCAGCATCAGCGGGATCGTGGCCGCTGAGGTGTTGCCATAACGGGCCAGGTTGCTGAGCACCCGTTCGGCGGGAATATCGAGGCGTGTGGCCACGGCATCGAGGATGCGCTGGTTGGCCTGATGCAGGAGCAACCAGTCGATCTGGTCGGCCTTGGTGGCGGTGTCTTCCAGCAACGCCTCCAGCACGGAAGGAACCTCCCGCACGGCGAATTTGTAGACCTCCTGCCCGTTCATGTGGATGGGCAGGAAGCCCCCGCGCTGGGCGGAGTGGCCGTTCACCAGGGGCTGACGTTCCAGGCTCTGCTCCAGGGAAAGGCAGGCGGCGCGGCGACCATCGGAGTGCATGCGGAAGCCCATCAGTCCATCCCGTTCGCCCGGACAGGCTTCGATCGCCACGGCGGCGGCCCCATCACCGAACAGCACACAGGTGCCGCGGTCGTTCCAGTCGACCCAGCGGCTCAGTTGATCGGCGCCGATCACCAGGGCCCGCCGCATGCTGCCGCTGCGGATGTAATGACCGGCCGTGATCAGGGCGAACAGGAAGCCGCTGCAGGCGGCGGTGAGATCGAAGGCCACCGCCCGGTGGGCCCCCAGCGCTCCCTGGATGCGGGGGGCGGTGCCGAACAGGTCATCGGGGCTGGAGGTGGCCAGCAGGATCAGATCCAGATCCTCCGGACTCCAGCCGGCGTGCTCCAGGGCCTTGCGGGCGGCTCCGGTCGCCAGTGTGGTGAGTGTTTCCTCAGGACCGGCGACCCGACGCGAGGCGATGCCGGTGCGGCTGCGGATCCAGGCGTCGCTGGTGTCCACCCGCTGGCTCAGTTGTTCATTGCTGACGCTGAGAAGGGGCAGCTCACTGCCGCATCCCACCAGGGCCATCCCCCTGCCCAACTGACCGAGCGACACCTGCGTGACCACCGTTGGGCACAGTCAACCACAGGCCTGCGCCGCCTCCACCTCGGTGCTCAGCTGGTGCAGATCGTCCATCACGCCGTGGCTGGCGGCCCGATGGGCCAGGCGCAGGGCACTCACGACCGAGAGGGCCTTGCTGCTGCCGTGGCCGATCACGCAGATCCCATCCACCCCAAGCAACAGGGCGCCGCCGTGCTCGGCGTGGTCAAGGCGCTTCTTGATCCTTACCAGGTTGCTGCGCAGGAAGGCAGAACCCACCTTGCCGCGGCGGCCGCGGGGCAACTCGGCCCGCAGCACATCGAGGAGCACGCTGCCGACCGATTCCAGGAACTTGAGCACCACGTTGCCGGTGTAGCCATCGCAGACCACCACGTCGAACTGGCCCGAGAGCACATCACGGCCCTCGCAGTTGCCGACGAAACGGAGCCTGGGCTCCCCCTGGAGCAGAGGAAACGTCTTGATCGTGAGGTCATTGCCCTTGCAGGCCTCCTCCCCGATGTTCAGCAGGCCGATACGCGGGCGGGTCACCCCCATCACATCCCGGCTGTAGATGCTGCCCAGCAGGGCGAACTGAAGCAGGTAACTGGGTTTGCAATCCATGTTGGCCCCCACGTCCAGCACCAGCACCTGCTCAGCGGGATCCTTGGTGGGGAACAGGGCGCCGATCGCCGGTCGCTCGATGCCTTTCAAGCGGCCCAGGCGGAAAATGGCCGCGGCCATCACGGCTCCGGAATTGCCGGCGGAATACACCGCCACGGCTTTCCCTTCCCTGACCTGATCCATGGCCAGGTTGATGCTGGCATCGCGCTTGCGGCGCACCACCGTGGCTTCCTCGTGCATTCCCACCGAAGGGCCACTGCCGATCAGCTGCAACAGACCGGCGGCGATGGCCTCGTTGAGCTCATCGTCCAGATTCAGAGCGGCCACGGCCTGGCGGACGGCCTCGGCCTCGGCGACGAAGCGGATCCGCAGCGGCAGCACCCGCACCGCATCCAGGCAGCCGGCCAGGATGGGTCCCGGGGCGTAGTCACCCCCCATGCCATCCACCGCCACCCAGCGACGATCGGCATCGCGGATCGGCGCCACGATCGGCACACCTCCCTGCTGCAGCCGTCGCAGCGGCTGGATCATCAGGGGCTGCAACACCGAGCCGGCGGTGGAGGCCATGCTCCCGGCCATCGAGCCGGCGGCGGAAGCGGCGGTGCTGGCTGAAGAGGTGGCGGTGTCCACCAGGCTGGTGACGGCGGCGTTGCGTCGATACCAGATCACCAGCCGGCGGATCGCCCGACTGGGTTTGGCCCGCCGCTGGCGGGGGTCGAATTCAGAGTCCTTCGCTGCCAACGGCTTCCACGATGCGCTGGAACAGATATCCCGTGCCCCGGGCCGTGAGAATCAGCTCGGGGTTGGCGGGATCATCTTCCAGTTTGGAGCGCAGCCGGGAGATGTGGACGTCCACCACCCGGGTGTCCACATGACGTTCCGGTGTGTATCCCCAGACCTCCTTGAGGATCTCGCCACGGCTGAACGGCTCGCCGGAACGGCTGACCAGCAGTTCCAGCAGGCTGAACTCCATGCCGGTGAGGCGGATGCGTTCATCACCGCGGTACACCTGCCGCTTGTTGGTGTCGATGCGCAGATCGCTCACCTGGATCACGCCGGAGTTGGGAATGCCCGCCACCTGCTCCTTGTCGACGCGGCGCAGCACGCAGCGGATCCGGGCCTCCAGTTCCTTGGGGCTGAACGGTTTGACGACGTAGTCATCGGCGCCGAGCTCCAGGCCGGTGATGCGGTCGGCCACATCGCCGAGGGCGGTGAGCATCACGATCGGCACGTCCGACTCCTTGCGCAGCTCCTGACAGACGCCGTAGCCGTCGAGCTTCGGCATCATCACGTCGAGCACGACGAGATCGGGACTGGAGAGCCGGAACGCTTCGAGGGCCTCAAGGCCGTCGGAGGCGGTGACCACGTGGTAACCGATCATCGAGAGCCGTGTTTCCAGAATCCGACGAATGCTGGCCTCGTCATCGACGACCAGGATCGTTTCCTTGGCGGGGGTGGAAGCCGTCATCGCGGCGGGCAGGATTACAACAGATCCGACCACTGAAAAGGCCTGAGTGCCAAGGGTTCATCGAACGCCACCATTCTTCATACACCGCTTTGGCACGCTCCCCCGTTTCCTACGTCTGCCAGAGCTGCGGAGCCCAGGCGCGCCAGTTCCTGGGCCGTTGCCCCGGCTGTGGTGGCTGGAACACCCTGGTCGAGCAGCTCAGCCCTGCCACCGAAGGTCGCCGCCGCCGGTCGGCGGGTTCCTTGGCCGCCGCTCCCCTGCCTGGGGAGCCCCGGCCGCGGCGCTCTCAGCCGATCCAGGCGGTGGGAGAGCGTCCCCTGGCGCGGCTGGCCAGCGGCTTCGAGGAACTGGATCGGGTCCTGGGGGGTGGGCTGGTGCCCGGGTCGCTGGTGCTGGTCGGAGGTGACCCCGGCATCGGCAAGTCAACGCTGTTGCTTCAGGCCGCCCAGGTGATGGCCCGCAGCTGCTCGGTGCTCTACGTGAGCGCCGAGGAATCGGCCCAGCAGGTGAAGCTGCGCTGGCGCCGGCTGGGGCCTGACGCCGGCCAGGGCCCTGAGCCCGTCTGCCTACAACTCCTGGCTGAAACCGATCTCGACCTGGTGCTTCAGGAACTGGAGTCGCTGCGGCCGGCGGTGGCGATCATCGACAGCATCCAGGCTCTCCACGATGCGGAACTCACCAGCGCGCCAGGCTCGGTGGCCCAGGTGCGTGATTGCGCCGCCGCCCTGCAGCGCCTGGCCAAGCGCCAGGACACGGCCCTGCTGCTGGTGGGGCATGTCACGAAGGAGGGAATGCTGGCCGGGCCGAAGGTGCTCGAACATCTGGTGGATGCCGTTCTCACCTTCGAAGGGGACCGATTCGCCAGCCACCGGCTGCTGCGAGCGGTCAAGAACCGCTTCGGCGCCACCCATGAGCTCGGTGTGTTCGAGATGCGGGATCGGGGCCTCATCGAGGTCAGCAACCCCAGCGAGCTTTTCCTGGGCAGCGATGGCCCCGCCGCCGGCACGGCCACGATCGTGGCCTGCGAAGGCACCCGCCCCCTGCTGGTGGAGCTGCAATCGCTGGTGAGCAGCACCAGCTATGCCAGCCCACGCCGCACGGCCACCGGCATCGGCATCAACCGCCTCCACCAGATCCTGGCGGTGCTGGAGAAGCACATGGGCCTGCCGCTCTCCCGCTTCGATTGCTACATCGCCGTGGCCGGTGGGCTCGATGTGGAGGAACCGGCCGCCGACCTGGGCGTGGCGACGGCGGTGGTGGCCAGCTACCGCGACCTCACCGTGCCGGCGGGCACGGTGCTGGTGGGGGAACTGGGGCTGGGGGGGCAGCTGCGTCCGGTGGGCCAGCTGGAGTTACGCCTGCAGGAGGCCGCCAGGCTTGGTTTCCGTCGTGCGGTGGTTCCCCGGGCCAGCGGCCTGAGCCCCCTGGCGGCGGATCTCGATCTTGAGGTGATCGAGGCCGCCAGCGTGGCCGAGGCCCTGGTGGCGGCCCTGGGGGTCGATCCGGCCGCCGACTGAAAGCCCCAGCCGCCGGCTCTGGGCTCAGAAGTACACGTCGACAGAACCGCGGCCGCTGGTCTTGAGCCAGTTCTGGGCCTCGATGTAGTTGTTGGGAGCCATCCGGATCGCCCGGCCCCAGAATTCGGCAGCGCGGGAGAAGCAACGATCCGATTCATCGGTGTCGCCCCGCTCCTCAGCCAGGGAGCCGAGATGGTGATGGATCACGGCCATGTTGTTGAGGGCCTGGGGCATGTTGCCATTGAGTTCGAGAACCTGGTCATAGAACTCCAGGGCCTTCTGGTGATCGCCATTGCTGGTGAACACCAGAGCCATGTTGTAGAGGATGAAAGCGCGGTCGTTGGGGTCGTCCTCAAGCCTGAGCGCCTCTTCGTAGTTCTCCAGCGCCTCGGCGTACTCCCCGTCCCCCTGGGCGCTCATGCCGTCGCGGTAGTAGGCGAAGGCCTCCTTGGAGCGTCGATTCGTGGGCAACACCTTGAGGATCAGGTCGGCCATCACCGTGAAGCTCTTGTCGATGAAGTTGTCGTTGCGTTGGCTGCGGGGCACGGTGGCGGACGGCGGCTCGGTGATCCCATCCTGACGGTTGCCCGCCGTCGGGGGCCTGTCCGGCTCGACTGCCTAGCCTTGGACCCTTCGGCGCCGGCTGTGATCTCTCCTCCTGCCCCATCCCCGCAGAGCACGCTCCTGTTGGAACCTCTGCTGCTCGATCTGGAGGGACTGAAATGCGGCGGCTGCGTACGGGCCGTGGAGCAACGGCTCCTGGAGCAGCCCGGCGTCCGGCAGGCCAGCGTCAACCTGCTCACCCGCACCGCCTGGGTGGAGCTGGAGGCTGATCAGGCCGGCGATCCCGTGCCGGACCTGATCGCCAGCCTCCAGTCGCTCGGATTCGGTGCCCAGCCCCGCGACCCAGGCATCCCGCCTCGCAGCCGCTCCGAGCGACAGGACGACCACCGCTGGTGGCAGGACTGGCGCCAGCTGGTGGTGGCCCTGGTCCTGCTGCTGGTTTCGGTGCTCGGCCATCTCACCATGGCCGGCAGCCTGCCCCCTTCGCCCCTGGGTGCCCTCGGCTTCCATGCCCTGCTGGCCACCGTGGCACTGCTAGGCCCAGGCCGTTCGATCCTGGTGCGCGGCGCCAGCCAGGCCTGGCATGGGGTTCCCGGCATGGACACCCTGGTGGGGCTGGGGATGGGCAGTGCCTATCTGGCCAGTCTGGTGGCTTTCCTCTGGCCCCGTTCGGGCTGGCCCTGTTTTTTCAACGAGCCTGTGATGCTGCTCGGGTTCGTGCTGCTGGGGCGCTTCCTGGAGGAGCGGGCCCGCAACCGAACGGGGCGGGCGCTTGAGCAGCTCGCCGAACTGCAACCGGATACGGCCCTGTTGCTGCTGGGAGATGACCCGCCTCGCCAGGTGAGGATCGGCGGCTTGCGGCCGGGTGACAGGCTGCGCCTGCTGCCCGGTGACCGCATTCCCGTCGATGGGGTTGTGCTTGAGGGCTGCTCTGCTGTGGACGTTTCGAGCTTCAGCGGCGAATCCCTGCCGTTGGAAGCCGGGCCCGGCACCGAGCTGGAGGCCGGCATGCTGAACCTGCAGGCCCCCCTGGTGCTGGAGGTGCGCCGGGCCGGCGCGGCGACCGCGCTGGCCCGCATCATCGATCTGGTCGAGCAGGCCCAGGCCCGCAAGGCGCCGATCCAGGGCCTGGCCGATCGGATCGCCGGCCGTTTCTGTCTGGCTGTTCTGGTCCTGGCTCTTGGCACGTTCCTGTTCTGGTGGCAGTGGGGAACGCTGCTCTGGCCCCAGGTGCTGTTGGCCGCAAGCGATCGCCACGGCGCGATGGCCGGCCACGGCGGTCTGCAAGGTGTGCTGGGCGCAGCCACAGGCACGCCGTTTTCCCTGGCTTTGCAACTGGCGATCTCCGTGCTGGTGGTGGCCTGTCCCTGCGCGTTGGGCCTGGCCACCCCCACCGCCATCACGGTGGGCTCGGGCCTGGCGGCACGCTCCGGTCTGCTGTTCCGTGGCGGCGATGCGATCGAGATGGCCGCCAGCCTCAGGGCCGTTTTGTTCGACAAGACCGGCACCCTCACCCTGGGACGTCCCCTGGTGACGGCGATCGAGCCGGTCGAGGTGGGCGGCACTGAGCGGCTGATCCGTGTGGCCGCCAGCCTTGAGCAGCAGACGCGCCATCCGCTCGGCCATGCCCTGCTTCAGGAGGCCCAGCTCCGCGAGCTTTCGTTGCTGGAAGTGGCCAACAGCACCACCTTCGCCGGCGCTGGCGTTGAGGGGGAGGTGGCCGGTGAGCTGGGGGTCTGCAGGGTGGGCCGGCCCGACTGGCTGGCCCAGCTCGGTCTGCAGGCAGGCCAGGCACTGGCGGCCAGGCTGGCGGCGCTGGAAGCCGATGGCGCAACGGTGATGGCGGTGGCCGCCGGTGACGCCCTGCTTGGCCTGGTAGCGGTGCAGGACCAACCCCGCCCCGATGCCTCCAAAGCACTGGAGACCCTGAAACGGAACGGCCTCAGCCTGGGTGTCCTGAGCGGTGATCGGCGCCAGGCGGTGCTGCGCCTCGGCGCGGAGCTGGGACTGGAGCCTGGATCCCTGGCCTGGGAGCTTCGTCCGGAGCAGAAACTGGCGCAGATCCTGCACCAGCGCCAACAGGGGCCGGTGGCCATGGTGGGCGATGGCATCAATGACGCCCCTGCCCTGGCGGCGGCCGACCTCGGAATCGCGATCGGGACGGGCACCCAGATTGCCCAGGACACGGCCGACCTGGTCATCCTCGGCGATCGCCTTGAGGCCGTGGCGGAGGCCCTGCTTCTGGCCCGTCGCACCATGGCCAAGGTGCGACAGAACCTGGCCTGGGCCTTCGGTTACAACCTGGTGATGCTGCCGGTCGCGGCGGGCCTGCTGCTGCCGGGCTTCGGCCTGCTGCTGTCCCCTCCTCTGGCCGCCCTGCTGATGGCCGCCAGCTCGATCACCGTGGTGGTGAATGCGCTTTCGCTGCATGGCCGCCCCTGACCCCGGTTCAGCTCCAGGCAGGTTCCTTGTGCTGGAAGGCATCGATGGCTGTGGCAAGACCACCCAGCTGCAGCAGCTGCGCCGCTGGCTCCCAGCCAGTGGCCTGATGCCTGAAGGAGCCAGGCTGGTGATCAGCCGTGAGCCCGGGGGCACGGCCCTCGGCCTGGCCCTGCGGGCGCTGCTGCTCGATCCGCCGCCCCACTCCGCACCCTGCCCCACCGCTGAGTTGCTCCTCTACGCGGCGGATCGGGCCCAGCATGTGCAGGAGATCCTCCAGCCCGCCCTCGCCGCGGGTGACTGGGTGGTGAGCGACCGGTTCTGCGGTTCGACCGTCGCCTATCAGGGCTACGGCCGCGGCCTCGATCTGGAGCTGATCGCCGGCTTGGAATCGATTGCCACAGCTGGCCTGGAGGCCGATCTCACCCTGTGGCTCGATCTACCCCTGGAGCTTTCGCTGCAGCGGCGTGGCGATCGACCCGCCGATCGGATCGAGGCCGGTGGAGTCGCCCTGCTGGAGCGGGTTCGCGATGGCTTTGCCACGCTTGCCCGTGAGCGCGGCTGGGAGCGGATCGATGCCGCGCCGCCCTCGTCAGCGGTGGCCCTGTCGATTCGCTCCGCCATCCGCCGCTGGCTCGGGGACCCCGGCGATGGCTGAGCTGTTCGCCGACCTGATTGGCCAACCCCGGGCCGTGGGCCTGCTTCAGGCCAGCCTCGTGCTCCAGCGGCTGGCTCCTGCCTACCTGTTCGCCGGCCCGGATGGGGTCGGTCGGCGTCTGGCCGCGTTGCGTTTCCTTGAGGGTGTGCTGGTCGGGCTGGAGGGATCGCCCGCCGTGCGGCGGCGACTGCTGGAGGGAAACCACCCCGATCTGCTCTGGTTGGAGCCCACTCACCTGCATCAGGGTCAGCTGCTCACGGCCTCCCAGGCCGACGAGCTCGGCGTCACGAAGCGGGCGCTGCCCCAGTTGCGCCTGGAGCAGGTGCGTGCCGTCAGCCGCTTCCTGGCCCGTCGTCCCCTCGAGGCCGGCCGCTGCCTGGTGGTGATCGAGGCTGTGGAAGCGATGGCTGAAGGGGCGGCCAACGCCCTGCTCAAGACCCTGGAGGAGCCGGGTGATGGGCTGCTGATCCTGCTCACGTCCGCGCCGGAGAGGCTGTTGAGCACAATTCGCTCCCGCTGCCAGCTGATCCCCTTCGGCCGGCTGGATGCCGGGGCGATGGTCCAGGTGCTGAGCCGGTTGGATCCTGGCGTTGAAGCGGCGGCCGTTCCAGCCTCAACAGACCCGGCTGCCTTGCTGGAGCTGGCGGCAGGATCCCCGGGCGCCCTGTTGCTTCATCGTCAGCAGTGGCGGGCGCTGCCCGAGGAGCTGGCCGGGCGGCTGCTTGCCGGCGACCGCCTGCCGATCGAGGCGCTCGCCCTGGCCCGCGATCTCTGTGAAGCCCTCGACCTTGAGCAGCAACTCTGGTTGCTCGACTGGTGGCAGTGGCAGCTCTGGCGCAGCACTCTGCGGCCCTGGGATCAAGCCCGGATCGAGCGGTTGCGCGGTCAGTTGAAGGGCTTTGTTCAACCCCGGCTGGCCTGGGAGGTGGCCTTGCTGGAGCTCAGCGAGCCTGCTGGGCTCCGGCCTGCTCCAGGTGCGTTCCGGCAGGAAGTTCCAGGCAGTAGCCGGCTCCGTAAACCGTCTTGATGAAGCGGGGTTTGCGGGGATCCGGCTCCAGTTTCGTGCGCAGATGGCGGACGTGCACCCGGATCGTCTCGATGTCGTCGTCGGGTTCATAACCCCAGACTTCCTTGAGGATCAGCGGCGGTGCCACCGTCTGTCCATGGCGCTGGAGCAGGCAATGCAACAGCTCGAATTCCAGATGGGTCAGCCGCACGGCCGTGTCGAACCAGATCGCTTCGAACCGTTCCCGCACCAGGGTGAGGGGGCCAAAGCTGAAAATCTCCCCTGGTTTGGTGGCGAGAGAGGCACGATCACTGCGGCGAAGCAGGGCCTTGACCCTGGCGAGCAGCTCCTCGAGATCGAAGGGCTTGGTGAGGTAGTCGTCGGCGCCGGAGTTGAAGCCGCTCACCTTGTCCTTGGTTCCTCCCAGGGCCGTGATCATCAGGATCGGGATGCCGGCGCTGCGTTCATCCCGCCGCAGCCGCTGACACAAGGTGATCCCGTCCACTTTGGGCAGCATCAGGTCGAGCAGGATCAGATCCGGATTGGCCTGCATGGCCAGGGCCTGGCCCTTGATGCCGTCGTCGGCGCACTCGACCCGGAAGCCGCCGTGCTCCAGGTGACCCGCCACCAGCTCCCGCATGTCCGTGTCGTCCTCGATCAGGAGGATGCAAGGCTTCGTGGCAGCTTGCCTGGGCACCGGGATTGACACTGTCATCGCCCAATGGGTTCCGTACTGCTGAGCCAGCTCTGAGCCAGCTCTGAGCCAGCTCGTGGCCAGCTCCGAGCCGGATCGGGGCCGCCTGGGAAGGCCAGGAGTGCCCCAGGCCAGGGCCCGGAGCAACGGCGGAGACAGCCGGAACGTGAACCCTGAAATCTTAAGTCTTCCTTTTCTTTCGGCCCCTGTCAGGACCAGGCTTGGAGGCGTTTCAGGGGGCGTGGAACCCCAGTTACAGCGGCGATGGGCTTGAGCGGAAAACTCCCCGGGCGGGATTCGAACCTGCGACCAATCGGTTAACAGCCGACCGCTCTACCACTGAGCTACCGAGGATTGTGGCTTCGTGAACCTACCCCTCAGCCTTGCCGCCCGGCAAGGGGGGGAAGGCTCCGCTCCAGGTGCTCCCGCAATCGCCTCCCCTCTTGCCAGGGTCCCAGGCCTCCCCTCTCCATCTGGGCGGCAGCGTGGCAGCTGTCGAGCTCTTCGAGCCTGTGGGTGATCCAGAGCGCGGCCAGGGGGCTCTCACGGCGGCTGCAGAGCTGCCTGATCAGGCCGAGCACCTCCTGCTGGCTGATGGGATCCAGCAGGGCGGTGGGCTCATCCAGCAGCAGCAGGCCGGCCTCGCTGGCCAGGGCACCGGCAATCGCCAGCCGCTGTTTCTGGCCACCGCTGAGGGTGTGGATCGGGCGTTGCTCGAAGCCACCGAGCCCCACCTGAATCAGGGCCGCCTCAACCCTGGCCTGCCGCTGGGCCCGATCGAGTCCTTCGGGAAGGGAGAGCTGAAGATCGGTGCCGCAGCTGGGCAGCAGGAGTTGGTGGTCGGGGTTCTGGAACACCAGGGCGGTTCTGTGCAAGCAGTCGATCCGGCCCCGCTGCGGCAAAAGCAGGCCGGCGATCAGCCGCAGCAGAGTGCTTTTGCCGCTGCCGTTGCCGCCCACCAGCATCCACAGCCCTGGCTCCGGCAGGCGGAAGCTGCACTGATCAAGGGCCAGGCTGCCGGAGGGCCAGGTGAAGCCGAGTTGCTCCACCACCAAAGGGCTGGTCAAGGGTCAGGTATCGAAGGAAAAGCCGGGCCGCTTGCTGCCTCCACCACCGGCCGCCGATTTTTCGTAGATCTGCAGGGCCACCAGTTCACTGCTCAGCAGGCTGACCCGCTTTTCCTCGGCCTTCTCACAGGTGAGCTCGATCACCCGGGGTTGGCCGCTCTCCAGGGCGTTCTTGATCCGGTCGTAGAGGGCCTGGGCGTCGCCCAGCTCCTTGCGCTGCACCGAAACGGGCATGGGGCTGAGCTTGAGAGAGAGCTCGACGACGTACACAGCTTGAAGGGAAAGGCCAGGGTTCACTCTGGCGAATGGCGGGGCAGCGCGCCGAGGCGGGTCCGGTTCGGCGGGAGGAAGCTGCCGGGCCGCAGTGACCGCATCCATCCACCTAACCTGGTGATGTAAAGCTTCATGAAGCACCCATGACGATTGCCCTAGGGCGCGCGCCTGCCACACGGGGATGGTTCGATGTCCTCGACGACTGGCTCAAGCGTGACCGCTTCGTTTTTGTCGGCTGGTCCGGTCTGCTGCTGTTCCCCACCGCCTACCTGGCACTG
>NZ_JAHLYV010000032.1:0-33407 GCF_025128115.1 Synechococcus sp. CS-1326 | reverse complement strand
TCGCGTCCCAGTCGCTGTCGGCGATGCCAGTGGGAGCGGAGTTCATCTCAAGCGATCTCTGCTTGAGATCCAACCGGATGGCGGCGACCTGTCAAGGCTCGCCGTTCAGATCAGGCTTGGTACGACCCCTGAACGCATACTACTTTCGAAAGGAGGGCTACATATTTATGATGAGATCCAATGTCAACATGCATTTTAGGCATGGCTTTTACGATGAGATCAAAAGCCCAGCTATCTTGGTAAAAGTACGTTGGCTCAATTTCTGTTTTCGATGACCAGTCATCCAGGCATGGATAGAGCTCCATGGTTTCCTGTGATGAGTGGAGTTTGGAATATTCATTTCTATGTTTGTCAAATCTATTTTTGCGTTTAACTCTTTCTAGGACTGAATCTGCGAATCTGGCTATTTTTCTCATTAGGGTTTTCAGTGGATATGGGAGTAGATTTGTGATTTTCATTTTCTTGCCAAGCTAAGACTCATCTCGCCAAGACGTTATCAGGGCTGAATGCAGATCATGCCGGGCATAGTCGGCTGAGCTGTGAACGATGTCCCGCCTGCCTTGCTGATCACTCCAAAGCATCACCGCTTCTGTTCAGCATTATGGTCCAGGCCCACACCACCGTTTCAACACCTGCTGCCATGGCGAAAGCAGATGTGCGCTGGTTGCTACGCCTGGAAAACTACGGCCGCGCTCTTGCCACCCTGCAGAGGGCCGTCGCCACGGCCCGCTCACGCTCTCTGAGCGAGCTCGAGTAACAGAGGTTGATCCAGGCTTTTGAATTTACCCATGAACTGAGCTGGCAGCTGTTGGAGGATTTCCTGGTGGACCAGGATGTGAGTGGGATCAGCTCAGACCAGTCACCGAAGCCATCTGGATGGGGATGATCCGCAGCTACAATCTCACCAGCAATACCTATAGCCTATCCCTCGCCTTCCGGTTGAAACCACGGCTCAGCTGCTGGAGTCCATTCGCCGCCATCCGTCGGTGCGGCGGGTTATTCTCTACGGATAACGGGCGCTGGGTCGGTATCGCTCCGGATCCGACATCGACCTTTGCCTGGAGGCCCCGGACCTCGGGCTGGGCGAGCTGGATGATCTGCTGGTGCTCATCGCCAGGGCCGGCGTGATCCCGTGGTAGCGACCAGGGGCGAACTAATCATCCTCCATCAAGCGTGATCGGCCTGCTGGGGGCCGGTTGAGCGCCAGCTCAAGCATCGTTTCCAACCGGATCACCCGACCGTTCAGATCATCGATGCGGCGCTGCTGCTCCTTCATCAGGCCGGCGATCTGCTCCACCCTGTCGTTCATGCGGATCACGGTGGTGAGTGCGGACAGGATCCGATCGGTCACGCTCATGGCTGGGACTGCAAGGCACAGCGCACCTCGGCAATGGCTTCATCCAGGGCCCGCTCAGCGCGGCTGGTGCTGATTCCCAGCTGCTTCAGGGCTGCCTCAAGGGCTTCCGGTTCAGCCTGGGAATCGGTGTTCAAGCTGGCGTAAGCAGCCCCCGCCTCACGAAAGAACTGACCCAGCGACAGACCCATGTCGCTGGCTCGCTGGGTGTAGGTGGCTTTTTCCCCTGGTGTCATCAACACCGCCACCCGCTCCGTGAGCCGCTCAGCCATGGTGCACCCTGTGCATGTTCAGCACATGTTAAGCAGTCTCCGCTGGCGTGATTCGGTGGCCCGGCAGAACCTGTGCCGCCAGCTCCCAGAACGGCTACTGTCCATCCGCGACCGGTTGCCCTGGCTCGTTCGCCCTTCGCTCACCCGCTTCGCCACCCGTTGCGATGGCCCCCACGATCTACCTGCACTGGAGTGCCACCCCCTACAACTGGGTGCGCTCCGGGCTGTATCACACGATCGTGGCCGGGGATGGCCATCTGCACCGGCTGCATTCCTACACGATCGATCTCAACGCCCACACCTGGCGGCGCAACAGCAATGCCGTGGCGATCTCCTGCGCCTGCATGGGCGGCCGTCCTGATCCCTGGTCGATGCCGCCCACCGAGGCCCAGATCGAGGCGATGTGCCGGGAGGTGGCGGCCGTGGCCCTCAGCTGGGATTGGCAGGCCGCCGAGATCAGCATCGAGCGGGTGATGACCCACGCCGAAGCCGCCTCCAACCGCGACGGCCGCCTGTTGCATAACAACTATGGCCCGGTGGCCTGGGGTGGCACCGGCGAGCGCTGGGACTTCCTCCAGTTGCGCAAAGGTGGCCCTGTTGATGGCGGTGAGCAGTTGCGCCGCCGGGTCCGGGAGCTGCTGGGCGAGGCTTCCGGCCCCCAGGCCGGCGAGGCTGCCCTGGCCTTTCGCCGCTCGGCCTCGATGCCGGCCCGCGGTCGCAGCCTGGCGGTTGAGATCGACGCCAACGGCAGCTCCTGGGCTCTGGCGGCCGATCTGCTCGCCCTCTACGACATCCCCTATGAATGGAATCCTGCCCAGCGGCGCATCCTGATCGGCAGCACCGACATCGCCCCCACCTACCGGGACGACGGCGTGCAGGCCTCGATCGGCCACCCCCTGTTCGAGATGGGCCTGCAGGGCGGCAACGCGCCGGTGATCCTGCGCGGCATCCTCCGCGACGACCGCGCCTGGTGCCGCGTGCTCGAATTCGCCCAGGAGTTCGGCATCACCGCCTTCTTCGAGCCCTTCGCCCTCGGCGAGCGGCGGGGCGGCTGAACAGGGCCCTGCTCAGGGCTGGTTCAACAGCGCGCTCTGCTGAGCCACGCCCGGGCCGGCCTGTTGCTCCCACAATTTCGCGTAGGGTCCGGCTCGCTCCAGCAGCTCGCGGTGCCGGCCCCGCTCCACGATCCGGCCGTGATCCAGCACGCCGATCAGATCGGCATTCACGATCGTGCTGAGCCGGTGGGCGATCACCAGCACCGTGTGCTCCCGCTCGAAGCGCTCGATCGCCTCTTGTACCAGCTGCTCGCTCTGGCTGTCGAGGGCGCTGGTGGCCTCATCGAGAATCAGCAGTTCCGGTTTGCGGAGAATGGCGCGTGCCAGCGAAATCCGTTGTCGCTGGCCACCGCTGAGCCTGTAGCCCCGCTCTCCCACCAGGGTGGCCATTCCATCCGGCAGCAATTCGATGAAACCCATGGCCTGGGCAGCCTCGGCGGCAGCTTCGATCTCGATCGGGCCGGCCCACGGGCAGCCGTAGGCGATGTTCTCCGCCAGCGACGCGTTGAACAGAAAGGTGTCCTGGCTCACCACGCCGAGCCGTTGCTGCCAGCTGCTCAGCTCCAGATCGGCTAGGTCGGTGCCATCGATCCGGATGCGCCCCGCCGTGGGGGCATAGAGCCCCACCATCAGATCAGCGATCGAGCTCTTGCCGGCCCCGCTTGCCCCCACCAGCGCCGTGGTGCTGCCCCTGGCCAGGCTGAGGTTGATCTGCTCAAGGGCTGGCGGCAGGTCGGCTGCGTAGCGCAGCCCAACTCCCTCCAGATCGATCGAGGTCCGCAGCGCTTCGAAGCGGATCCCTCTCTCCCGCCGGTACTGTTTACCGGCGGGAGAGAGGATCTCATTCAACCGCTCGAACCGGCCGGTGTTCTCGGCGATGGCATTGAATGAGCCGGCGATCCCAGCCAGGCGCACATTCAACCGTTGCAGGGCCAGTACAAAGGTGACCAGGCTCGGCAGCACCCCGGTGCTGCGGGCTCCGAACACCACAAGGCTGAGCGCGGCGATCACAGCCATCGCCAGGATCGGCAGGAACGACGACAACGGGGCGACGATGTTCATCAACAGGCCCTGCCTCCGCAGTCCCTGCTCCAGATTCCCCATCTGGCTGCGCAGGGCCTGATCCGCCGCATCCAGCTGGCCACTGCTGTGCAGCAGGCGCAGACCCTGAAAGTCTTCGGTGATCCGGGTGCTGATCGCCACCTGGCTCTGGGTGACCCGCTGCGCTTGCCGGCCGATCCTCGGCAGCAGTTGCTGCTGCAGGAAGGTGATCGTCAATGCCAGGCCAACAGCCAGCAGCAACAACCAGGGTGAGAGGGAAATCAGAACCGTCAGATAGACGGCCGTTAGCAAGACCTGCAACAGCAGTTGGCTGGTCTGTTCGATCTGCTTGGTTACTGCCTGGGGACCTTCTGCGGCGTAGTTGGTGAGATCTCCCACCCGGTAGCTGCTGGAGCAGGGGTAGCTGAGCTTGAGGATCTGGCTGTGGATACGGGCTGTGATCAGGGCATTGCAGCGAGCCCCGAAGTACACGACACTCACGCCGTTCAGGAAACGGGTGAGGCTCTGGGTGGCCTGCAACAGCACGGCCAAGCTCATCAGGATCAGAAAGACAGGGGTGCGGGGCACCCCTGTAAGCATCTCCACCAGCCCCGGGAAGCGCCCAATCAGAGGGTTGCTGGCCCAATTCATTGCCGAGCCTCCGGCCGCTGAAACCGGTCTGCTCAGCAGATCCACCGCCAGAAAGATCACCGCCAGGGTGGCTCCTTCAGTGAACGCCTCCACCAGGCTGGTACCGAAGTTCAAGGCGATCAGCCGCCATTGCTGGCGCGCGGTGGATCTGATCAGAGCCGGTGCCGGCTGCGCTCCGATCAACGGAGCAAGCACCGAACCACCCAAGGTGCGGACAGCTCGCTTTAGGGGGGAAGAGAGCTGCCTCAACAGCCTGGGCAAGGTCATACGAGCCGGAGGGGTTTGGATGGAGTTCAAAGCGAATGAATCACAGCACCCGGCCTTGGTTGAATCGAGCCGTTGATGGCTCGCGCCAGATCCAGATCCACGAAAGAATGAATCATGGCCAGTGCTAAGGCCGGCAGAGCCGGATGGGGAAAACACAGTTGAAACCCCACCAGAGAGCGCTGGTGCTGACAGCTTGCCTTGGCAGTGTTGGTCTACCAGTGCTGTGGATCAGCCTTGCCACCCAGCACTGGCGCCTTGATGGTCAGCTGATTGGTCCGGCCGCAGCCTGGTTCGAGGAGCTGAAGAGCAGCGTCCTCAGGGGCCACAGCTCACCATCCAGTTCTCCCAGTTCTCCCAGTTCTCCCAGTTCTCCCAGTTCTACTGACGATGAGGTGATCTGTCCGACCAAAGCGCTCACCGTGGCGGTGTTCGGCCAGAGCAACCTTGCCAACAGCGTTCTACCCCGTTTTGAACGCTCCCTCAGCAGGGCGCTGGCTCCATATTCAGGGCGCTTGCTTGTCTTCGATTGGCGCCATGGCACTTGTCATCCCTACAGGGAGCCGTTGCCAGGTACCGATGGGAAGGGGGGGCACAGCCTCACTCCCGCCTTTGTGCAGTTGGCCGGCCGCAGTGATCAACCCGTGCTGGTGGTGTCCTTTGCCCAGGGCAGTAGCTCGGTGCTCTCCTGGGCAGATGGAGAGCTTGCCAAGCGCCACAGGCAGGTGTTGGAAGGGCTGGCAGTGCGTGGTCTCAGCCCAGCGCTGGTGTTGTGGCACCAGGGTGAGAGTGATGCCCGCACCCTCGATCCGCGCATCTACGGCAAATCACTTGAACGCCTCATTGCACGCAGTCACGCTCTCGCACCGGGGGCCTGGTTCGGCGTGGCGCTGGTGACACGCTGCTTCAACCAGGGGCCTTTCGAACCTCTTCGAGCGGTTCAGCGTGAGGTTGTGCACCAGCAGCCACGCACCTTTCTCTGGGCCGACAGCGATGCCATCACCGGTGGGCTCAATCGCCATGACGGTTGCCACTTCTCGGCCCGTGGCTCTCGCCGTCTCTCCCAGGCACTGCTGGAGTCGCTCAGGCAACAGAGGCTCGGACCCTGAACAGCTCGGCTCTTGAAGCCATTACGCCTTTGCCGGTCAGCCTCCCCCTCTGGTCGGTGACTGGTCGGATCTCACACCTATGGAGCGAAAGGATGCACGGGCGTGAGCTGTGCTCAAACTGCCACATGACCTGATCTCACTCTGACTCAACTGATGCGATTCGCTCCTGTGGCGATGTCAGTAATCGTGAACATCAAGACATCAGGTGACTGGATCATCTCCCTGCCGGTGAAGCCTGTTTCCCGGATTGGAGCCGCTGGCCAGGCCGTGACGGCGCTGATGCCAGGCCCAGGCGTGCTCCAGGATCGTGGTGAGCTCCGGGAACTGCGGTTGCCAGCCGAGTTCCTCCCGGGCCTTGCGGGCGCTGGCGACCAGTTCCGGCGGGTCACCTTCCCGCCGCGGTTGCACCTTCACCGTGAGATCGAGGCCGGTCACGGCCCGGGCGGCTTCGATCACCTGCCGCACCGAAGCGCCGCTGCCGTTGCCGAGGTTGTAGATCAGCGGTGCGCTGCTCCGCCCCTGGCGGCGCAGGTGCTCCAACCCGAGCACATGGGCATCGGCGAGATCGGTCACATGGATGTAATCCCGGATGCAGCTGCCGTCCGGCGTCGGGTAGTCATCCCCAAGCAGGCTCAGGTCGGGGCGGTGGCAGGCGATCGCATCGAGCACCAGGGGGATCAGGTGGGTTTCGGGGTTGTGGTCTTCGCCGAGATCGCCGGCCGGATCGGCGCCAGCGGCATTGAAGTAGCGGAAGATCACGCTGGGCAGGCCATAGGCGCGGGCGAAATCATCGAGCAGTTGCTCCACCATCCACTTGCTGCGGCCATAGGGATTGATCGGCTGCTGGGGCGTGTCTTCGGTGATCGGCACCTGCCCAGGGATGCCGTAGGTGGCGGAGGTGGAGGAGAACACGATCGGAATCGGGCTGGCCCGTCGGCCTTGCCCGTCTCCCTGGCTCGGCTCGATCAACGCTTCGAGCAGGGTGAGCGTGTCCCCCAGGTTGTTGCGGTAGTAGCGGGCGGGGGCAAGCACCGATTCACCCACGTAGGCATAGGCGGCGAAATGCAGCACCGCCTCGATCGGAGCTCCCCCGGCGGCCAGGGCTGGGTGTGAACCGCTGAGCACCTGATCGAGCAGGGCCCGGTCGCCCACCTGGCCCACCACCAGCGGCACCCGCAGCACCTCCTCCACCACCGCCCGATGGCCGTACACCAGGTTGTCGAGCACCACCGGTTGATGGCCGGCCCGCTGCAGGGCCCGCACCGCGTGGCTGCCGATATAGCCGGCTCCGCCGGTGACCAGAACCCTCATTGGCGCTGCAGGCCGGCCGCCTGCCTGTCCTGGCCGTAGGTCGCGGCGGTGCGCTGCAACCCCTCACTCAGGGGAATCCGGGCCGTCCAGCCCAGGGCCGCCAGGCGGCTCACATCCAGCTGCTTCTTAGGGGTGCCATCCGGTTTGCTGGTGTCCCAGAGGATCTCGCCCCGATAGCCCACAGCGTCCGCCACCAGGGCGGCCAGCTCCCGGATCGGCAGATCGACACCCGTGCCCACGTTCAGGAACTGCAGCGGATCGGGGTGCTCCGGGGTGATGGCGGGCTGCCAGCTCTCCAGGCAGAACACCGCTGCGTCGGCCAGATCATCCGCATGCAGGAACTCCCGCAGCGGAGAGCCGCTGCCCCAGCAGCTCACGCTGACGGCGCCGGCTTCCCTGGCTTCATGGAAGCGACGGATCAGGGCCGGCAGCACATGGCTGTTGGTGGGGTGATAGTTGTCGCCAGGCCCATAGAGATTGGTGGGCATCAGGCTGATCGCATCGAAGCCGTGTTGCTGGCGCAGGGCGCGACAGAGCTGGATGCCTGAAATCTTGGCGATTGCATACCACTCGTTGGAGCGCTCCAGGGTCCCGGTGAGCAGGGACTCCTCCCGGATCGGCTGGGGGGCGAACTTGGGATAGATGCAGCTGCTGCCCAGAAACAGCAACCGCCTGGCCCCCTGGCGCCAGGCGTTCTCGATCACATGGTTCTGGATCTTGAGGTTCTCGAGCAGGAAGTCGGCGGGGTAGGAGGCATTGGCGAGGATGCCGCCCACCTTGGCCGCCGCCAGCACCACCACGTCCGGACGGTTGGTTGCAAACCAGCCAGCCACCGCCACCGGATCGAGCAGATCCAGCACGTCGCGTCCCGCGGTGAGCAGGTTCGTGTAACCCCTCCCTACCAAAGCCCGGCAGATGGCACTGCCCGCCATGCCCCGGTGCCCCGCCACAAAGATCCGATCCGACCTGTCAATCAGCCCCATTCCCCACCCCTTCTCTCCTTTTTCGCCGTCTTTCCCACCGTCCAGTCTCCTGCTGCCAGCCCTCCATACCCCCCGCTTCCCAAAGCCTCCCCTTCCCCATCCCCCCACTTCCCTACCGCCTCCCCCCCCGCCCAAGGCCGTGAGGGGGTCCTGCAGGCCGTCTGAGCAGCGCCAGCTGCGTAACGGCCGAAAGGCCCCCTCACGGCCTGACCAGTGCTGGTGGATTCTCCATCGATCCCACCACCGTGAAGCCCTCGCGGCGCAGGGTGGCCTCCTTGGCGGCCTCCTGCACATCGGCGGCCACCATCTCCGCCACCAGCTCCTCCAGGGTGGTGGTGGGGGTCCAGCCCAGCTTCTCGCGGGCCTTGGTGGGATCCCCCAGCAGGGTTTCCACCTCCGCCGGCCGGAAATAGCGCGGATCGATCCGCACCACCGTGGCGCCCGTGTCGGCACGCTGGCCGATTTCGGTCAGCCCTTCGCCGCTCCAGTCGATCCCCCCCCAGCCCAGTTCGAGGGCACAGAGCTCGATGAAGCGCCGCACGCTCTCCTGCCGGCCGGTGGCGATCACGAAATCCTCCGGTGCCTCCTGCTGCAGCATGCGCCACTGCATCTCGACGTAGTCGCGGGCATGGCCCCAGTCGCGCAGGGAATCGAGGTTGCCCATGAACAGGGACTGGTCGAGGCCGGCATCGATGCGGGCCAGGCCACGGCTGATCTTGCGGGTCACGAAGGTTTCGCCGCGGCGGGGGCTCTCGTGGTTGAAGAGGATGCCGTTGCAGGCATACATCCCATAGGCCTCGCGGTAGTTGACCGTGATCCAGTAGGCGTAGAGCTTGGCCACCCCATAGGGACTGCGGGGGTAGAAGGGGGTTGTCTCCTTCTGGGGAATCTCCTGCACCAGCCCGTAGAGCTCGCTGGTGCTGGCCTGGTAGATGCGGGTTTTGCGGGTGAGGCCGAGGATGCGCACCGCCTCGAGGATGCGCAGGGTGCCGAGGGCATCGCCGTTGGCGGTGTACTCAGGGCTCTCGAAACTCACCGCCACATGGCTCTGGGCGCCGAGGTTGTAGATCTCATCCGGCTGCACCTGCTGCACGATCCGGATCAGGTTGGTGGAATCGGTGAGATCGCCGTAGTGGAGCACCAGGCGGGGATCGCTCTCGTGGGGATCCTGGTAGAGGTGGTCGATCCGGCTGGTGTTGAAGCTGCTGGCTCGCCGCTTGATGCCGTGCACCTCATAGCCCTTCTCCAGCAGCAATTCGGTGAGGTAGCTGCCGTCCTGGCCGGTGATGCCGGTGATCAGGGCAATTTTGCTCATGGGCTGGAGGGGGCCAGGTGCGCCTGGGCGGTTCAGGGGAAGGGGCATTCCAACATGAAAAAGCCAGGGAAAACTCCCTGGCTGCGGCTCGGTTGGCAAGCCCTGGCCTGGCTCAGTCCCTGCGGCTGCCGCCGTTGAGGGCAATGATCAGGCGCAGGATGAAGATGAACAGGTTGATGTAGGTGAGGTACATCCCCAGGGCGCCGGCCAGATATTGATCGTCGTTGTAGGTGCGCGGCATCGTGTAGAAGTCGACGAAGGCGGCACCAACGAACAGAACCGTGCCGAAGCCGGCGATCAGCAGCTCGAAGCCGTTGCCACCGAAGCCCGGGATGAAGATCCCCCCCACGATCTGCACCACCATGGCGATCAGCAGGCCAACGATGCCGAGGCCCACCACACCGCTGAGCGCCTGACCGATGCTGTCGCTCATGTTGCGACCCACCACCGAGGCGATCACGAAGGTGATGCCGGTGGCCAGGGCAGCCGTGCCGATCGCGCCGATCCCGGCGGTGCCGATCGCCAGCGCCACGATGCCGCTCAGGGTGAAGCCGGTGAGCAGGCTGTAGACAGCCAGGATCGGCAGGGCGGTGCCGTTGTTCCCTTTCATCGCCGCGTTCTGGGCGATGAAGAAGAGAATGAAGTTACCGATCAGCGACACCCAGAACAGGGGCATGAAGATCGGGCTGCCGATCATCGACAGACCGCCGACCACGCCGGCTGCCGTGAGCACCATGCCGCCGCCCACATAGGGCAACGCCTTGTTGACCACGTTCGGGCCGACGAGGGCACCCTGCTGGGCCTCGCGGATCGCTTCCTGGAAATTGCTGCTGGCCGGCATGGCTCTGGGGTCAAACTTCTCCATCCTGACAGCGACGCCGAGGCTGTGGAGTGTGGATCTCCCTATCTGAGCCTGTCCTGCCGCTGGGCCTGGTCGTGGCGCGCGTAGGCCTGCACCACCCGCTGCACAACGGGGTGGCGCACCACGTCGGCGTCGGTGAGGGTGCAGATCGCCACCCCCTCCACACCGTCCAGCACCCGGGCGGCTTCGGCCAGGCCACTGATCTGGTGGCGTGGAAGGTCCACCTGGCTTGGGTCACCGCTGACCACCATGCGGGAGTTTTCCCCCAGCCGGGTGAGCACCATGCGCATCTGGGCCGCCGTGGCGTTCTGGGCCTCATCGACGATCACGAATGCGTCGGCCAGAGTGCGGCCGCGCATGTAGGCCAGCGGTGCCACCTCGATCACGCCACGCTCGAGCAGGCCGCCGGTGCGCTCAGCACCCAGCAGGCCATGCAGGGCGTCGTAAAGGGGACGCAGGAAAGGGTCCACTTTCTGCTGCAGATCACCCGGCAGGAAGCCGAGCCGCTCCCCCGCTTCCACGGCAGGCCTGGTGAGGATCAGCCGCTCGACCCGCCGCTCCTGCAACATCCGCACCGCCAGAACCGCGGCCAGCAGGGTTTTGCCGGTGCCGGCCGGGCCCAGGGCCAGGGTCAGGTCGTGGGTCTCGATCGCCTCCACATAGGCGCGCTGCCCTTCGGTGCGCGGGCGCAGCAGCTTGCCGCTGGAGCTGCGCACCAGCACTTTTTCGGTGAGGCTCCGATGGGCGGCGCTGCGGCCGCCATCGAGGGCGATCAGGGCCGACTGAAGATCGGCCTCGCCCACCTTCTGACCTTCCATCCAGAGCGGCCGCACCAGCTCCACGAGGGCTGCGGCCCGCTCCAGTTGGGCTGGCTGGCCCTGGATGACCAGTTGCAGCCCGCGCAGAACGATCGAGGCTCCCGTGAGGGCCTCCATCCTTCTGAGGTTGGCTTCCGCTCCACCAGAGAGGGAGAGGGCAGCGGTTGGATCGGGAAGATCAATCGAAAAGAAGGAGCCCCGTTCAAGTCCGGCCATGGGCCGGCTGCTCAAGCTTCGGCGCTGATCGGTTCGGGTTCCGGCTCGGCAGCTTCGGCAGCCGCGGCTGCTTCTGCGGCTGCAGCTTCTTCTTCAGCAGCCTTGGCAGCCGCTGCTTCGGCCTTGGCCGCGGCCGCTTCCTTGGCTGCCTGCTGGATCAGGGCTTCGCGGGCTGCGGCTTGCTTCGCTTTACCCACGGTTTCACCCGGGCGGATGGTTTTCTCGATCAGGCCACCTTTCTCCAGCAGGGAGCGGACCGTGTCGGTGGGCTGGGCGCCCTGGCTCAGGCGCACCCGGATCGCCTCGGTGTCCAGGCGGGTTTCCTTGGTGCGTGGGTTGTAGAAGCCGAGCTCCTCAAGCGGCCTGCCGTCGCGGCGGGACGTGCTGTTGGTGACGACCAGACGGAAGCTTGCTTCCCGCTTTTTGCCGAACCGCTTCAGGCGGAGCTTGATCATCGTTGCGTTGCTGACTGGGAGAACCTTGGGCAGGCGGTGACATCACACGCCGAATCTCACCCTACCGCCTGGGGTGCCCGGCTGGCCGCCGCCAACCCTCAGAGCTGGCCGAAACCCTTGCGTTTCTTGGCCGGCCGCGATGGCTTGCGGGCGGGGCCGCCCCTGGCTGTCGCTCCCGCCATCCCCGGAGCGGCACCGGGCATTCCAGGCATGCCCTGCATTCCCGGCATCCCGGGCATTCCAGGCATCCCGGGCATCCCGCCGCCCCGGGTCATCTGCTGCATGAAGCCGCGCATCTTCTGGAAATCAGCCAGCACCTTGTCGACATCGGCGGGGGTGTGGCCGCTGCCGGCGGCGATCCGCCGCCGGCGGGAGGGCTGGGCGGCCAGCAGCTGGGGTTGCTGACGTTCCGCTTCGGTCATCGAGCCGATCATCGCCTCGATCCGCTTCAGCTGGGCTTCCCCCTGCTTGAGCATGCCGTCGTCGATCTTGTTCATTCCCGGGATCAGCTTGATCAGCCCGCCCAGGGATCCCATGCGCTTGATCATGCGCATCTGCTGGACGAAATCCGAGAAGTCGAAGGAGGCCTCCTGCAGCTTCTGCTGCATCTTCTCCACATCGGCAAGTTCCACCTCCTTGCTCGCCTTCTCCACCAGGGTGAGCACGTCGCCCATGCCCAGGATGCGGCTGGCCATCCGCTCGGGGTGGAAGGGCTGCAGCGCCTCCACCTTTTCGCCGGTGCCGATGAACTTGATCGGCGCGCCGCTCACCTGGCGGATCGAGAGGGCCGCTCCACCGCGGGAGTCACCATCGAGCTTGGTGAGCACCGCTCCGGTGATGCCCACCTGCTCGTGGAAGGCGCGGGTGAGCTCGGCGGCCTCCTGGCCGA
Organism: Synechococcus sp. CS-1326; assembly: GCF_025128115.1. Lineage (NCBI taxonomy): Bacteria > Bacillati > Cyanobacteriota > Cyanophyceae > Synechococcales > Synechococcaceae > Synechococcus > Synechococcus sp. CS-1326. Next base: position 20,812 of record NZ_JAHLYV010000032.1, on the reverse strand, counting down.
TCATCGAATCCACCACCAGCAGCACCTCGTCGGGAGCGGCAGCGGCGCGGATCCGCACCATCTCCTCCATCATCCCGGTGTCGATCTGCAGTCGGCCGGCGGTGTCCACCAGCACGGTGTCGAACCCCTCGGCGCGGGCCTTGGCCACCCCGGCGGCGGCGATCGCCTCCGGCTTCGCCTCGGTGCCCAGGCTGAACACCTCCACGCCGATCTGGGCACCAAGCGTGGTCAGCTGATCGATGGCGGCCGGACGGTACACGTCGGCGGCCACCAGCAGGGCCCGGCGCCCCTGCTCCTTGAGGTGCAGCCCGAGTTTGGCGGTGGCGGTGGTCTTGCCCGCCCCCTGCAGGCCCGCCATCAGGATCACGGTGGGGGCCGTTTCGGCCACCGCCAGCGGGGCGTTGGCACCGCCCATCACCTCCACCAGCGCCTGGTGCACCAGCTGGATGAACTGCTGATCCGGGCTCACCCCCCGCACCACCTCGGCGCCGATCGCCTTCTGGCGCACGTCGGCGATGAACAGCTTGATCACCTCCAGGCTCACATCCGCTTCGAGCAGGGCGCGTCGCACCTGCTTGAGCGCCCCATCGACGTTGCCTTCGGTGATCCTGTCCTGGCCCTTCAGGCTCTTGACGGCGTCTTCAAAACGCTGGGAAAGCTCGTCGAACATGGAGGAAGACCGGGTGATCGGGCTGGGCGGTCGCCCGCCGATCCTAAAAAGCGGTCCGCCGGGCTCAGCGGCGGGGGCGCCAGCCGGCCAGCTTCCAGACCTCGCCGTCGCGGGCAAAAACGTAGCTGTTGCGCAGCTCGATCGGCTCGGTGCGGTCGATCACCGTGCCGGCGCTGTTGGTGGTCTGCTCGCTGTAGCGCAGCCTCGCCCTGGTTTCGATCCGCCTCGGGCTGCGGCTGGTCACCGCCAGCTGCTCCACAGCGGCGTTCACGGTTTGCCGCTGCTGGCGGCTGCTGTTCCGGCCCGCCTCCGCCAGCAGGCTCGCCACCATGGCAGGCCTGGCCAGCTCAGCCAGGGGCCGGCCGGGGGGCTGGCCGGCCAGCACCTCGGCCTTGGCCTTCAGCCAGGCCTCGAGCAGAGCCTTGATCTCGGCGTCGCTCGGCTCGGCTGCCTTGAGGGGCAGGCGCGAAACCGGTGCCGTTATCACAGGGTTTACGGCTGGCTTGACGGCCGGCTTCAGGGTCGGCTTGGCGTCAGATGTGGTGGCTGGCTGGGGTGCCTGGTTGAGCGGCTTGAAGGCGAACCAGGCACCCCCTGCAACGGCGATGGCGGCGACGCCGGCCGCCAGCGGGAGCAGCCAGCCAGGCCTGCGGCCCTCCCGCCGCCGGCCGGCTGCTTTCGGTTGCGCCGGAGCCGGCAGGGCGAAGGAATCGCTCGAATCACCGAACGCTGATCCCAGCGGCGGCAGAACCCCGGACCCCGCATCGGCCGGCGTCCAAGCCGTGGCGGTCGGGCCCGGTGGAGCGACCCCGCCCCCTGCGAGGGAGGAGTGGTCCTGCGCCTCCACATAGGTCTGGATGTCACGGTCGGCGAAGTAGGCGTCGAGATCGGCGTCGACTTCGATGTCCCGATAGCCGGGCAGCACCTCCCTGGAGAGCCAGTCGCGGCAATAGGCGCAGATCTGGCCGAGCGGGTCGTCACTGCGTTGCTCGGCCCAGCGGCGCAGATCCGGCTCGGAATCGCTCAGAAAACCGGTCTGGGCGGCGTCGATGCGGCCGAGCAACAGGTTCTGGCAGGCCAGGAACGGCCCTACTCCGGGTTGGCCGCTGTGGATCAGCCGCTGATGGGCCGCGGCGATCCGCTCCGGTTTGCGCTGGGCGAAGCCGGAAGCGGTGAGGGCATAGCTGGCCAGGAACGCCGCCGTCGGCGAGCCTTCGATCGCCCAGCGGCTGAACAGATCCACCTGTTCCTGCACCGTGAGGAACTGACGGATCTGCTTGAAGAAGGCCTGGAATTCCTGCCGCGGCAGCGATAGATCATCGTCTCCTTCCAGCCCACCGCGTTTCTTGACCAGCACGTCCAGCCAGCGGAGGCCTTCCTGGCGCTCGGCTGTGGCGGTGAGATCCCGGCTCAGCAGGTCGAGCACCCGGAAGGGCAGCAGGCTGTCGAGGTCGTCGTCGAGCAGGTGCCGCTGGGCCGGTGCCTGGCCCAGCCGTTGCAGCAGCTGCCTGCCTTGCAGCAGCAGCGAGGCGGCCGCTTCGAAGTGCCGCTCCTGGCTCAGTTCGGTGGCGGCATGACGGCAGGACAGCCCGACCAACAGGCTGAGATCGGCCTCGCGGCTGCTGCCCAGCGCGGGGGTCTGGGGTGGTTGGAGGCTGTGGCGAGCGGCTTCGAAGGCCTCCAGGGGCTGGCCGGCCTCCATCAGCAGCAGCAGGCCCCCGACCACCTTGGAGCTGGGAACCTCCAGGCCTGGGGCGCCGGAACTTCCACTGCCCTCGAAGGCGATCAGATCGGCCTCGTAGGCGCTGCGCCTGTCGTCATCGCTGAGCAGCTCGGCGCTGGCACGCAGCAGGTCGGCCCGGGCCTGAAGTCCCTCAGGACTGAAGCCCTGCCCGGGGGGGTTGTCGAGGCGCTGCTGAAGACTGCGCAGCACGTTCTGGCAATCGGAGGAGGGGCTGACCCCAAGCAGTCGGTAATGGTCGATCGGAAGTTCCAACCGCAGCGACTCCCAGACCCCTCGCGGGTGGATTGCTGGTGAGTGTAGGCAGAGGCATCGGTTTTGACGCCCTGGCCTTGTTGGACCCCGTACAGTCGGCCCCTGAAGACCACGCCACTCCCGCCATGACCCAGGAGTTCGCGCTCAAGTCGGCCCCTGAAGCGTTCGCCTCTGAGCCTGTTGCCGCCCCCGCTGGTTCAGCTGAAGCTGAGGCGGCCGGAAGCCACGCCCTGCGGCTGGCAGCTTTCGCCTCCGCTCCCTGCACGGTGAGCCGGGCTGAGGGGCTGATGCTCTACCGCGACATGACCCTGGGTCGGCGCTTCGAGGACAAATGCGCCGAGATGTACTACCGCGGCAAGATGTTCGGCTTCGTGCATCTCTACAACGGTCAGGAAGCGGTTGCCACCGGCGTGATCAAGGCGATGAAGGCCCAGCACGACTGGTTCTGCAGCACCTATCGGGATCACGTCCACGCGCTCAGCTGCGGCGTGCCGGCCCGCGAGGTGATGAGCGAGCTGTTCGGCAAGGCCACCGGCTGCAGCAAGGGCCGCGGCGGCTCCATGCACCTGTTCTCCCGGGAGCACCACCTGCTGGGCGGTTATGCCTTCATCGGCGAGGGCATTCCGGTCGCCCTCGGCGCCGCCTTTACCAGCCGCTACAAGCGCGATGGGCTCGGCGATGCCAGCAGTGATTCCGTCACCGCCGCCTTCTTCGGCGATGGCACCTGCAACAACGGCCAGTTCTTTGAATGCCTCAACATGGCGGCGCTCTGGAAGCTGCCGATCCTGTTCGTGGTGGAGAACAACAAGTGGGCGATCGGCATGGCCCATGAACGGGCCACCAGCGAGCCGGAGATCTGGCGCAAGGCGGCCGCTTTCGGCATGGCCGGAGAGGAAGTCGACGGCATGGACGTGCTGGCGGTGCGCGCCGCCGCCCAGCGGGCGATCGAGAGGGCCCGGGCCGGTGATGGCCCCACGGTGCTGGAGTGCCTCACCTACCGCTTCCGTGGCCATTCCCTGGCCGATCCCGATGAGCTGCGCAGCGAGGCTGAAAAGGCCTTCTGGGCCCAGCGGGATCCGATCAAGGCCCTTGCCGGCCAGCTGATCTCCGCCGAGCTGGCCACGGCCGAGGAGCTCAAGGCGATCGAAACCGAGATCGATGCCGAGGTGGCCGATGCCGTGAGCTTCGCCATCGCCGCTCCCGAGCCCGACCCCGCCGAACTCACCCGTTACATCTGGGCCGAAGACTGAATCTCAGGGGCTGGTCGCACTGAGCTCCGAGAGGCTGCGCAGCTTGCGCAGGGCCTTCAGTTCCACCTGCCGCACCCGCTCGCGTGAGACGGACATCAGCCGGCCGATTTCGGCCAGGGTGCTGCGTTCAGCCCCGTTGGTGCCGAAGCGCAGGTCGAGCACCTGGCGTTCCTGGGCCGAAAGCTGGCTGAGCCAGTGTTGCAGCCGGTCGTGGTCCATCGCCTGCTCCATCCGCTCGAGCGGTTCCTGGCTGGAGGGGCTGGCGATCAGATCACCGAGGGGACTGCGCCCTTCCTCGCCATTCACCGGCGCATCGAGGCTCGAGGTGGTCAGCGACTGACGCAACAGCCCGTCGAGCTCCTGGATCGGGATCGCCATCGCTTCGGCGATCTCCTGGCGGCTGGGCATCGCGCCGAGCTTGTGGGCCAGCTCCAGACTGACCCGGCGCACCGAGCCCAGCCTCTCGCTGAGGTGAACCGGCAGCCGGATCGTGCGCGACTGGCAGGCGATCCCCCGGGTCATGCTCTGGCGGATCCACCAGAAGGCATAGGTGGAGAACTTGTAGCCACGGGTGGGGTCGAATTTCTCCACGGCCCGCTCCAGCCCCAGGGAGCCCTCCTGGACAAGGTCGAGCAGCTCCAGCCCCTTGCCCTGGTACTTCTTGGCAACGCTCACCACCAGCCGGAGGTTGGCTTTGATCATCCGCTGCTTGGCCCGCCGGCCGATCCGCAGCACCTGATTGGTCTGGTCGGTGGGTTCGCTGGGCTCGCTGGCTTCCAGCTGCCGCATCATCGTCTGGACCTGGTTGCCCAGTTCGATCTCCTCAGCCGGGGTGAGCAGGGGCTCCCTGCCGATCGTGGTCAGATACCAGTGGATCGAATCCGTCCTGCGCCGCTGGTGGGTGTCTCGGGCCTGAAGGCTGGTGACAGCCATGAAACGACGCAAAAGTTGCGTCAATCTCGACGCAATCTCCCGGTTTGGGTGTGTTTTTAACAACGTTTTGGCAGCTTGCTCTCACGCCGGGCCAGCTGGCTGGCGATGGCCTGGGGGCTGGCTGCTGCGGCGCCGAGGATCCGGCAGCACTGCAGGCCGGCCTGGGCATGGTCGAGGGCGGCGGCCGCCAGCAGGGCTCCATCCGCAGGGGAGCAGGTCTGAGCCGCTGCGGCAGCGGCCCCCCTGCCGGCGGCGTAGCCGGCCAGCACGTCCCCCAGTCCGGCGCGGGCGGCCGGGGCGGCAGCCTCCAGCAGCTGCCAGCGGCGGCCATCGGCCGCGGCCACCACGCTGCGGGCCCCCTTGAGCAGCACGCTGACGCTACAGCGGGCGGCGGCGCTCGCCGCCGCCGCCAAGGGCTGCTGGCTGGCCAGATCCGGGAACAGGCGGGCGAATTCGCCGGCATGGGGCGTCAGCCAGGTGGCTCCCTGGCGTCCCCGCAGCCAGGCATCGCTTCTGGTCCCTGTCTCCCCGGCGGCCACGCGGTTGAGCCCATCGGCATCCAGCACCAGGAGTCCGCTGAAGTACTGCAGCGCTCGCCAGGCCAGGGTCTGATCCGTGCCGTCTGCCCCATGGCCGGCACCGATGCCGGGGCCGAGCAGCACCGCATCGAGGCGGTCCAGGGCTCCGGCTTCTCCCAGCGCCGCCAGGCAGAGGCCCCCCTGGGCTCCAGAGGCCAGGGCGCGGTGCACCACCACATCGGGTTGCACCGCCCAGAGCTCTTCGGCCACTGCAATCGGCAGGGCGCCCCGCAGGCTGCCGCAACCACTGGCGCCGGCACCCAGCAGGCTGAGCAGGGCAGCGCCGCGATAGGCGTTGCTGCCGGCCACCACCAGCAGGCGGCCCCTTCCATACTTCCCAGCCCTCGGATCTGGAATCGGCCAGGGGGTCGAGGCCAGATCCGCTGCCGCCAGGCCCAGGGGCTGATCCACCGGCAGGCCGGCGAGCTGGGCGGGCGGGAGCCCGAGGTCGAGCCGTTCCAGCTCCCCCACCCAGGCCAGGGCTGCGTCCTGCACCAGGCCCTGCTTGAGCAGACCGAGCACGTAGGTGTGGCTGGCACAGGCAGCCACCTCCCCCAGCAGCTGGCCACTGTCGGCGCAGAGGCCGGTGGGCACATCGATCGCCACCAGCCGGCCTGGCCGTTGCGATTGCCTGGTCGCCAGCAGTCGCTCGATCACCGCACCGGGCGGTCGCCGCTGGCCGGTGCCGAACAGGGCATCGATCCAGAGGCGTGGATCGGCCGGATCAGGGCTGCCGGCGCACTGCTCCACCCCCAGCCAGTGGGCATGGCGCCAGTGGGCCTCGGTGAGGGGCTTGCGCTGCTCGAAGGGGCTCCAGAGCTGAACGCGCACGCCGGCCAGATGCAGCTCCCTGGCCACCACCAGGCCATCACCGCCGTTGTGGCCGGGCCCCACCAGCACCAGCACGCCCCGCTCCAGCCGATCGGGCTGCCCGAGCAGCCGCTGGCTGATTTGCAGGGCGGCCTTCTCCATCAGGGCTTCGACGGGCAGGCCACTGGCGAACAGCGCTTCTTCCAGGTCCGCCATCTGGGCGGAGCGCACCAGCAGGTGGGCGGCATCACGGGCGGGCCAGGAGGGCACGGCAACGGCGGCGCGGGCTGGTCCCATGATGGGAGCAAGGATGTTTTTGCCCCACGATTCAGCATCGAGGGTGTTCGGTGTGACCCTTTCTCCAGCCCCCGCTTCAGCAACCCGTGCTTCCGCAACCACCTGTCCGGCCACCCCTGCCGCTGCCCGGGCCGTCGAGCGGTTGCGGGCCTGGCCGGGTGAGCATCGCGTCGCCGTGGGCCTCTCCGGCGGGGTCGACAGCTCCCTGAGCGCCGCTCTCCTGGTGGAGGCCGGCTGGCAGGTTGAGGGGCTCACCCTCTGGCTGATGAGCGGCAAGGGGAGTTGCTGCGCCGAAGGTCTGGTGGATGCGGCCGGCCTCTGCGACCAGCTGGGGATTCTCCACCATGTCGTCGATTCCCGCGCCCACTTCCAGGCCCAGATCGTTGATTTCCTGGTGGAGGGCTATGCGGGCGGCGTCACGCCGCTGCCCTGCTCCCGCTGCAACCGGGAGGTGAAATTCGCGCCCATGCTCGCCTGGGCCGAGGCCGAGCGGGGCATCACCCGGATTGCCACCGGGCATTACGCCCGGCTCCGACCGTCGCTGGCTGCCGCCTCCGCTTCCTGCTCAGGCGAACGGTCCGGCCGGACGCAGCTGCTGCGCGGTCTCGATGCCGGCAAGGATCAGAGCTACTTCCTCTACGACCTCCCCCAGGAGGTGCTGGGCCGGCTGCTGTTTCCGCTCGGTGAAATCAGCAAGCCGGACACCCGCCTTGAAGCGGAGCGCCTGGGGTTGCGCACGGCCAGCAAGCCGGAGAGCCAGGATCTCTGCCTGGCCGATCATCACGGCTCGATGCGGGCTTTTCTCGATGCCTACCTACCGCCCCGCCAGGGGGAGATCGTGCTGGCGGACGGAGCAGTGATCGGCCAGCACGATGGCATCGAGCACTTCACGATCGGTCAGCGCAAGGGGCTGGGGGTGGCCTGGCGTGAGCCCTTGCATGTGGTGCGGCTCGACGCTGCGATGAACCGGGTGGTGGTGGCCCCCCGCGCCGAGGCGGCTCGCTCCGGCTGTGTGGTGGGAGCGATCAACTGGGTATCGATCGATCCTCCCGCCGCTCCACTGTCACTGGAGGTGCAGGTGCGCTATCGGAGTGGGCCGGTGCGGGCCCGTTTCACGCCGCTTGCGCCCATCGCCACCGATGACGCCGCTGGGCGGCCCCATCGCGGCCGCCTGGAGTTCGAGCAGGAGCAGTTCTCGATCACACCGGGGCAGGCGGCCGTGTTCTATGCCGGCGAGCTGGTGCTGGGGGGCGGGCTGATCCAGGCCTGAGATTCTCCGGGGACCCATTCCCTTTGCAAAGATCTGCAGCCTGTCTCAAGGTTCAGGAAATCAAGCATCGTTTGTTCTATTGAAATCTCTCAGTAGCCAGGAACTGTTGATTGACGCCAGGGCAACAATGCTCCACGGAGTCATGAGCCGGCGGAGGATTGCAATCGGAAGTGTGGTGCCGATCGGCACTCCTTGCTGGGCGAGGAGCAAGACAGTGGCAGCTTCGTTGACCCCGATCCCTCCCGGTAGGGAGGAGGCCATGCCGGCGGTTCCGGAGAGGAGATAGATCGTGATGGACTGGGCTACGCCAAGGTGGCCGGGGCTGAGGATATGGCTCAAGAGGAACAACAGCATCGGTTCGGTGGACCACACCATCAGACTCACGCCGCTTGCCGGAATCAGGGCCTTCACTAGGGCAGGGTCGGGCAACCGGTGTCGCCAGCGGCTTCGCCAGCGAGCGACACGCCTGCGGATCCCGGAGTGCCGCAGGCAGGCCGCCAGCAGGAAGACCACCAGCAGAGCCCCTGCCACCAGAGCCATTGACCGACCCTGCAGGGACCCGCCGAGGGTCGGCAGTCTGCCGAGCACCTGAACCGGGGCCAGCAGCAGCAGCAGCGTGACCACGCTCACCACATCCGCCGTGCGCTCGGCGAAGAACACATGGATCAGCGGGATGCGTGGATACCCGAGGCTGTCGTGCAGGGCCTGCACCCGAGCCAGCTCGCCCAGTTTGCCCGGTGTGGCGGTGAGGGCGAACCCCCTAAACCAGTGAAAGGCATCGGCCCGCCCCCGCCGGCCGATCGATAGCGCCCCCAGCAGCACTCTCCAGCGCCAGTAACGCAGGGTGAAACTGGTGAGCAGCACGCCGTATAGAAGGGGAAGCCAGAGGGGCAGCGAGCCGAGCGCGCTCAGCAGGGAGCGGCGTTCGGCCTCGGGAAGTCGGCTCACCCCGACCAGCGCCAGGCTGAGCAGGAGCAGGCCGAACAGCGAGCTCCACGGCGGTTGCTTGCCCTGGCGAGGCTGCGGATAGGGCACCGAGGCACTGGCGAAGGAGCGCCAGTGCGGCACCGAACTGGCTTCCAGCAGTTCCCGATCCCCGCGGGTGTCGCCATAGGCGTGCAGATCCGTGCCGGCCATCGGTTCCGCCAGCCATCGCTCCAGCCGCTGCACCTTTTCAGCTCCCTTGCAGTTGGGCGAAAGCAACCGGAACGGCCGCGCCGCCGTGGCGTGGCGTGGGTCGGTGGTTTCCGTGGCCAGCAGGTCGACCCCGAGGTGATCGGCGAGGGGCTGGATCAGAAACCGCGGTGAAGCGGTGACGATCACCACCCGGTGATCGTGAAGCCGATGCCAGACGAGGCGATGCTGGGCTTGGAGGCGTAAACGTGTGATCAGTGCGGCGGGGATCACCTCCACAAGCAGCCCCTGCAGCCGGTGGGGAGGAGTACGGGCGACCGCGCGAGCCAGGAGCCGTTCCTTGAAAGCCGCGGTGGAGAGTCTTCCCAGCTTCCAGCGGATCAGGGTGGGGGAGATCGCCAGCAGATCAACGAGGCAGCCCAGGGGGCCCCGCGCCCGCCACAGAAACAGACGGGTGGCATCGCCACAGATCAGGGTGCCGTCACAGTCGAAGGCCGCAACCACAGGGCGGGAGTTCGGCGGCGCCGTCATCGGCGCGATTCCTGGAAGGAGATGTGCTTGTGGCCGAAGTAGCTGCTCACCACGGGAACCAGCACTCCGGTTGTGTGGGCGATCAGATCCTTCAACACCACGATGCCAAGCAGAGGAAGGAGCCAGTTGCGCATCCCCACGCTCACGATCCATGTCTGCAGCACGGCAAACAGGTTGACCAGCGCGAAGGCGGCGAACGATCGTCTCACCGTGATCGTTGAACTCCGGAAGACGAATTGTCGTGCCAGCACATAGGCGGTGACCATGCCGATCCCATAGGCGGCCAGCACGGCAAGCTCGAAGCTCAGGAACCGGGAGAAGCCGATGCGGCTGATCACATTGACCATGGCCGCCAAACCTCCCGTGAGCAGGAACATTACGAATTGCCGGCGGTTTCCCGGTGCTTGGCTCACGCCGGCGGCTCCCCCGCCCCATCCAGTTTCCGCAGAACCTCCACGGCCAGCTTCCGCCCGAATCCGGTGCTCTCGGAGATCCCTCGGTCCTCGGGGTAGTACATGGTGGTGTCGGCGATCCAGAGGTTGGGGAGCGGTTCGATCGGTGGCAGGGTGGCGAGGAAATCCATCCCACACACCGGCTGGGCATAGCGGTAGCGGCTGCAGTGGCTCGCCACCACATCGGAGCGGCTCAGCGAGGGATTGATGGCCAGTAGACAGGCCACGGCGTCGGCGATGAAGGCATCGTTCGGGCGGAGGTAATCGGGATGGTCCGCCGGCATGTAGAAGGGCACGTAGGTGATCGCCGCACCAACGGGACGCAGATTGCCCATCTCGATGATGCCCGGAATGCGGAAGCGCTCGTCGTTCACGTTGGTCCAGAAGTTCGTGGTGATCGGAAGGCCGGTCTTGATCACCACGCAGGCGCAGGCCACCGAGCGCTGCTCCGCATAGAGCCTGATCAGCTCCGGGGGGGCGCCTCCGGTCGTCAGCATCGGGGCCACGAGCGGCAGCGGCACGGTGGAGATCACCGCATCGAATCGCTTCTCCCCGCCATTGGTCGCCAGAGCCACCCTGCCGTCGGGCAGGGAGCAGATGGAGCGAACGGGCTGGCCGAGTTCCAGATGGGTGCCCATGCGTCTGAGGGCCGCTTCCATGGCGTCGAGGTACTGCTGCGTGCCACCCCGTAGGAAGCCGAGGGTTTCCTTCAGGAACCGGCGTGAGCGGGCCAGGCGTCGGATCCGGCTCCAGATCCAGGCGGCGGAGATGGCTTCGCTGTGATGGAAGAACTTGTAGGCGAACAGCTTGTGCCACAGCACCCGGTAGCCCGGCTTCCCCAGCCAGCTCCGCAGCCAGCCGGTGGCAGGGATCCGATCCAGGCGATGCCAGTCGTGGATGGTGAGGCAGCGGGCGGCATGGAGCAGATAGCGGATCTTGGTGAGCAGGGGCAGACGGGGAAAGGCCAGAACCGCCCCGACAGACCCCCAGGGATACAACCTGTCGTTGCAGAAGAAGCCCATGGAGGTCTGGCGCCAGGCCATCTCCTGCTTCAGATTCAGTTCCTCCAGCAACGTGAAGAAGTCGTGATCGCTCAGGCAGTGGAAGTGGTAGTAACGCTCCAGCCGGATCCCTTCGAAATCGAAGCAGGCCGCCATGCCACCGATGCGGTCATCGGCCTCGAAGAGCGTTGGGGGATGCCCCAGGCGGGCAAGCTCATAGGCCACCGCCAGGCCCATCGGGCCAGCGCCGATCACGGCGATGCTGGGCAGGCGCGCAGGGGTTGAGGCCATCAGTAGGGGATCTCCACGTCCCGGAAGCGGGAGTCTGTATAGGTGAGGCGGATGGCCTCCGCCAGGGGTGTGGGCGCGACCTGGAAGATGGTCGGCCAGTCGATCACCTCGAACCGATCACCGGCCGTCAGAGCCCTGAGCTGCGAGTTCGTGAAGGCGGGCTGATGGGTGAGCAGGGCCCAGATCTGGAGTAACAGTCCGAATAGCCCAATCGGCAGATGCACGAACCTGCTGTGAGAATCCACGGCAGCGCGCAGCTGGCGCATCAGACTGGTATAGCTCACCTGCTCAAGACCGGTGATGTCATAGACGCCACGGAGCTGGGGCTGCAGCAGACAGCTTTCGATGATCCGGCAGAAATCCTGCACGTAGAGAGGTTGGCGGATGAAACGGCCAGAACCTGGAATCGGGAAGACGGGGCTCTTGCGCAGGAAGCGGGCCAGCCAGCCCAGATGCTTGCGGTCGAACCAGCCGAACATCAGGGTGGGCCGCAGCACCACCACCCCCGGCCAGTGCTCCCGCACGAGCTGCTCCTGCTGGCGCTTGGTGGTGGTGTAGAGATCGGTCGCCACCGAATTGACCACGGAGCTGCTGATATGAACGAGCCGGGGCACTCCGGCATGGCGCAGCTCCGCCAGTACCACTTTGGTGGTGGCGATGTTGTTGCGGTCGAAGGTGCTGGGGTCGGTGTTGCCGATCTCGGCCTGCAGCATCACGCAGGCATCCGATCCTGCCAGCAGTGCGGGCCATTGCACCCCGGAGGTTTCGCAGAGATCCTCCTGCAGGAAGATCACCCGCGGAAACAACTTCCGCCCCACGGCAATGGCGGCCTCCTTCTTGTCCACCACGAGCAAGTCCCAGCCTGGATGGTCCTGTTGCAGCAGTGCGATCAAGTTGAGACCCACGAGGCCGGCGCCGCCGGGTAGAAAGATCTTCATGGCCTCAGGCGGGAAGAATGTCGAGCCGATGCGCGATGCCCACACCGGCCACGGTGAGCAGCCAGGTCAGCAGGGTCAGCTGCACCCCCCGATCCCCCAGCAGGATCTCCTCCGGCTTCTCGCTGGAACGCTCCGGATGCAGGGCCACACGGCGCTCGGCCTCCTCCGGGTCACTCAGCAGTTGGTAGCGGAAGATCCCCACCAGCACGAACGGCACCGAAAGCAGCATCCAGCTGGTGGGGGCCCCGTTGAGCGAAGGACCGGCAGCCCAGAGGGCGTATGACATGAAGGCGCTCGTGGAGACGATGTTCTCGAGGCGCTGCAGCAGGGGCATCGAATATCGCTCGAGCACCTTGCGGGTGATCACACCGCGATCGAGACAGAGGCGAAGCTCCGCCTTGCGTTTCTCCACCGCCAGAAACAGGGCCAGAAGGCCCACGGTGAGCAGAAACCAGGGGGAGAAGCCCAGCCCTGCAGCTACAACACCTGCTACGGCTCGCAGCAGGAAGCCGGCAGCGATGCAGAACAGATCCAGCAGGGGGGCTCGCTTGAACTGAAGGCAGTACCCCACCTGGATCAGCCCGTAGAGGAGCAGCACCCCGGCCAGACCTGGCGCCAAGGCGGCTCCCAGGCCCAGGCTGAGAACCGCCAGCAAAATGGCCGTGGCCAGTGAGAGGGGCACTCCGATCAGGCCAGCGGCGATCGGACGATGCCGTTTGCTGGGATGGGCCCGGTCGGCTTCCCTATCCAGCACGTCGTTGAGCAGGTAGATCGCGCTCGAGATGGCACAGAAGGCCACAAAGCCCACGGCGGCTCCCAGCCAAACGTGCGGCTGCATCTGGAAGGCGAAGAGGGCCCCCGCGAACACCAGCAGGTTCTTGGTCCACTGCCTGGGGCGACAGGCCGCCAGGAGCGGAAACGTGGGTGGAGGAACCAGGGTCATGGAGCCAACCGGGCAAAACCTAAGCGATTGCGAGCCTGCGGGCCAGGTCGGAACAGAAGACATGGCGGGGATCGAGCCGATCGCGCTGCTGCTGCCACTCGGCCAGCCGCGGGTAGCTCCGCTGCAGCATGCTGGCCGACTGCCTGGAATCCTTGGCCAGGTAAAGCCTGCCGCCGGCCGCCGCCACCTGCTCATCGAGAGCATCGAGGGCTTCCCGCAGTCCCCGCACGGCGGCTGGTACGTCGGCTGCCAGGGTCCAGCCGGGTTGTGGAAAGGAAAGGGGCCCAGGGGTGCCGGGCCCGAAGCGCTTGAGCACCGTGAGAAAGCTGGGTGCTCCCACCTTGCGAAGTGCGGCAAGGGTGAGGGGCACCAGCTCTGCCGCCGTATCGGGTACGGCGAACTGGTACTGGAGAAAGCCTGCCGGCCCGTAGATGCGGTTCCAGTCGCTCACCCCATCAAGGGGGTGGAAGAAGGGGGCGATCGCCTGCAGTTCACCAACACGATGCTTCGGCGCCTTGCGGTACCAGGCCTCGTTGAAGGCCCGCACCGTGAACCCGTTGAGCAGACCGCCTGGGAGAAAGGGCGGGGCGGCTGCCAGGGCCTTCGGGTCATAGGCCAGCGGTGCCTCCGGACGGCAGCCGGCCACAGAGCCGCCGGCAGCTCGGAGCCCTTCCCGGCTGGCGTGATCGCCCCGGGTGAGCACGCCCCGACCGGCTGGATGGAGGCTGTCGACCCAGGCCACGCTGTAGCGGTAGTGGGCATCGCCCTCCACCATGGCGGCCATCAGGCCGTCGAGATCGCGGTGGCGGTCGGTGTCGACGCTGATCAGGGCGGTTTCGATCGGGATCAGGCTGAAACTCGCCTCGGTGATCACGCCGGTGAGGCCCATGCCGCCGGCGGTGGCCCAGAAGGCGGCCGCTGTGGAGGGGTCGCCGGTAGGTGTGAGCTCGCGGAGCTCTCCACCGCCATCCACCAGCTGGAGGTTGTGTACGTGACGGGCGAAGCTGCCCTCGCCATGGTGGTTCTTGCCATGCACATCGGCGGCGATGGCGCCGCCGAGGGTGACGTTGCGGGTGCCGGGGGTAACGGGAAGGAAGAACCCGGCGGGCACGATCACCCGCAGGATGTCGCTCAGGCTCAGGCCTGCTCCGGCAGTGACTCTGGCGGCAGGGGCATCGAGCGCCACGGAATCGAAGGACCCCAGGTCGATCACGGCGGCCCCATCTAGCTGGGCGGCATCGCCATAGGAGCGGCCCAGACCCCGAGGGATCAGGCTGGCAGGGGCGGCCTGGCGGATCAGCGCGCAGAGCTCGTTTGTGTTCTGGGGGGCAAGCACCCTCGCGTGGGCCGGCTGGGTACGGCCCCAGCCGGTGAGGCACTGCCGTTCCGTGGAAGGAGGGGAGAGGGTCACAGTTTGCGGGCCAGGGCCGGAGGGAGCAGGCGCACCAGCAGCATGATCGCCGACCACCACCAGGGGATGTATTCCATGCCGCGCCGGTCCGGTCGGCGCAGCAGGGCACGGGCCACTAGCTCCGGACTGGCGCAGAGGGCCGGCGGCGCCTTGCCCACGGTCATGGGCGTGGCCATGAACCCGGCCTTGAGGATCCGCACCGCGAACGGTTTGCCGTGGCAGCGCAGCAGCAGCCCCTCGCAATAAGTGGTGAGCGCGGCCTTGGCGGCGCCGTAGTGGTAGTTGGAGGGGCGACCGCGATCGGCGGCCACCGAAGAGAAGACCCACAGGCGACCGGGCCGCTCGAGTCGCTCGGCCGTGGCGATCACAGTGAGCCAGGGCAACAGGCCGCTGTAGTTGGCCGCGGTGATCGCCAGGGCCTCGGAGGGATCATGGCGCGCGCGCTCCGCATCGCCGAGGGAGCCGGCGGTGATCAGATAGAGGTCGAAGGATTCCTCCAGGGGTGGCTGGGCCGTGGGCTGCCCCTTGGCAGCTGCCCAGAGATCAAGAGACTGCAGTGAAACCTGGACTCCCTGGCTTTGCATCAATTCGTCGGCAAGCACACGGTTGGTCTCTCCGTTGCGGGCGACCAAGTGAAAGCGAAGACAGCCGCGCCGGAGCAGCTCCCTGCAAATCGCCATGGCCACCAGGCTGGTGCTGCCCAAAATGAGAGCGCTGTGGATGGTGGCAGGGCGGGCTGACATCAACGATTACCCAACGATTTCGTCAGTGTGGTGGATGCTCAGCCAATGTGAGGCAAGCCAGAGCTTTGTCGTTCACCAATAGGGATCACTGGCCAGTTCCACCCTGAGCTCGCCGCTGTGGGCCGGCGGAACGGAGGCGATGCAGGCGCGCACAACCTGGCCGTTCACCTCGATCTCGCAGGCGCCGCAGCTGCCGCCCAGGCAGCCGGTGGGAATCAGCAGGTTGCCGCTGGCCGCTGCAGACAACCAGGCGGTGCCGGCCGGCTCCAGGCTGGTGCTGCCATTCGGCCAGCTGATCCTGACCAGGGGAGGGGCCATGGAATCACGGCTGTGTCTGGGTCAGTCTGAAGCAGTGTTCAGTGCAGCAGCGGCTCAAGGTTGACGTGGGCCTCGAAGGCATCGGCGAGGCGATCGAGCAGGGCGTCCCGCTGGCGGCTGTGGTGGGGCTGGGCCTCCCCCAGGTCGGGGAGGTTCCGCTGGCGGCGCAGCTGGTTCAGCCAGCGCCGCCGCCAGGGGCCGTTCTCGAACACACCATGCAGGTAGGTGCCGGCCACTGAACCACCCGGCTCAAGCTGCTGCCACCAGCCCAGCTCACGCTCGGAGCCGAGCGGATGGCAGTGCTGGGGCGCCAGGCAGTGGGAGCGCCCCCGGTGCAGTTCGAACCCTTCCAGATCCTGGCCTCCGGGCGGTGGCCAGAGCGCCTGGCTGCTGCGCCGGCGCAGGGCCTTGACGGAGCCGAAGCGGGTGAGCAGTGGCAACAACCCCAGGCCCCGCATGGAGCCGACCATGCCGCCGCCTTCCAGACCATCGGGATCCTCGAGCGCTCGGCCCAGCATCTGCAGTCCGCCGCAGATGCCGAACAGATGGCCGCCGCCGGCCACGAAGGCCTGCAGCTCCCCGGCCATCGGGCTGGCCTGGAGCGCTGCCAGGTCCCGCAGGGTCTGCTTGCTGCCAGGCAGGATCACGGCGGCCGGTTGGCCGAGCGCCTCGCCGGGGCGCACCCAGCGCAGCCGCACGCTCGGTTCGGCCTCAAGTGGATCGAAGTCGGAGAAGTTGCTGATCGAGGGCAGCCGCAGCACGGCGATCTCCAGCTCGGCATCGGGTTTGCGGGCCCGCCGCTCGAGCAGATCGAGTGAATCCTCCGGCGGGAACAGCTCATCGAGCCAGGGCATCACCCCCAGCACCGGAATCCCCGTCCGTTGCTCCAGCCAGACGCGCCCCGCATCGAACAGCTCCCGCCGGCCGCGGAAGCGGTTGATCAGGATGCCCCGGATCAGGGGCCGCTCCACCGGTCGCAGCAGGGCCAGGGTGCCGACGACCTGGGCAAACACCCCGCCGCGCTCGATGTCCGCCACCAGCAGGCAGCGGGCTCGGAGGTACTGGGCGAGGCGCAGGTTGGTGAGATCGCGGCTCTGCAGGTTCACCTCCACCGGGCTGCCCGCCCCCTCCAGAATCAGCCGTCCGCCGGGATGGGAGGCCTGCAGGCTGCTCAGCCCTGTGCGGATCGCCGCCCAGCCGGGCCGGAACCAGTCGCGGTAGTAGTGCTCGGCGCGGGCAATCCCCACTGAGCGGCCCAGGTGGATCACCTCACTGGTGCTGTCGCCCTGGGGTTTGAGCAGAACCGGGTTCATCGCCACCTCCGGCTCCAGTCCGGCCGCCCAGGCCTGCAGGGCCTGGCTGTAGGCCATTTCGCCGTTCCCCTCGTCCACCCAGGCATTGAGACTCATGTTCTGCCCCTTGAACGGCAGCGGACGCTCTCCGCGCCGCCGCAACACCCGACAGAGGGCTGCCGTCATCAGCGACTTGCCGGCCCCGCTGCTGGTGCCGAGCACCATCAGGGCCGGGAGCGGGTCCAGAGGCGCGCTGCTCACAGGCGGGGCCGGTGGCGGCGCAGGTTCTGGTGAATCCGCTCGGCCAGCCCCGCCCGTGGAATCTCGCCCGGGAAACCTGCCAACAACTGGCGTCCCATCGGCGTCAACCGCACCCGATCGGTCAGCCCCTGGCCGTCCACCTCACGGCGCAGCACCCCGAGCCGGATCAGCCAGATGAAATGATCCTCGGCCCGCTGCGGGCCCATCGGCAGAAAGCAGAAGACGGACCAGTCGGAGCGATCGCAGAGGGCCCCGCTGCTGATCGCTTCCCCCCCCACCAGCGCGTAGAAGGCCCTGCGAAACGGCAGGCAGCGCAGGGCACTGGCGGCGCGGCTGAACGAGCGCCCCGGGTTGGGGCAGGCAACGGGGTCCATAGCCGTGATTCTCCCGGATGGCTGGCCGTCATCGCGACGCAGGATGGGGGCCGTTGGGCCACCGGGATGACGTCGTTGCTGCTTGCCTCCGCCTCGCCGGCGCGGCGGCGCCTCCTTGAGCAGGCCGCCATCCCCCATCGCTCTCAGGTGAGTGGTGTCGATGAGCGTGCGATCACGGCGGCGGCCGGGCCGCTGGGAGCCGAGTGGTTGGTGCAGCGGCTGGCCCTGGCCAAGGCCGAGGCCGTGCGGGCCGCGGCGACCGTGGGATCTGAGCTGGGGCCAGCGGTGCTGGGCTGCGATTCGGTGCTGGTTTTTGAAGGAGAGGTGTTCGGCAAGCCTGGTGATGCGCCTGAGGCGAGCCGGCGCTGGCGGCGGATGGCGGGTCGGTGGGGGGAGCTCCACACCGGCCATTGCCTGCTCCCGGCTGAGGTCGGCGTGGCGTCTCCCCTGCTCGCCACCGTGACCACCCGGGTTCTGTTTGCCGCCCTGACGGACGCGGAGATCCAGGCCTACGTCGACACCGGCGAACCGTTGCAGTGTGCCGGTGGCTTTGCCCTTGAGGGCCGCGGCGGCCTGCTGGTGGAGCGGATCGAGGGATGTTTCAGCAATGTGATCGGCCTGAGCCTCCCCTTGCTGCGACGTTGGTTGCAGCCAGACGCTCCAATCAGCGGAACAGGTTGTTGAACAGACCCTGCAGGAACTGGTTGGTGGGATTCAGGCTGGGAGAAAGGTTTGTCGGGTTCACCTGTTGATCGTTAACACGGGTGATCAGTCGTTGGTTGCCCCAGCTGAAGAGCACTTCGTTGCCGCGCCTTGCGGTGCGGACGGGCCATGTTCCCGTTCCGTCTCGAAGCACCAGCTCTCCCTGCCTGTTGTAGAAGGCGAACTGCCGGCCGTTCTGCAGCTCAACGGAATAGGCCGTTCCATTGGCTGTGCTTCGCTGCCTCAGATCGCAGCTGCCATTGAAGACGCTCCGCCCGGACTGGGAGAGTTCACAAGAATTTGCCTGCTGGTTCTGATTCCAGTTGTTCGTTGAGTTGTTGTTCCAATTGTTGGTTGAATTGTTGTTTGAGTTGTTACCCCAGTTGTTACCCCAGTTGTTGTTGGCGTTGTTGTTGGAGTTGTTGTTTGCCCATGGATCGTCTGAGCGTCTGACGCTGCCGAACAGCTGACGGCTCAGGCGATTGCTCACATTTGTTTTCTTCCAGCCATTGTCCCAGCAGAGCTGGCGCTGAACATCACACACTTCTCCACCACTGAACTGGAACTCCCTGGGAATCGTCCTCCCGGAGAGCAGCCGCTTCAGGTTCTGCTCGGCCCGCCGGTCGAAATGGCGACGGGTCAGCGGCAGGGAGGCGCCGTCGCTGTCGTAGCAGATCCGCACTGCCGAGTCGCAGATCACGCCGCTGCTGGGAAAAGTCAGGGTTTCCGTCTTGGCCTGCCCCTGCAACGGTGCGCTCAGAGTTGGGAGCACCAGAAGGGAGAGTGTGGCCAGCCATCCCAGCGAGCGTTTCTGAACATGGCCGCTGGAGCAGGGGGTCGTCATGGGTGCTGGTCTGGTTGAGGGGTATGGCCGGGTGGTGTGGATGGCCAGCTGCGCTGATCTCCCCATCACCTCAGCTGGACCGTAGCCAGGGTGAGCGTTGAAGGAACAACCAGAGTTCATCTGCCTGGCGCTCAGGTCTGACCAGATGTGTCGACCATGAAAAAACCCCTGCGGAGGCAGGGGTTCAGGAAGATCTCCAGATGGATCAGCTTGTGGCTGAAGCTGGATTGCGTGGATGCTCGGTTGAGTCGGGGAAACTCAGTCGAGATCGGGCATGGCCAGGGTCGGTTCTGCCTTGCGATCAATGCCCTTCTCGAAACCGGCGGCGGCTGCGCGGGCGCGACCGGCGTGCCAGAGGTGGCCCACCAGGAAGAAGAAGGCGAGCACGAACTGAGTGGCGGAGAGCCACTGACGCACGTTCACGAAGTTCACCGAGTTGGGTTCGGTGATGATGCCGCCCACGGAGTTGAGGGAAGCATTCGGGGCGTGGGTCATGTATTCAGCGGCCCGGCGCACCTGCCAGGGCTGAATATCGTTCTGGAGCTTGTCGAGGCTCAGGCCGTTGGGGCCTCGCAGGGGCTCGAGCCAGGGACCACGGAAATCCCAGAAGCGCATGGTTTCACCGCCGAAGATGATTTCGCCGGTTGGGGAGCGCATCAGGTATTTACCCAGGCCGGTTGGGCCCATGGCCGAACCGATGTTGGCACCAAGGCGCTGGTCACGCACCAGGAAGGTGAAGCTCTGGGCCTGCGAGGACTCGGCATTGGTGGGGCCGTAGAACTCGGAGGGGTAAGCGGTGTTGTTGAACCAGATATAGGTGCTGGCGATGAAGCTCATCAGGCTCAGGGCACCCAGGCTGTAGCTCAGGTAGGCCTCACCGTTCCAGATGAAGGCACGGCGCACCCAGCCGAATGGCTTGGTGATCACGTGCCAGATGCCTCCAAAGATGCAGATCAGGCCCACCCAGATGTGACCACCGATGATGTCTTCCATCGAGTTCACGCCGATGATCCAGCCTTCTCCACCAAAGGGAGCTGCTGTCAGGTAGCCGAAGATCACCGCCGGACTGAGAGTTGGATTGGTGATCAATCGCACGTCGCCACCACCTGGAGCCCAGGTGTCGTAGACGCCACCGAAGAACATGGCCTTGAACACCAGGAGCAGGGCACCCACTCCAAGCAGGATGAGGTGATAGCCAATGATGTTGGTCATCTGGTTCTTGTCACGCCAATCCTGGGAGAAGAACGAGGAGTAGTTCTCCAGGATCTCCGGGCCGCGCAGGGCGTGATAGAGGCCACCGACGCCCAGCACTGCTGAGCTGATCAGGTGCAGAACACCGACGACGAAGAAGGGATAGAGACTGGTGACTTCACCACCGGGACCGACGCCGTAGCCGAGGGTTGCCACGTGCGGAAACAGGATCAGACCCTGCTCATACATCGGCTTGTCGAAGCTGAAGTGACTCACTTCGAACAACATCATGGCCCCGGCCCAGAACACCATCAGGCCGGCGTGAGCCACGTGGGCCCCGAGCAGACGGCCGGACAGGTTGATCAGGCGGGCATTGCCGGCCCACCAGGCATATCCGGTGGAGTCGAGGTCCTTGCCACCAACGGCAACAAGGGAAGGACTAGAGAGCGTTACCACGGGGCAGGACCTCCTCAGGGAAGACGAAGTTTTCATGCGGCTGGTCAGCCGGTGCCATCCAGGCACGCAGACCTTCATTCAGAAGAATGTTCTTCGTGTAGAAGGTTTCGAATTCAGGATCCTCAG
>NZ_JAHLYV010000031.1:0-79544 GCF_025128115.1 Synechococcus sp. CS-1326 | reverse complement strand
GCCTTCAATTACCGCTTCAACCGGCGCTTCAACTTGGCAACGATGACTGAGCGAGTGGTTCATGCCATCTGCAGCTGCGGCGCTCGGCCGGAACGCTTCTTGAGGAGTGCGGAGCCAGCTACCTAATCAAGTCTGGTCTTGACCGCCTTTCTTGTCGTCGCGGTCCTCCTTGTCCTTCTGGTCATCGGCGTGATCAGGCTCGGATTGCTCGGCCGCCGGCGATTGCGGTTCGCTGGATTCAGGAGGCTTGCCACAGCCGGTCATCCCGGCAATCAGACCGGTGGCGGCAAGAAACAGGGCGACACTGGAGCGCTGCATCGTGGATCGAATGCGAATGAGGCCGATTGTGGATCGCGGCCAGCATGAAGGTCTCACCATTGGCACAAGGACCGGTGTCATTGGTTACGGACTCCATGCTGCTGGTTGTTCCGGATTCGATCAGCGCACCAGTAACCCGATCATCGACCGGTGCAGAACAAGGATGGAGCCGGCCTGATGCGTTTCCAGATCGAATCGCTGCTCCCGCCTGAGCAGATCGCTGCCTGGCGAGATCGCCTTCTGGAGCCTGGGGTGGACTGGCGTCCAGGCCACCAGACGGCCGGCTGGCATGCCCGGGCGGTCAAGCACAACCACCAGCTGGAGCGGGGCTCCAGCCTGCACAGGCAGCTGGCGCTCCAGGTGCGCCAGGCCTTGGGGGGCCACCCACTGCTGAATTCGGCGGCGTTGCCGAGCCGGATCCATGGCCTGCTCTTCAGCCGCTCAGGGGTGGGGGAAGGCTACGGCCGCCATGTCGACAACGCCTTCATGGCCGATGGCCGCTCCGATCTCTCCTTCACCCTGTTTCTCTCGGAGCCGGCCACCTACGCGGGCGGCGCCCTGGTGCTGGAGTTCCCCCACGGCGAGGAGGCGGTTCGCCTCGGCGCCGGCGACGTGATCGTCTACCCCAGCACCCTTCTGCACCGGGTGGAGCCCGTGACGGGGGGGGAGCGGCTGGTGTGTGTGGGCTGGATCCAGAGCCGGATCCGCTGCGCCGAGCAGCGGGAGCTGCTGTTCGAACTCGACACGGCCCGGCGGCTGCTGTTCAGCCAGCAGGGGAAAGGGGAGGCCTTCGATCTGCTCAGCCGCAGCTACAGCAACCTCCTGAGGATGTGGGGGGAGCAGCGCTGATCCGGGCCCCGGCGTTCAGGGCACGTCCTGCCGCTCCTGGCAGCTGGCGCAGATCCCGAAGAATTCCAGGGTGTGGAAGAGCAGCCGGAAACTTTCCAGCTGCTGGGGTTGCAGATGCACGTCGTGCATGGGACAGGCCCGCAGGGGCAGGGTGCGGCCACAGTCGACGCAGGTGAGATGGTGCTCGTCCCGTTCGGTGGGGGCGTAGAGCGCCTCGCCGCTGGGCAGGTGGCGGCAGCGCACCAGGCCGCGCTGCTGCAGCTGGCGCAGGTGGCGGTAGACCGTGGCCAGACCCATGCAGTGGGGGGTGCTCCGCAGCCGGGCGTGTAGGTCCTGGCCGGAGAGCTCATGGCCGGCCGCCTGCAGCTGATCGAGCAGGTGGCTCTGTCTGGCGTTCAGCGGGCTGGCGTTGAGCGGACTGGCATTCATAACGGAAACGGCTGCCTCGGAAGCCATGGCCAGGACGACAGCGATTCACTGCTGATCCTATGGAGCGCCGTCGCAGCCCATTGAGCCGATCCGAACCGAAAGGGCAACAGGACCAATGGAATTGAATGAGTATCATTCTCAACTGGATCTGCCGTTTTCCCGGCGCCTCACCTGTCACCGCTCGCTTTCCCCATGCGAATCGTCCTGCGCCCCATGGCGGTGCTGACCGCAGCCGCCCTGCTGGCCTCCTGCACTCGTGTCGGCCAGGGGCCGGCCACCAGTTCCGCCCTGGAGCTGCAGGTGGTCACCACCTTTCTGCCGATCACCGAGTTCACCAGGGCGGTGGCCGGAGATTGCGCCACGGTGCAGGCCCTGATTCCCGCCAACGTGGGGCCCCACGATTTCCAGGCCACACCCAGTGATCTGGTGCGGTTGCAGAACGCATCGGTGCTCGTCAAGAACGGCCTTGGCCTCGAGGAGTTTCTCGACAAGCTGATCAGTGGCGCCGGTAACGCCAAGCTCAAGGTGATCGATTCCAGCGCCGGGATCGCCACCCTGGCGAACCCTGAGCAGAAGCCCGAAAGCGGCCATGACCACGGCCATGACCATGGCCCGATCAATCCGCACATCTGGCTCGATCCGTTGCGGGCCGTTCAGCAGGTGGAAACCATCCGCGATGGACTGATCGCCGCCAAGCCCGCCTGCAAGGAGCAGTTCACCGCCAATGCCGCCAGTTTCAGCGCCCAGCTGCGGGCCCTCGATGCCGAGCTGGCGGCCCTCTTGAAGCCGTTTGCGGGCAAAACCTTCGTGGCCTTCCATGATTTCGCCCCCTATTTCGCCGACCGCTACAAGCTGAGTGCCTCCTTCGTGGTGGAAGCCCCTGAAGAAAATCCCAGCCCGGCCAATCTGCAGCGGGTGGCCAGACAGGTGAAGCAATCCGACCTCAAGGCGTTGCTCTCCGAGCCCCAGGAAGGCAGCCGTTCCTTCAACGCCCTCGCTGCCGATCTCGGGGTGCGGGTGAGTGTGTTCGACCCCCTGGAAACCGGCCCCGCCGAGGCTGATCAGCCCGGCTATTACGCCGCCCAGATGCGTCGCAATGTCAATGATCTGGTCGGGGCTTTCGGATCGTGAGCGGCTTCCGCCCAGCGGTGCGCTTCCCCTGTGCTCGGTAGGCTGAAGCGATGGCGGAAATGGTTCTCGAAGTCAGGGGCCTCACGGTGCGGCGCGAGGGGGTCACCGCCGTGGAGAACGTGAGCTTCGCGTTGGCTGCGGAGTCCGACACCGCCCTGGTCGGTCCGAACGGAGCCGGCAAGAGCACCCTGGTGCAGGCGCTGCTCGGCATCCTTCCGCACCAGAGCGGCCAGGTGCAGGTGCTGGGCCGTCCGATGGGTCCCCAGGGCAAGTTGCCCGCATCGGTGCGGGCCCAGCTGGCTTACCTGCCGCAGACCTTCACCGTGCGCAACCGCTGCCCGTTGAGCGTGGCCGATTTCGTGGGCCTGGGCTGGGATCCGCCGGGGCTGCAGCTGCCCTGGCACGGGTCGGAGCGGCGGCGGCAGGCGGTGCGCCAGGCGCTGGCCAAAACCGGCTGCAGTGATCTGGCCGATCAGCTGATCAGCGAACTCTCCGGCGGCCAGACCAAACGCGTGCTGCTGTCGTTCTGTGTGGTGCGCCCGCGCCGCCTCCTGGTGCTCGATGAAGCCCAGGCGGGCCTCGACAGCCAGGCGGCGGAGCAGTTCTACGGCCTGCTGTTCGACCTGAGGCGCAGCGAGGGCTGGACGATCCTGCAGGTGTCGCACGACCTGGAGATGGTGCGACGCACCTGCGATGGCGTGCTGTGCCTGAACCGCAGCCTGCGTTGTTCAGGCCCGCCTGATCACGCCCTCAGCCCCGCCCAGCTGGAGCGGGTCTACGGCCGTGGCTATGTGCCCTATCACCATCACCACCGATGAACGACGGCGTGGCCCTCGGCGAGCTGCTGGCCCAGCCGTTCATGCAGCGGGCCCTGATCGGTGGCCTGCTCACCGGGGCCCTGGGCGGCCTGCTGGGCAGCTTCGCGATCCTGCGCCAGCTCTCCTTCTTCAGTGATGCGCTCGGCCATTCGGCCCTGCTCGGCATCACGCTCGGCATCCTGCTGGGCTTCAACCCCACCCTGGTGCTGATCCCCTTCGCGGTGCTGTTCGCCCTGGTGGTGAGTCGGCTGGTGGAGCACAGCCGCCTTCCCACCGATGCCCTGCTCAATATCATCTACTCGTCGTCGCTGGCGATCGCCGTGGTGGCGCTCAGCTTCGTACGCAGCTACAAGGGCGGCATCCACCAGCTGCTGTTCGGCGACATCCTCGGCATCTCCTGGCTGGATCTGGGGCTGATCGTGGGGTTGCTGCTCACCGCTGCGGCCTATCTCGGCCTCACCCGCCGCGACCAGATCCTGCTCACCCTCGATGAACCCCTCGCCATTGCCCGTGGGGTAGCGGTGCCGCTGCACCGGTTGCTGTTCATCGTGCTGCTGGCGGTGGTGGTGGCGATCTCGATCAAGGCGGTGGGGGTGCTGCTGATCAGTGCCTTCGTGGTGATCCCGGCCTGTGCCTCCCGCTTGGTGAGCCGCCACTTCGATGGCTACGTGGTTCTGGCCGCGGCGTTGGGGGCCATCTGCGCCGTGCTGGGGCTGCTGCTCTCCGGCCGCTTCGATCTGCCCTCAGGGCCCTGTGTGGTGATCTTTCAGCTGGTGGGCTTTCTGGTGGCCCTGGCGGTGGCGGCCCCCAGGAATCAGATGAACACCTCTTCGCGGGGATAGCCGACCCTCGACTGGGGTCTGCTGCCGTAAAGGGCTGAGAGCAACAGCATGATGCCCAGCCGTCCCACGAACATGCCCACCATCAGCACCAGCTGGCCCCAGCGGTTCACATTGGCGGTCACGCCCACATCCAGCCCGACGGTGCCGAAGGCCGACATGCAGGTGAACAGTTTCTCGAGGAAGTTGTAGCTTTGGGCGCTTTCCCCGCCCGCCGTTGGACCGAGGCCCAGCAGCAGGGTCATCAGGATCACGAACAGACCGGAGGCCAGGGCCACCCCCACCGCCTTGAGCAGGATGTCGCCGGGGATTTCGTGGCGGCGGATGATCACCCCCTTGCGGCCTTCGAGGGTGGAGCGGGTGGCACCCATCAGCACCGCGAAGGTGGTGGTTTTGATGCCGCCGCCGGTGCCGCCGGGGCTGGCGCCGATGAACATCAGCACGATCATCAGCAGCAGGCCCGCATCCGAGAGGGTGGTGATTGAAAGCGGCACCGTGTTGAACCCGGCGGTGCGGGTGGTGATCGACTGGAAAACAGTGACCTGCAGCTTGTCCCAGAAGGAGAGGGTGTTCATGATCCCGTCCGGCGTGAACTGTTCGGTGAACAGCAGCCCCAGGGCGCCAACCACGATCAGCACCAGAGTGCTGCGCAGCACCAGCCGCGTGTGCAGGCTGAGGCGGTGGAGCTTGCGCAGCTTGTAGCGCTTCTCCCAGACATCGTTGGTGACGCGCCAACCGATGCCGCCGGTGACGATCAGGCTGGCGATCACCCCATTGACGACCGGATTGGCCCGGTAGCCGACCAGGTTGTCGCTCCAGAGACCGAAGCCGGCGTTGTTGTAGGCGCTGATGCAATGAAACATCGCCGCCCACAGCCGCTCGCCGTGGTTGCTGATATCGGTGAATCCGAAGACATACAGAATCACCGTGCCCACCCCCATCACGCAACCGGCGGTGATCAGGATGCGGTGAAAGGTCGGGCCGATGCCACCGACGCCGAACTCATCGAGCGATCGGCCTTTGTCGAGTCGGTGACGCAGGCCGCCGCGACCCTGCACGAAACCCTGCAGAAAGGTGGTGATCGCCATCAGGCCTAGCCCGCCGGTGATGATCAATCCGGCCAGGGTCAACTGCCCGAAGAAGGTGAGATCCTTGCCTACGTCGATGATCGACAGACCCGTCACCGTGATCGCCGATGTCACCGTGAACAGGGCCTGCCAGAGTCCGACGTCGTCGCTGGAGCAGAGGGGGGAGGCCAGCAGCACGGTTCCCAGGGCGATTACCAGCAACCCGGTGACCACGGTGAACTGGGGAACCGAGAGGCGATGGCGCCACAGCAGCAGGCGGCTCCAGAAGGGATGAAGGGGGCTGGATGTCATCGCGCCAGGGCCGTTTGCGGCCAACCGATCGCCCAGTTTGTATGGAGAGCCAGAATCCCGACCGTAGGGTGAGTTGCCAAGCGGTTCCGCGATCCCTTGACCGGTCCTGTCGCGCCTGCCTGGCACAGCCTCACCCCCGAGCAATGCCTCCAGGAACTGGAGGCCGGCGAGGGGGGATTGAGCACCGCCCAGACCGCGGCACGGCTGGCCAGGGTGGGGCTCAACCGGCTGGAGCTGGCCGCGGGCCGGAGCAACCTGCGCATCCTCTGGGATCAGCTCAGCAACGTGATGCTGATCATGCTGCTGGCCGTGGCGGCCGTGTCGGCCGCCATCGCTTTCCAGGCGCAGAAGTTCCCCAAGGATGCGATCGCCATTGTGCTGATCGTGGGGTTGAACGCCCTGCTGGGCTATCTCCAGGAAAGCCGTGCCCAGCAAGCCCTGCTCGCCCTGCGGCAGATGGCCCAGCCCCTAGTCACGGTGCGCCGTGACGGCCACTGGGAGCGCCTGACCAGTGAGCAGCTGGTGCCCGGTGATCTGATCCGCCTTGAGGCGGGCGATCGGGTCCCCGCCGATGCCCGCCTGCTGGAGGGGGCCGAGCTGGGCCTGCGGGAAGCGGCTCTCACCGGCGAGGCGGAAGCGGTGTTCAAGAAGGCGGAACTGGTGCTGGAGGCCTCCACGCCAGTGCTTGAGCGGCAGAACTGTCTGTTTCAGGGCACCGAGGTGGTGCGGGGACGGGGTACGGCGCTGGTGACGGCCACCGGCATGGGCACGGAACTGGGCCAGATCGCCCAGCTGATCAACACAGCCGGCGGCGAATCCACCCCGTTGCAGGAACGGCTCGATGGGTTGGCCCGCGTGCTGGTGGTGTCGGCCCTGGCCCTGGTGGCCGTGGTGGTGCTGGGGGGCTGGCTGCTGGGTCAGCCGTTGCTGGGCCTGCTGGAGGTGGCGCTCAGCATGGCCGTGGCGATCGTGCCGGAAGGTCTGCCGGCTGTGATCACGGTGACCCTGGCGATCGGCACCCAGCGCATGGTGCAGCGGGCCGCTCTGATCCGCCGCCTGCCGGCCGTGGAGGCCCTCGGCTCGGTCACGGTGATCTGCACCGACAAGACCGGCACCCTCACCTTGAACCGCCAGGTGGTGGAGGAGCTGCGCTGCGGCAGTCAAGCGATCGCCGTGAGCGGCCAGGGCTACGACCCCCATGGCTCCTTCACTGCTGTCGAGCTCCCCGTCCCGGAGGGTGCCGCAGCAGGCATTGCCCCTGGCGCCAGGGATCTGCTGCTCTCCGCTGGTGTGCTCTGCAGCGATGCCGAGCTCAGGAAGGCGGAAGACGGCAGCTGGGATGTGCTTGGCGATCCCACCGAAGGTGCCCTGGTGGTGGCGGCCGGCAAGGCCAGGCTGGATGGCTTCGCCCTGCGCAGCCGCTACGAGCGCACCGCTGAAATTCCCTTCAGCTCCGAGCGCCAGCTGATGGCGGTGTGGGTGCAGGACAGAGACGGCACGCTCCAGGCACCGCTTGGAGAGGTGGCGGCCGGCTCCAGCTCCCTGGCGATCAGCAAGGGTGCTCCGGAGGTGATCATCGGCAGCTGCGACCGCTGGATCTCAGGCTCCGGTGTGAGTGCGCTGTCTGATCCGCAGAAACAGTGGTGGTTGGAGCAGGCGCGCGATCTGGCCGCTTCCGGCCTGCGGGTGCTGGCTTTCGCCTGCGCGCCCCACCACCACAGCCCCGAGCTTGAGCTCGACCATCTGGTGCTGCTCGGGCTGATGGCCCAGCTCGATCCGGCCCGTCCGGAAGTGGCCCAGGCGGTGGCCCGCTGCCGGGAGGCCGGGATCCGGCCGGTGATGATCACCGGCGACCATCCCCTCACAGCCCGCGCCATCGGCCAGGGCATCGGCCTGGTTGCCGGCGAGGCTGAGGTGGTGCTGGGCCGGCAGCTGGAGAGCTACGACGATGCCCGGCTGCAGGAGGTGGTCAGCCACTGCAGCATCTATGCCCGGGTGCCGCCTGAGCAGAAGCTGCGGATCGTCAAGGCCCTGCAGGCCAATGGCCAGGTGGTGGCGATGACCGGTGACGGCGTCAACGACGCCCCGGCGCTCAAGCAGGCCCACATCGGCGTGGCGATGGGCATCACCGGCACCGAGGTGAGCAAGGAGGCCTCCGACATGGTGCTGCTCGATGACAACTTCGCCACGATCGTGAACGCGGTGGAGGAAGGGAGGTTGGTGTACGCCAACATCCGCCGCTTCGTGAAGTACATCCTCGGCAGCAACGTCGGTGAGCTGATCACGATCGCCTCGGCGCCCCTGCTCGGCCTGGTGGGGGTCCCCCTTTCGCCCCTCCAGATCCTCTGGATGAACCTGGTGACCGATGGTGTTCCCGCCCTGGCGCTGGCCCTTGAGCCTGGTGAGGAGGGTCTGATGCAGCGCCCGCCGGCCGAACCCGGTGAGTCGATCTTCGCGCGCGGAATCGGCAGCTACATCCTGCGCGTCGGTGTGGTGTTCGCGGCGATCACGATCGTGCTGATGCTCTATGCCGTCAAAGCCGGTGCCCCCTGGCAGACGATGGTGTTCACCACGCTCTGTCTGGCCCAGATGGGCCATGCCCTGGCCGCCCGCAGCGATCTGCCCCTGGTGCAGGTGAACCCGGTTTCCAACCCCTGGCTGATCGGTGCCGTGCTGCTCACCGCCGTCCTGCAGATGGCCCTGCTCTACGTGCCCGTGCTTTCGAACTTCTTCGGCACCACGCCCCTGACACTCCAGGACCTGGCCATCTGCCTTGGTTTCAGCCTGGTGTTCTTCCTCTACCTGGAGCTGGAGAAGGTGTGGCGTCTGTGGCGCCGCCGTGCCCATGCCGATGCCTGAATGGCTGGCTGATCAAGCGTGGGTCGGGCTTGAAGATAGAGACACGAGGATCTTGTCGACCCGCTTGCTGTCCATGTCCACCACCTCGAAGCGATAGCCCTTCCACTCGAAATGATCGGAGGATCTGGGAATGCGCTCCAGGGCATGAATCACGAATCCAGCCATGTTGTGGTAGGGGAGTTGCTCGTCTGAGCCGAGCAACTTGGCGCCGATCCGATCATCGAACTCGTTGATGTCGAGGCTGCCATCCACCAGCCAGGAACCATCTTCGCGGCTCACAAAGGATGGGTCCTCCTCATCTTCCAGATTGGGAAGATCCCCGACGATCCCCTCCATCAGATCGTTGAGGGTAACGATGCCTTCCACCCCGCCGAATTCATCGGTGACCAGGGCGACGTGAACGCCGGTGCGTTTGAACTCCTCCAGCACGGTGAGCGAAGGGGTTGATTCCGCCACATAGAGCGGCTCCTGGCAGAGGGCCTCAAGATCCAGAGGTTCGCTGCCCAGCTGGGCGGTGAGCAGGTTGCGCACCCGCACGATGCCGATGCAGGCATCGAGGCTGCCGCGGCCCACCGGGAAACGGGAATGGTTCGATTCCTTGATTTCCGCGAGGTTCTCCTCCAGGGAGGATTCCAGATCCAGCCAGAAGATCTCGGTGCGGGGGGTCATCAGCGTCTTGATCGATCGATCTCCCAGGCGCAGCACCCGCTGCACCATGTCGTGCTCGCTGGCCTCGAACACACCGGTGTCGGCGCCCTGGCGGATCAGGGCCTTGATCTCCTCTTCGGTGATGTCGGGTTCGGTGCTGGCGGCCACGTTGAGCAGCTTGAGCAGGATGTCGGTTGAGGCGCCGAGCAGGTGCACAGCCGGAGCGCTCAGCCGCGAGAGCGCCCGCATGGCGGGGGCGATGCGGCAGGCGATCTGCTCCGGATTGGCCAGGGCGATGCGCTTGGGCACCAGCTCGCCGATCACCAGGGAGAGGTAGGTGACCAGGGCCACCACCAGGGTCACGCTCAACCCTTCGCTGTAGGGCCGCAGAGCCTCGATGCGATCGAAGACCGGCCTGATCTGCTGGGCCACCGTCGCCCCGGCGACAGCGCCGCTCAGCACGCCGATCAGGGTGATGCCGATCTGCACCGTGGAGAGAAAATCGTTCGGGGATTCCGCCAGGCGCAAGGCCAGGCGGGCCGGCTTGTTGCCCTTTTCGACCAGTTGCTGGAGCCGCACCTTGCGGGCGGAGACAACAGCGATCTCGGAGCCGGAGAAGATGCCGTTGGCGACGATCAGCACCAGGATGAAGAGGATCTCCAGCGCCAAGCGGCTCAGACAAACAACAATCGAATCTGCACTTTAGTCGTTACTGAATCAGCCCGCTACCAGCCAGCTCACCTGCCGCACCGGTTGCTCCAGCAGGTCGATCTCCAGGCTGCTGGCATCGATCAGGGCGGCCCGGGCCTGCTGACGCTGTGGCTCACTGGCGCTTCCAGCGCCCTGGGCCTCTGGCCGGGAACGCACCGCCAGCAGCAGGCGGTCGGTGGTGGGGTCGTAGTGAAGGTCGGTGCCAGGTTCCAGTTCCAGGCCGGTCAGCTCCCGCCGTTGCAGCACCCTGCCGCGCTGATCGAGCCCCAGCAGCACCAGCCTGGGCTGACGGAGCCCCTCGATCAGCAATGCCCAGACCCGCTCGCCGCCGCGGGAGCAGGCGCTGGCGGCCAGCCCGGCGCTGCCCAGCCAGAGGGTTCGCGGCGCCTGCCCCGGCTCCACCAGCTCCAGGGAGCGGCGGAAATCCGGCCAGTGGCGCACCAGCAGGGCCCGCCCCGCCACCGGGCAGAAGCTGCTCAGGTCACGGCTGCCCGGCAGCACCTGCCGCCGGGCAGGCTGCGGCGGCAGGGCGCGCAGGGAGAGTCCTTCGCTCTCCGGCACGATCAGCTCGCCCCCCTGGGGGAGCAGGGCGATCGGACCGCTCGCCTCCAGCTCCAGGGACTGACGTCCGCCATCCCGTTTCCACAGCACCGTGCTGGCCTGCCCATCGCTGCGCGGCGAAGCCTGCACCAGCAGGTCGCCGGCCCGGTTGCTGCTCAGGTGGGCGAACAGCAGCGGCTGATCGCCGAGCCGCTCCAGCTTTCGGCGCTCCACCAGTCCGAGTCCGGCCGCCGTGGGCGACAGGTTGCGGGTATGCAGGTCCAGCCGCCACACCAGGTGGCTGCCCTGCTGGTCACGGCTGACCAGACCCACACCGGAGCCATCCCCCAGGGGCTGGAGCCCCGGAATCGAAGGCCACACCGGCGTGAGTGCCGTCCAGCGGCCATCGTGCTGGCGCACCTGAAGCTGCTCCCCACCCGCCACCGGCACCACGGCCAGCAGGTGGGGGCGAGGGTCCCAGTGGCGCTCGACGCCCGCAAGAGCCAGCCCACGCCCGTCTTCGCCGCCCAGGTGCAGGCGCAGGGGCGCCAGGATGCGCTCGCCGGCTTTCGGCAGCAGCAGCAGCGGGTTGCCGTTGCCCTGCATGTCAAAGGGCAGGGCCGGCTTCAAGGTGGTACGGCTTGCCACGCTTTGCGGTTCCAGGGGCCGGCTGAAGCGCAGCCTCAGGGCTGCCGGTCCGGAACTCGCGGCTGCCTGCCGCAGCTCCAGCAGTCGCGGCGGACGCTGGAGTAGGAGCTGCTGCTGGGCCAGGGCCAGGCCCAGCCCTGCTGCCAGTGCCACCGACAGGCCGTTCATGGCTCGAGGGGTCGCTGGGGACGGGGGATGGGCCGCCATCGCGATGGCTTCACCACGCTGCGCTGCCGGCCCTCGAAGCGCTCGCTGGTCATCACACCGGTCATCTCCAGCCACTGGTCGGCTGGGGGAATGGGGCGATCGCCTGGCCAGAGCACCGGCAGACCCACTGGCGTGGCATCCACCAGGCAGCAGCGCACCAGCAACCTGGCGAGTTGGGGCCGATCGCCTGGCACCGGCAGCACGAAGCCGCTGATCCGCACCGGATCGCCACTGTGGAGGCCCGGGTCGGGCTCGCTGCGCAGCAGCCGCACCCACTCGGTGAGGCTGCGCTGGCCGGGGGGCACCACAAAGCTCAGGCCCGGTTCCTCCAGCAGCTCCCGGCCCCGGTTGGCAGCCAGATCGGCAAAGGATGGACGGGGTGGAATCCACAACACCGCGATCGCGGCGACGCAGCCCAGCAGCAGGGCTGTCCGCTGGCCTGAAGTGAGGCGGGCTCCACTCCAGGCACCGCTCCTGGCATCGCTCCGGATGCTTGCTGCCAGCCCCACGGCGGCCAGGGCCAGCAGCACCAGGCCGCTGCCCCAGACCAGCGGGTGGAAAACGGCGCGCAGCAGCAGGTCGAGTCGGCCACTGGCGGCGCTTTGCAGCAGCACCGCCGACCACAACGCCAGGCTGATCGGCTGCAGGAGTGCGTCCGCTTTCACAGCATCCCCCACTTCACAGCAAAACCAGCATCACAGCAAAACCAGG
Organism: Synechococcus sp. CS-1326; assembly: GCF_025128115.1. NCBI lineage: Bacteria > Bacillati > Cyanobacteriota > Cyanophyceae > Synechococcales > Synechococcaceae > Synechococcus > Synechococcus sp. CS-1326. The sequence continues at coordinate 67,457 of NZ_JAHLYV010000031.1, read as the reverse complement.
TTCACCCATTGGCCGATCAGCAACACCACCAGGCTGGCCGCCACCGCTGTGAACAGGATGGCGCGGGGTCGGAACAGCACGCCGAACAACCCGACCAGTTTGAAATCGATCACGGGTCCCAGCAGCAGGAAGGCCAGCACGGCACCAGGGGTGACCTGGGCGGCGAACCCCAGGGCCAGGAACGCATCCACGCTCGAGCACACCGAAACCACCAGGCTCAGCAACATCAGGCTGAGGATCGACAGGGTCGGGGCACCCCCCACCGCCAGCAGCCAGGTTCGCGGCACCACGGTCTGGACCAGGGCGGCGATGGCGCAGCCCATCACCAGCAGCAGGGCGAGATTGAGGAACTCGGCGCTGCCGTGGCCCAGCAGTTCGGCCAGTGGCAGTCGCTGCGGTGGCAGGGCGGGGGGCATCGGCGATGCTTCGGCACCGATCAGGCCGCTGCGACGCTCCAGCAACGACACCCTGCTGAGCGGCTGGCTCAGCCGCCTTTCCTCCAGCAGGGCAGGGGTGAGCAGCTCGGCCTCCGGCAGCTGGCGCAACAGCGTGGCCAGCACCAGGGCGATCAGCAGGGCCCCGAGGGGACGGGCCGCCAGCAGCCAGGGCTGGTCGGGGAAGGCGGCCCAGGTGCTGGCCAGCACGATTGGATTCAGCACCGGCGCGGCGAACAGAAAGCCCATCGCCGTGGCCAGGGGGGCGCCGCCCGCCAGCATCCGCCGCGCCACCGGCACGTTGCCGCATTCACAGGCCGGCAGGGCGAAGCCGAGGGCGGCACCGGTGAGGGGCCCGAGCAGGGGGTGGGCCGGCAGCTTCCGCACCCAGGAGCCGCCCGGGCTGAGCCAGCGGGCCAGCGTCGAGATCGCCACCCCGATCAGCAGGAATGGCATCGCTTCCACCAGCAGGGCCTGGAACAGCGCCCAGGTGGTGGCGAGGCGCTCCGGGTTCACAGGGCTGGCTGGCTGGTGGAGTGGCCCTCAGCGGTGAACCAGGCGGGCAGCGCCTCGAAGCAGGCGGCATTTTTCTCGTTTTCGCGGGCTTCCACCTTCCAGCAGCAGCTGCGGCCACCATCGCGGTCCGCAAGCAGCCGGTTGGCCCGCTCCCAGACCCAGGCGGCACTGCCCTCCATCCCCACATTCGCCATCACCCGCAGATCCAGCGCTTCCAGGTTGTGCAGCGCCTGCCACTGGGCCAGCAGGGGATCGTCGGCATTGATGAGCACGGTGTGATCGAACTGCTCCGCCAGCTGTTCCGCCAGCGGCCGCAGGCTGGAGAAGTCCACCACGAAGCCGTTGGCGTCGAGCCGGTGGGCCCGGAACCAGCAGGTGAACTCGCGGCTGTAGCCGTGCACGAAGCGGCAATGGCCAGGGTGGCGCCACTGCCGGTGGCAACAGGGGTAGCCGCCGAACCGTTTGGAGCAGCTGTAGGGCGCCGCGGTCGCTGCCGTCATTGGATGGGGGAGGATTGCAGCCGCCGCACAGCGCAGGCCTTGGAGGAATCATTTCAGCTCCCCAGCCCCGCCGCTGGGTCTTTGCCCCCCCCGGGGCTGATCGATTCCCTGGGTTTCGATGCCGCCGGCCTGATTCCCGCCATCGCCCAGGACTGGCTGGATGGGGCTGTGTTGATGGTGGCCTGGATGAACCGGGAGGCGATCGAGCGCAGTCTGGCCACAGGGGAGGTGCACTACTGGAGCCGTTCCCGTCAGGAGCTCTGGCACAAGGGCGCCACCAGCGGCCATCGGCAGCGGCTCCGGGGTCTCCGCTACGACTGTGATGCCGATGTGCTGCTGCTCAGCATCGAGCAGGTCGGTGATGTGGCCTGCCACACCGGCGCCCGCAGCTGCTTCTACGAAGCGGACGCCGCTCCCACCTCCGGCGGCGCCACGGCCCTGCCGCCGCCGGCCGATGCCTGCACCGAGCTGGCCCGGGTGATCGAAGGCCGCCGGCGCCGGCCGGAGCCCGGCAGCTACACCAACCGGTTGCTGGCGGGGGGTGACAACACCATTCTCAAGAAGATCGGCGAGGAAAGCGTCGAGTTCGTGATGGCCTGCAAGGACGACGATCCCGCTGCGATCGCCGGCGAGGCGGCTGATCTGATCTTTCATCTGCAGGTGGCTCTGGCCCACCATGGGGTGGACTGGCGCCAGGTGCTCAACGTGCTGGCGACCCGCCGTGGTGCCGCGCGGCGGTCGGCCTGAGCAGCCTGATTGTTCAGGGCACGGGCGCTGAGGGCACTGGGGCACCGAAGCGCGTCGGCTGGCCATAGAGCCAGCGCAGGCTGGCCAGGTCGCGGGGACTCAGCCGCAACACCGGATCGGCGCCGGGCACCGCCGCCATCGCGTCGTCGGGGTCGGGGCTGTGGCCCCAGAGCCCGAAGGCATGCCCCAGCTCGTGCAGCGCCGTGGCCTCGATCGCCGCCCGGCGTTGGTGCGGGCTGATCAGCACCTCCACCCTGGGCTCCAGCCGCCAGACCCCCAGCCGTGCGGTGATCCGCAGGTTGAGAGTGGCCCTGCCGTGGCTGGCCCGTGAGCGGCCGGTGGGCAGCTGCTGCCGGGGCGGCCGCTCACGGCGGATCAGCACCTGGGCCCGGCGGGGATCCTCCACCCGCTGCAGCGGCAGATGCTCCTGCCACTGCCCGAGGGCAGCCTCGACAGCCTGGAGCCACAGCAGCTGGAAGCGGGCGGCGGGGCCCTCCAGGCTCTGGGGCTCCACCCAGACGCACCAGTGGGACAGCACCGGCCAGCCGGCGGCGGAGGGAGCGAGAACATGGCGGTAGTCGCCTGGCGTTTCCACCGCTGCGGTGATCGGTTCAGCAGGGCCTGATTCCGCCCAGGGCCGGCTTGCTTCCGCCAGCGGGCAGGTTGGTTGAGCCCTGGCCTGGCCTGGCTGCAGACCAAGCGACAGCAGCGGCCAGCAGGCTGCGATCAGCACCCCGAAGGAACGCCAATCCTGGCGTCGGGATGGCTCGGGATGACTGGGCAACGATCGACCCCTCAGCCGGGCAGTCCCACACCCCGCGCCATCAGGCTGGCCAGCAGGGGGATGGTGGCGAAGCCGACCAGCTCGATGTTCAGCACCCAGCGCAGCCGGGAGGCCAGGGCTTCGCTCACCGCGGGCAGCTCCCCTTTGCGGAGGGGGATGGCCCAGAGGATGTAGGTGATCGTGGGATAGAGCGACAGGGTCCCCACGGCCAGATACACCCCAACCTTCCACCAGAACAGGGGGTTTTCGGTGTAGAAGTCGCTGCCCTGGCCGTAGTGCAGCACCCGCAGGATGCCGCTCAGCAGCACCGCGAGGGCGGCGATGCCGTACACCACATCGGTGATCACCATCAGGATGGCCTCCCCCCTGGCCGGGTCGGCCTTGATCAGCCGGCGTTCGAGCACCAGGGCGCCGAAGCACACCATGAAACTCAGGTAGTGGACGTAGGCCACCACCGCACTGGGCAGGACGCCGGTGGGGAAGACGAAACCCAGGGAGATCAGGTGGGGGAGAGCGGGGAAGGGGGCCATCGCTGCGGAATCCTGGGCTGGGTTGCTGCGCAGACCGTAGCGAGTCCACCACCATCACCACAGCGTGGCGGAAGGCTGGATCGGTTGGTTGGAAGTTGGTTGGAAGCAGCGGCGGCGAAGGATGAGCTGGTTCTGTAGAGAAGACGGCGAGAAGATCTCAATAAGGGAGATAATCAGGAGATAAATCCTGGAGGTTCGGTTCTCCGGTTTCTGAAAAAGTTATGGGCTTTAGGATAAATTTGAACCAGAAGAAATATCCGATGCTTAGTCCTCTTAGTGCCTATCTCAATTCTATTGGGCGCCATCCATTGCTTACGCCGGTCCAGGAACTTACCCTCGGTCGAACCGTTCAGACCATGATCGGCATACAGGAGCGTCATCGCCTGATCGATGGTCTGGAGACGGCTCCCACCTTTTCAAAGCAGGATCAGCGCCTGATTCGCCTTGGCGAGCGGGCCAAGGATCAGATGATCGTGGCCAATCTTCGGCTTGTGGTCAACATGTCGAAGCGCTACCAGGGCAAGGGCCTTGAGCTGCTGGATCTGATCCAGGAGGGCACGCTCGGTCTGTGCCGCGCCGTCGAGAAGTACGACCCCACCCGGGGGAATCGCTTCAGCACCTATGCCTACTGGTGGATCCGCCAGGGGCTCAACCGCGCCCTCTCCACCCAGAGCCGCACGATCCGGATACCGGTCAACGTGAATGAGCAGCTCACCCAGCTGCGGGCCGCCCGGGCCACCCTGCTGCAGTTCCATGGCCAGGCTGCCACCACTCCCCAGCTGGCGGCGCAGCTCGGGCTGAGTGTGCTGCAGATCGAGGCGCTGCAGGGATGCGAACTGCGCAGTGGAACCGTCAGCCTTCAGGGGGGTGCCCAGGCCCTGCTGGATCCGTCCGATCTGCTCAACGTGCTGCCCAGCGCCGAGGCTTCCCCGCTGGAGCGAGCTGAGCAGGCCGAGCGGCTTGACATGGTGTGGGTCCTGCTCGATCAGGCCCAGCTCTCCCCCAGGGAACGGTCCGTGGTTCTGCTGCGATTCGGCCTCGATCAGAACCATCAGTGGCGCACCCTGGTCGATGTGGCCGAGCAGCTCGGCTGCAGCCGGGAATACTGCCGGCTGGTGGTGCAGCGGGCCCTGCGCAAGATGCGCAAGATCGGCCTTCAGAGCGGTCTTGTAGAGATCGCCTAGGGGAAGATCTCCGATCCTGATTGTTCCTGAAACCGAACTTGTCCGCCTGGGATCGGCAGAGGATGATGAACAGGTTCATTGCTGTGGAACGACCATGGCCAGCTCCGACATCCCTTTCGACGCTTCGTCCGACCCATCCAGTGCCGCCTCTGATGACGGCACCACGCTGGAAGCCGAGGTCCTTCAAAGCAGTGTGGTCGACGAAGGTCTGCTGCAGCGTCTGCTGCGCCGCGCCGGTCGTGCCATCGCCCTGCCGGCGATCGAATGTCTGGAGCTGTTGCTGGATGGAAGCACTCCGGTTCAGGTGAGGTTCACGGTTCTCGCCGCGCTCACCTACCTGGTTCTGCCGCTTGATCTGATCCCCGATTTCATCCCGGTGGCGGGCTTCAGCGACGACCTGGTGGCTCTCACCGCCCTGCTGGGCATGGCCGGCACCCACCTGACCCCGGACATCAAACTGCGGGCCAGGCGCAAGCTGGATCGCTGGTTTCCTCCGTCCCGTTGATGGTCACGTTGAGCCCCGATCAGCTTGAGGAGCTGCAGGTTTTCCTGAAGGAGTGGTTGCGTCACAGCGGCCGCACCCAGGCCGACCTGCGCAGGGCGTTGCGGGCCGAATCAATTCGGATGCCGGTTCTGCTCGAAGAGCTCAGGCGCCTCCACGACGAGCAGGGGCTGAGGGGTGTGGCGGAGCGGCTCTGCGCGATCGAAGCCCTCTGGCAGAGCGAGCCGGATTCCCTCACCCAGCTCGATCTCGACCTTGATGCCCTGCTCAACGAGATCCGGGAGGGGCGCCAAACCCAGGGATGAGCAGGCAGAGTGGTGGGCCCCTGCCCCGGCCATGATGCTGTTGCGATTTCGCCCCTGTTCCGGAAGCCTGGGGCTGGCCTTGATGGCCACGGCACTGGTGCTCGCTTCCGGAGCCTGGAGTGCCCCGGCTGCCTGGGCCCAGAGTGAGAGCTACCTGCTCAAACGCGGCAGCAACGTCGGTCCTTCAACCCGGATCAAGCCGGTGGACTGCGTGACGGCGGCGGATGGTTCGGTCACCTGCAACACGGCGATCGAGAACTCGCCCAGCGATACCCCGGCCAAGCCCGAGTTCAGCCCCTTCAAGAATTGATGAGCCGCTTTCGCGCGATGTTCGCCGACGAGGCCTTCCTCGGCATGGTCGAACGGTTTGAGCGGCAGCTCGCCAAGCTTCTCTCCCTGCTGATCTGTGTGGTGATCGTGGCGGGAACCGTTCAGTTGGTTGTCTCCGTGCTCGGGGAATTCGGCAACCCCGCCACCGGCTGGCTGGGTGATGACATGATCCGCATTCTCGGTGACGTCCTCACCCTGCTGATCGCCCTGGAGGTGCTTCAGAACGTCACCGCCTATCTGCGGCGCCATGTCGTGCAGATCGAGCTGGTCTTGATCACGGCGCTCACGGCCGTGGCTCGGAAGGTGATCGTGCTGCCGCCGGGTGCCGAGAACAAGCCTGAGCTGCTCCTCGGTCTGGCCCTGATGGTGGTGGGTCTTTCGATCGGCTACTGGCTGGTGCGCCAGGCTGATCTCAAGGCCCTCAAGGCGTCCAGGTCAGCGTCAGCCAGAGCGTTCCAGGTGACGGATCGGTAGCCACCACCCGGTGGCGGCGGCCGGGGGCGATCACCAGCCAGTCTCCGCAGGCCAGCTGGCGTGGCTGCGGCTCATCGGCGAACTGCACCTGCGCCCGGCCGCTGAGCAGCAGCACCCATTCCGAACCGCTCTGCTCCTGCCAGTCCCCGCTGTGGCTGCAGGAGTGAATCCGCTCCAGCCGCAGTCCGGGCGCCTCCAGTACCAACTCGGTGGCTTCCTGGCCCGGTTCCGGGCAGTGGCTCGCCAGCAGGTTGGGCGGCTTCGGGTTCGGCTTCGGGTTCGGCTTCGGGGGGGCCTCCAGACCCCGCCCCGAGCCTGGATCGAGCGGCTGATCCTGGTGGTCTTCGCCCCAGCGGCGGCCGATCTCGAAGCCATGCCTTCGGGCCAGGGCCACGACGCTGGCGTGATCGGAGCAGTTCCGCAGGGCCTCGCCGAGCCCGGGGTCACGGCGGCTCAGGGCCACGAAGGCATTGAGCTGGTCCACCTTGGTCAGAAAGCGCTGCAGGTCCTTCTCGGCCATCGGAGCAGCGGGGGGGTGGTCAGTCTGCCTGGTGGGCTGGCTTCAGGGCAGCAGGGGCTTTGACATCAGAAAGCGGTGAAAGATCACCCCGCCCAGCGGCAGGGTCTCGAGCCCGTCCACCTGCCAGCCCAGCCGCTCGAACAGCGGCCGTGAGAGAAAACTGGCCTCCGTACGGAGCCGGATCGCCCCGGCCCTGCGGGCCTCACTTTCAAGGGCCTTCAGCAGGGCTCGCCCCCTCCCCTGCCGGCAGGAGCGCCCACGGCAGTAAAGCAGTGAGATCCGATCGACGGGATCAAGCAGGGCGAAGGCCTCGATCGGCCCGGAGGGGCTGCCGTCTCGATCCACGCCGCCGGTGCTGACCATCCCGATGCCACGGGCCAGTTCCAGCGGCAGGCTGGCACGGCCCGCAGCCAGCTCTGCCCAGGCTTTCACCTGGGCGTGGCTGTAGATCCGGGGAGCCTGGCTGAGCACCGCGTCGCGGTAAACGGCGATCACCTCGTCGATGTCGTGGCTGCCGAGCGGCCGCAGCGGGGTCATGGTTGCTCCAGGGCTGCGAAGAAATGAAACGAGATCGGACCGAACGGGCCGATACACTCACCTTCAAGGCACGTTCCTTTATACGGTCAACGCAGGCCCATGGAGATCAGCAGCGAATGACCATGGCCGATTCCAAACCGCTCACGATCGGAGAACTGGAAGCAGGTTTTTCCGCCTATTGCCAGGCCCTCCGGCGGTTGGTCGCTGATGATCGCAGCCAGGAGCGCATTGAGCGCACCCATTGCTGGCACAATCTGCAGCGCCTGCATGACTGCCTTCCCCAGCGCTACCGCTCGCCGCTCGATCTTTACCAGCGCTATCTCAGGGCCAAGCAGGCTGGTCTGCCGATCGATCAGTGAGCTTGGTGGCCATGGGCGCCCTGATCCGTTGTCGTGAGCCCCACCACGCTTCGCTTGCCAGGGCTGGCGCCGAATGACCGAAGCCTCTGCCCATCCCTGGTGGAGGCGCCTGCTGGCCGCTGCCTTCCTGCTGGCTCTCTTTCTGCTGTTGAGCTGGCCCAGCTCGGCCTATGGGGCCAGTGGTGAGCAGCTTTTCGAGGCCCACTGCTCCGGTTGCCACATCCATGGCGGCAACATCCTCCGCCGCAACAAGACCTTGAAACTGGCGGCGCTGCAACGCAACGGCATCGAGGGTCCGGAGCTGATCGCCACGATCGCCGCCGGTGGAATCGGCCAGATGGGTGGCTACGCCAAGGTGCTCGGCGAAGATGGCCCTGCCCTGGTGGCTGAGTGGGTGTGGCGGCAGGCCCTGGCTGACTGGCCCCGCCCTGCTCCCGCTCAGAAGGCCTGAATCCAGGGATACACCTTCAGCTCGGTCCAGATCCCCTGGCGCCAGTAGATGTCGTCGCGGAGAAGGGCTTCAACCTGCTCACGGGAATCGGCTTCGTAGATGCCGAACACGTGGGTGCTGCCCTCGGTGGGGCCGAGGGTGATCAGCACACCCTCCTGCTTCTGGCGCTGCAACCCGGCCAGATGCTCGCTGCGGTAGGGGGCCCGCCTGGTGAGGGCGTCGTCGCAGTAGGTGCCCCAGAGGACGAAACGCATCGGCCCATGGCCCCATCGGCACTGCTGAAACTAGCGAGCCATCGGCCGCCCTAGGGTCAGATCCATGGACCGGAAGGGGTCGATGTCTCTGGCTGAAGCCCCGATCGGCGCGATGGTCTTGCTGGGCAGCCTTCCGGCCGATCCTTCCCTGCGGGAGCGCCTGCGGGCGATGGGAGTGAAACCGGGCATCACGCTCCAGGTGGTGCGACGAGGTTTCCCCGGCGGCATCCTGCATGTGCGGGTGGGGCTGCTGGAGTTCATGCTGCGCCGCCGGGATGGCATCCAGATGGAGGTGGCGCCGATCAGCGACTGAGCGAGCTCAGCCCAGCCCCAGTTTCAGGCCACCCTGATAGAGAAGGAAAGCCAGCAGCCAGGCCAGGGCCAGCGACCAGCCCACCGATAGCCAGGTGAAGGCCTTGCTCTTCGATTCCTTGAGCTGAATCGCCACGGTGGAAAGGCAGGGGGTGTAGAGGAGGGTGAACATCATGAAGCTCAGGGCCTGCAGTGGCGTGATCGAAGCCACCATCGCCGCCCCCAGATCGGCCTGGGAGGTGGCGTAGATCACCGCCATCGCCCCGAGCAGGATTTCCTTGGCGATGAAGCCGAAGATCAGCGAAACGGTGAGTTGGGGATTCATGCCGATCGGCCCGAGCAGGGGCTGGGTCAGCAGGCCGATCTGGCCGGCAAAGGACTGACCGGCCAGCTGATCAACCCCGAGCGGCAGATGATTGAGCAGCCAGATCGCGATCACGCCCACGATGATGAACTGGCGGGTGGTGACGAAGAAGTTCTTCATTTCCAGGCTGGCCTTCTTCAGCATGGTGGCCAGGCTCGGCAGGCGATAGGGCGGCAGTTCCAGCACAAAGGCTTCGGAACTCGGGTACAGGTGGCGGAACAGCAGCGCCGTGAGGATCGCCGCCACGAAGCTCATGCTGTAGAAGCCGAAAATCACCAGGCCAGGGGCCCACCAGGGCCTGGCGAAGAAGGCTCCGGCCATGAACACGAACACGGCCAGCCGTGCCTGGCAGAGCGAGAAGGGAATCACCAGCATCGCAAGCAATCGCTGGGAGCGATCGCGGATCACCCGGGTGCCCATGATCGCCGGCACGTTGCAGCCGAAGCCCATGATCTGCAGCACGAAGGAGCGACCGTCCATGCCCAGCCAGTGCATCACACCGTCCATCAGGAAGGCGGAGCGGGCCAGATAGCCTGAATCTTCGATCAGGGCGATCATCAGGTAGAAGAGAAAGATGATCGGCATGAAGCTGATCACCGTGGTGATTCCCAGCCACAGCCCATCGCTCAGCAAGCCGATCAGGAACTCCGGCAGGCCGATCGCGGCCAGGGCCGGCAGCAGGGCGCTGCGCTGGATGGCGTCGAAGCCCAGTCCCATCAACTCCTGGATCGGCACGCCAATCGCATAGATCAGCTGGAACATCGCCAGCATCACGGCCAGGAAGGCCACCATGCCCACGCCGGGGTTGAGCAGCACCCGGTCGATCCGATGGCTGAGTTGATCGAACAAGCCCTCCGGCAGCTGCACGCAACGCTCGTTCAACTCCAGCAGCCGCTGGTCGAGCCCTGAAGGAGTCAGGGCAATGGGGGCGGCAGGGTGGATCTGATCGGCCTGATGGATCCACCTGAGCAGCTCGGCGATTCCCTGGTTGCGGCGGGCGCTGATCACCAGCACCGGCCGCTGCAGTTCCTCGCTGAGCCGCGCCTGATCGACCACCACGCCGAAGCGCTCGGCTTCATCAGCCATGTTCAGGACGACCAACAGCGGCAGGCCGGTGGCCTGCAGCTCCAGGGCCAGGCGCAGCTGGCTGTTCACCTGGCTGGCATTGACAACCACCACCGCCAGGTCCGGCGGGTGCTGCTCCAGAAATCGCCTGACGACCAGTTCGTCTTCGCTGCTGCCCAGCAGATCGTGAATGCCTGGCAGATCGACCAGCTCGTAGGGGCGGCCGTGGCAATCGCTCGGCAGGGCGCCCCGCAACAACTCCACGGTGAGGCCCGGCCAGTTGGCCACCCGCGCCTCGCCACCGGTGAGGCAGTTGAACAGGGTGGACTTGCCGGTGTTGGGCATGCCGAGCAGGGCCACCCGCCTGACCCCCTGGAGCAGGTGCCCGGCCGCTGCCGGGCGATGGCAGGACGGTGCCAGCGGGTTCATCGGCTGTGGCTCATACCCCCAATGCTACGAAGACCCTGGGGCTGAATCGATGGGATCGATGGGCTGGCCGGAGCGCCGGAAGATCAGGATCCGGTTGTTGGCGGGCAGGTTCAGGTCGGCTGCCGGCCTGAGGCCCACCGCTGCTGCTTCAAGAGCCAGCAGCCGGGCATCGCGCACACCCATGGCCGGATCGAGGCTGCGCAGATGGGCATCAAAGGCGGCGTTGCTGGCGCTGGTGTGGACGCCGTTGTCGCTGAACGGGCCATAGAGCAGCAGCAGCGCATCGGCGTTCAGCAGCCGGGCGCTGAGGGCCAGGAGCTGTTTCACGGCAGCCCAGGGCATGATGTGGGCCGTGTTGGCCGTGAACAGGGCATCGAAGGGCCCCGTCGGCCACTGCTCTGGGCGGGTCACGTCGAGTTCGATCGGTGGCTGGAGTGTGCCGGGTTTCAGGCCCTCAGCCTCCAGTGCCCAGCGGCGTTGCAGGCCCGCCAGATAGGCGGGGCGATCACTGGGTTGCCAGCGCACTGCCAGGTTTCTGCAGATGTGAACAGCGTGCTGGCCGCTCCCGGAGCCCAGCTCCAGCACCGTGGCCTCCGGAGGCAGCCAGCTGCGCAGGGCTTCGAGGATCGGCTGCTTGTTGCGTTCGCAGGCTTCGGAATAGGGCAGGTCGAGGTTGAAACCGAAGACCGCTGGCTGTTCAGGCATCGGTTTCAGCTGTCGAGGGCTTGGCGCAGCTCGGCGCAGAACGTTGCCGCGGTTGCCACCGGATCGCCTCCTGCCTGGCTGGCCGCTGCCATGCGCGCCACCAGCGCACTGCCGACGATGGCGCCATCGGCGCCCCAGTCCCGCACCTGGCGGGCCTGGTCGGTGCCGGAGATGCCGAAACCGACCGCCACCGGAGTGGAGCCACACTCTTTGAGTTGCTCCACCAGCCCTGCCACCCGGGATTCCAGCCGGCTGCGCACCCCGGTCACGCCGGTGACGCTGACCAGATAGGTGAAGCCCCGGCTGGCGGCGGCGATCCTGGCCATGCGCGCCGCCGGGGTGGTGGGGGCAACCAGAAGAACCAGATCCAGCCCTTCGGCGGCGGCGAGCGGGGAGAGCCGCTCCGCTTCCTCCAGCGGCAGATCGGGCACCAGCAGGCCAGCGGCGCCGGCGGCGGCGGCCCGATGGCAGAAGGCCGCCATGCCCAGGTTGAGCAGGGGATTGGTGTAGGTGAACAGAACCACCGGGATGGTGAGCTGGCCGCGCAGGCTGGCCAGCATCTCCAGCACCCTGGCTGGGGTGGTGCCGGCGGCGAGGGCACGGGCGGCGGCGGCCTGGATCACCGGACCATCGGCGAGGGGATCGCTGTAGGGAACACCCAGTTCGATCACATCAGCCCCGGCAGCCTGCAGTGCCAGCAGGGTGCGAGCTGTTGTGTCCAGGTCGGGATCCCCCGCCATCAGGAAGGGCATCAGGGCGCAGCGCCTGGCGGCGGCCAGGGCCTGGAAGCGGGCCTGGATGGCGCCGGCAGCAAGGCGATCGGTTGGGGGTTGGGGCAAGGCGGAGGTGGCTTTCAGGGGGAAGGAGCCGGCTGCTTGCCGGGGTCGTCGGTGAGTTGGCCGATTTCGCGCAACAGGGCCTCCTGATCGGCTGGGGAGAGGGCGTCGAACTGCTTCTGGAGCGAGTCGGTGGTTTGCTGGTCGTAGGCGGCGCGGTACTGGCGGCGCTGCTCCATGAAGCTCATCCTGCCGGTCACCACCCGGAACAGGTAGCTGGCTGTCCAGGCGACCACGCCGAGAATCAGCACGGCCTCGGCGGCGATGCCGGCTGAGCTCGCTTCAAAGCCCGCCAACCTGAAACCGGCGTAGCCCAGCCCACCCAAAGCGAACACGCCGAGACCAAGCAACAGCGACTGACCCCGGGTCATCGGCTCAGGCCTCTCCCTGGCCGGCCAGGCGCAGGTTGAGGAAGGGTGAGAACAGGATCAGCCCTGGGAAGAACAGAAACACCAGGCCATACACACCCAGGCGTTCCAGCTTGCCCATCACGGTCCAGCGCTTGTTCATCCACCAGTAGAGGGCCAGCGGCACGACCACGAGATAGGCACCGGCCACAACCACATAAGCGATCAGCACGCCCAGGGTTTCCGGGGAAAGCGAGCTGAGCAACCCTGGCAATGGCATGGTTCTGGAACCGTTGCCTGAAATCTAAGCTGTCCGCGCCAGGGGGCATGGCGAAATCGGTAGACGCAGCGGACTTAAAATCCGCAGGTGGCAACACTGTGGGGGTTCAAGTCCCCCTGCCCCCATTGGTGAGATCGCTTGCAGGGCAGTGGGGGCAGTTGATCTGCGGCAACGGTCAGTTCGCCCTCGTGCTGCTGTGGATTGCACTGGGCTGCGGCACAACCCGCTCTGCTGGTCGTCCTTGCTCAGGCATCTGACCGTTCAGAACGACCATTGCCAAGTTGAGCTGGTTGGGCTTCTGGGGTGACGACGGATCCAGCTGTGGGCTTGCTCCCCAGCAGCAGCACCAGCCTCGCCACGATTGGTTCACGCCCCTCGCCCCTTTCCGATGCTCCTGCTCTCCCCCTCCCCCCTCACCGCCGCCAGGATCGCCGGCCTGCAGGCCACGGTGCTCTTGCTGCTCAGCCTGCTGATCAAGGCACAAATCCAGATCAGGGCGGCTGGATGGAGGAACGCCTGAATCCCTGAAGGGGGCGGCTGATTGTTCGATGCTGGTGGACAGCTCGATGCGCTCTGTCCATGCCACGCCGTCGTTACCGCCAGGATCCGCTGCCGCTCGGAGCAGTGGCCCCCGCCGCTGAACTGTTCGGACCGGAGCAGGCCAGCCCACCCGGACTTCAGCTGGCCGAGCAGGGCCAGCTGGCGGTGGTGCCGCTGGGGCCGCTGTTTGATGCCGTGCCAGGAATCCAGACCACAACCGAGGACGACCTGCGGCCGCTGCAGAGGGACGTGCTCGAGGATCGTTTGATCAAGGGGGCTCTGCCCAATCGCCATGGGCGCTCACCAGAGGGTTCCAGTGGGAATGGTGGTGTGACCTGATCCCACAGTTGCAAGGTCTGCTGGTTTGACGCTCAGTGGCCCAGCCGCGCACGGATGTCCCTGAGCCGGGCGACGCTGTTCACCAATGCCGGAGCGCTGTCGAGGCCCTGCAGGTAATCGAACACATAGGCGAGCACGGCATAGATGGCGCCGGCGCTGAACACCGGCGACCGGGTGAAGTCGATCAGCAGGACGACGAGGGCGATGATCGTGGCGAGTTCCGTCACCGTCCAGGTCCACGACTCGCTGTCGGACAGTTGAACGTGCCAGCGACGCACCCGGCCGAAGTGACGACGAAGGCGCAGCGGCCGAGCCGCCTCGATGTCAGCGATCTCGTGCTCGATCTGGTCGTTGAGGCCTCGATGCAACCGGAGCGCGCGCCGCCAGTACCAGGTGTTGATGAGCGCCATCGGCAGCAGCACCGCCATGGCGATGAATCCCGCCTCAAGGTCGAAGGTGAACAGCATCACCAGCGACCCGATCACGGTTACCACCTGGGAGAACATCGCCGGCACATCGGCCTCGAAGAAACCCACCATCTCCCGCATCATCTCGACCCGCGCCGAGACGATGCTCGTGCCGTGGCCCTGGTGCCTCTGCTCGGCGACGGTGAGCACGGCGAGCCGGGCATACAGGCCCATGAAGACACGCGTGTCGTAGCGCTGCCGCCCAAAAGCCATCACAAGGTGCACGAGCCACACGGCAATCAGCGCCGAAAGGCCCCGGTAGCTGTTCTTCAGCAGCCCGTCCACCGCCCATCCGGTGAGTGCCGGATAGGCGAGCATGCAGAGGTTCTCCAGCAGGGTGAGGGTGTAGGTGCCGGCAATCGACAGCCGTTCAGCACGGGAGAGGGCGGTAAGGATCGACTGCGTCATCGTGTTGCGTTGTCGTCCCCAGGGTGGCCGTAGAGCCGTGATCAACGGATCAGGCTCACTCCCCTCAAGTCGAGAGACGGCTGACCCACAGGATGAGTGATCCAGGCACTTTGATGCCTCTCCAGAGTGATCATCTGTGACCTGGTGACGACCTCAGGGGCTTCGCCGGAATCGAGGCGATGGATGGGCGCAGGCCCGATCTAACCACAATCTTCCAGGCCGCCAGCTCCACCAACAACAAGGACAAGGTGAGGGATCCTGAAATGCAGGATTCGGCTGCCATGGGCAAGCAGTTGTTGTCCGGGATGCGTTGCCACAGCGGCAACGGCTGCGCGGAAGCCGTTGGCTACGGGAAACGAAACGCGTTCCAGGACTGCGAAGCAGAGCTCAGGATTGCCATGAAGACCAACAAACATTATGGATCGATGCTCGGCGCAGGAGCCGGAAAAGCCCCTGCAAGGCATGCTCCGGCAGAGAGTTGGAGAGGGTAAACAGGGGATCAAGAGCCACTTTCAGCATCCTTCGTTGCCCTTTGAGCTAATCCTCAAAGAATTTGCGCCGCATCTCGCTGTTCTGGTTTTCCCAGGGCCAGTAGGGTGCAGATAGCTGGCTGGAGAACTTGCGCAACAGTGGGATGCTGATCTCGATGTTCAGGGATTGGGCAATGTCAACGATCTGCTGTGGATTCGTGCTGGAGCGCACCATGCTGGCCAGATTGGGAGAGCTTCTCAGAGCCATTGAGAGGGCATGGATGCGATCGATCAGGAGATTGTCCTCATTGCCTTGAGAGTGATTGTCCATGACATGAAGTGGCGGGTCAGTCAATGGTCTTGGTGGAGGGATCGCTGATAGCGACGTGGATGGGCAATCGGTATCCGCTGCGTCTTTTGGGATGGGTGTTCAGGTGTTCTGGCAGTACCACCTCCGGCAAATGAGCCAAACCAGTGCCCAAAAGCGTGCTTGGCAAGCTGTGAGAACGGGAATCGCGATTGCACCAGTTACCATTCTGAGCCCTTGATGTTAGTTGAGAATTTCAATGCCTCGCTTACGATGGGAGAGGCTTCGATAGGGCGATCGGGTCGGTTGGTTGCTGCCTGCGTCTGGGAACAAGCCATTCAGGCTTTGGCAGGGGAGGGATGGCCTGGATCATCGTGTTGGCTGATTGCCTTGCTCAGGAATTTCTCATTATGTTCTCGATTCGTTTTTTTGCCCATCCCCAAAGCCAATGGCGCCAGATATCGTGGAATCAAGATGATGGCTTGGAATGGCTTTCAGCTGAGGTATAGAAGGAGACAAATCGATGTTTCTTCCGCATTCGGTGCGCACCGCTTCAGCTCCTTGTCTCCGTTCTGGTTCTGAATCAGGGCAGAGCTGCCCGCCGCTCCGTAAGCTGCCTGCATTGCCTCTTTCGTGATGACCTTCCTCGGCACGCTCGATGAGCTGAAGGTCCTGGTGGATCGTCTTGCTTTCCCCGGTCACTGGGAACACAAGGGCCAGTTCGAACTGTTCGTTTCCGATCAGGAAGACACCAATCTCCGTCTGAACTGGTGGCCCCAGTCCGGTGTGCTCACGGTCGTCGGTGATCCGGCCGAACGGGAGGGGGTTGAGGAACGGCTCGCGGCGCTCCTGGCCGAGCGTTGAGCGCCGCACCACCGGTTCTGTGGAGTTTTCGCCGTTGTCCCTTCGCGATCCGGGCGCGGTTGGCCCTGCGGGCTGCCGGTGTCGCCGTTGAACTGCGTGAAGTGAGCCTTCGGGCCAAACCGGCCGAGTTGCTGGAGGTATCGGCGAAAGGAACGGTGCCGGTACTGGTGCTTCCCGCCACAGCCAGTGGTGCTGGCCAGGTGATTGATCAGAGCCTGGCGGTGATGCGCTGGGCTCTGGAGCAGCACGACCCCGGCGATCTGCTCCGGCATGGACAGCCGGCCCTGGTGGAGGAGATGGCCAGCCTGATCAGCACCAATGACGGCCCCTTCAAGTTCCACCTGGATCGCTTCAAGTACCCCGAGCGCTTCCCTGGCTCAGAGCCGTTGCGGCATCGCCAACAGGCACTGGAGATCCTGCATCACTGGAATGCCCGCCTGGCGCCCTGGCTGCTCGGCGATCACCCCTGTCTGGCTGATCTCGCCCTGCTGCCGTTCGTGCGTCAGTTTGCCCGGGTGGATCCGGAGGCTTTTCAGGCCGAGCCTGGGTTGGAAGTCCTGCAGACCTGGCTAAGCCGCTTCCTGGCCAGCGAAGCGCTCGCGGCGGTGATGACCCGGCGGGAACGCTGGCGCTCAAGCCGCTTTCTCTATCACCTCGCCCTGGCCACCGACTGGCAGGACGCCCAGCTGGCCGGTGAGTACCGCCGCTCCACCCGTGGGCGCAGCCTGGAGGAGGTGGGCTTCATCCATGCCAGCCAGGCCCACCAGATCGACGCCACCTACCAGCGCTTCTACGCCGATGCCGGCACCGTGCGCCTGCTCACGATCGATCCACAGCCACTGGCGGCCATCTGCCGGCTGGAGCCTGCTCCCGGGAGTGGGGAGTTGTTTCCCCATCTCTTTGGCCCCCTGCCGCTGACGGCGGTGGTGGGGGTGGAGCCCTACCCAGCAGGATGACCGGCGCCGTGGCCGGGCCGTTGAGCCTGGCGGAGCTGGAGCGCTGTGCGGCCCGGCGGGGACTGTTGCTCCGGATTCAGCGGCGACGACAGCTGGGGATCTGGGCCCTGAGGGTGGGGGTGGCGCGCAGCCGGCCGGAGCAGGCGCCGCAACTGCTCGGTGAACTCAAGGGCTGGGCCCTGCCGGCTGCCAGCGGTCTCCACCTCGACACCCTGCGGGTGCAGGGCAGGGCCCATCGGGTGGGGGTGCTGATCTGGGCTGCCACCTTCGCCTGGGCCCTGGAGGAGACCCCCTGCCGTCGCGCCCAGCTGCTGGCGATTCACGATGAAGAGGTCCAGCACTGCCGGTTGGTGCGTTACTTCGAACGGCTTGGATTTCAACCGGTCCAGACCGTTGGGGCGGGCTTGCTGGACTGGCCCCAGCGGCTGCTCTGGGGTGGTGCCGGTCTGCGGATGGCAGGCGATTGCCAGGAGGGTCTGAGGCGCTGCAGCGCCCTGCTGGTTGAGGCATCGGCCCGGTAAGGTCGAACGCAATGATCAGGGGGGATGGTGATTCAGATTTCAGAGGCTCGGATGCATCTGGTTCGCTGGATCTTGACCGTTGGCTGGTTGCTGATCATCGGTTCGCTCTTTTATGACCCCTGGACGGCGAGATTCACCGATCCGGATCACCCCTGGAGCCCCCTGCGGTTATCGCGGCAGTGCGTTGAGGTGCAGGGTTCCTGTCTGATCGAGCAACCCTATCCCCTTGGCACCACGGTGTTCTGGGGGGTGGTCGTGCCAGCCGGCATCTTCATTCTCCTGGTGTTCGGCCACGAGCTCTGGCGGCGGATCTGCCCACTGTCTTTTCTTTCCCAGATTCCCCGCGCCCTTGGCCTGCAGCGTCAGTTCGAGCGCCTCAATGCCAAAACCGGCAAGCGACGCTTCGAGATCGCCAAGGTGCCAGCAGACTCCTGGCTGGGTCAGCATTACCAGCAGTTGCAATTCGGCTGGTTGTTCGTTGGGCTTTGCGGACGATTGCTGTTTTTCAATGCGGATCGGATCGTGCTGGCCGGTTGGTTGCTGTTCACGATTGCGGCCGCCATCGCGGTGGGTTACCTGTTCGGTGGCAAGGCCTGGTGTCAGTATTTCTGCCCGATGGCGCCGGTGCAGAGCATCTACTCCACACCGGCCGGCCTGCTGGGCAGCCGGGCCCACACCAGTGAACAGTTGATCACCCAGTCGATGTGCCGCACGGTGCTGCCGGATCAATCCGAGCAGAGTGCCTGTGTGGCCTGCCAGCAACCCTGCATCGACATCGATGCCGAGCGGATGTACTGGGCCGGGATCGACAAACCCGCCGCTGGCTTTGATCGTTATGGCTATGTGGGATTGGTGATCGGCTATTTCGGTTATTACTATCTCTATGCTGGTAACTGGGATTATTATTTCTCCGGTGCCTGGTTACGCCAGAGTGATCAGCTCGCATCCCTGCTCAGGCCTGGGCTTTTCCTGTGGGGTCAACCGATCAATCTGCCGAAACTGGTGGCGGTTCCCCTGGTTCTCGGTCTGTGCACCTGGCTGGGTGCCCTGTGCGGACGCTGGATCGAGAACAGGGGCCGGATCAGCGCCCATCGCCACGAGGCTGGCCCTGCTTTCACGGTGGTTCGGCACCGGTTGTTCTGCCTGTGCACCTTTGCCATCTTCAATGTCTTCTTTCTGTTTGCCGGCCGGCCTCTGATCCAGCTGTTGCCCCTCTGGGTGCAAACCCTCTACGACCTGCTCCTGATGATGCTGAGCACGTTGTGGTTGTACCGCGCCTGGAATCGTGATCCCGATCTGTATGGCCGGGAGAACCTGGCGAGCCGTTTTCGCAAACAGCTGGAGCGGCTGCAGCTCAATGTCGCCCAGTACCTCGACGGCCGCAGCCTGGCCGAGCTCAACACCCATGAGGTCTATGTGCTCGCCAAGGTGCTGCCTGGGTTCACCCGTGAAAAACGCCAGGAGGCCTACAAGGGGGTGGTGCGGGATGCCCTTGCCGAGGGCTATGTGAATGTGGCCAGCAGTCTGGATGTGCTCCAGCAGATGCGGGTGGAGCTGGGTGTCTCCGACGCCGAGCACGAACAGCTGCTCGAGGAGCTGGGCGTGGAGGATCCCGATCTGCTCGATCCGGACAGCCGCCGCAGCCTTGAAAATCAGGTCCGCCTCAATGGCTATCGCCAATCGCTGGAGCGGCTGCTCCTGCTCCAGGCCCGCCAGCAGGGCTCAGCCACCCCATCGATGCTCACTCCCCTGGAACTGGAGTACGCGATCACCGACCAGGAGCAGGAGAACGTGCTGGATGGGCTCAAGCCCGCAGTCGGCGCCGCCAGGAAGGTCGAGGCGCTGCTGGATCGCTTGCCAGGGCTGAGCGAGACCTGGCGCGCCCTGCATCAACCCTCAGTCCCCCAGCACCCTTTTGTTCGGATTGTGCTCACCGATCACATCCGCCACCGCCTGGAGCTGAGCGTGGGCGCGATCCTTGAGGCCTTCGTGATCCTCCAGGACGATCCGGTCCTGCCAGGCCTGGTTGTGCGCTTGCGGGCCCAGTCCCCCCTGGTGCTGCTGGAGATGCTGGAGCGGGGGCCGTGGAGGCAGCGCCTCTCCCCGCAGCTGTTTGCCGATCTCAATGCGCCTGGAGCTGAACCCTCCGCCTGTTCCCTGGAGATCCCGTTGCCGGTCACACTCGGCCATCTCGAAACCCTGCTGCAGGAACGCACTCCCACCACCGCAGCGGCGGCCCTGTTCCTGCTGGCCCAGCTGGATCGGAGCCGCGCCCGCCAGCTTGCCGGTGCTCTCAGCACTGCACCGGTGGCACCGCTGCTGGGTCAGACGGCCCAGCAGCTGCTCAACCTGGAGGCGGCGGAGCTGGTCCTGGCCGATCTTCCCGCCCTGGAGTTGCGGCTGTGCCTGGCGGCCAGCGATTTCTTCCGTCGCACCCGGCCGGAAACCCTCGAAGCCCTTGCTGACGCCTCCAGCGTGCACACCTACGCGGCGGGTGAGCTGATCACCGAAGCCGGCGACACCTGCCGCGAGTTGCTGCTGTTGATTGATGGGGAAGCGGTGATCCACTATCAGGAAGAACAGCGCGTTCGCCTGGAGCCCCTCAAGCCTGGCCAGGTTCTCGATGAACTCGAAGTTCTCACCCACAGCGCCACCGAGAACACGATCGTGGCCGAGCGTGACAACACCCGCCTGCTGGCTGTTCCGGTCGATAGTTTCGATGCCATGCTCGATCAGGATCACGACCTTGGCCGCCGGGTGCTGGAGCTGGAGAGCCGCCACTTGCAGCGGTTCATGCGTTCGGTGCAGGCCTGAGCGGCACGGCCGTTGGCCCCGGCCATCGGTGGGACGGCTGGTTTCGTGGTCAGGGAAGTTCTCAGCAGATCTGTGGCTGCGAGAGCCAGCCCCAGGCGCTGTCGTGGCGTTTGCTCTTGCGATGGCCGTGGCAACAGACGTCCAGCCGCTCAGGGCTCAGGAGCCAGAGGACTTCACCCCTACCACCATCATTCATGCCCAGGTGAATACGGCGATGGGCGCCCTCAGTTTTGAGGGCGACGTTGTCGACAGGGGTTCCAATACAGCCCTGGGTTTTCCCCTGCTCAACGCACTCAGCGTCAACCATGACGCTCGGGTCACGATCGACACGAGTTTCACGGGGCAGGACCTGCTCAGGGTCCGCTTCAGAAGCGGCAACTTCGGCGCCTCCGGTTTCTTCTCCAATCCACCAACTCCGCTGACGCGCCTCGATTTCGCATCCGACAATCCGATCAGTGTCAACCGGGCCTATCTGCAGGTTCCGCTCAGCCCCGAGCTCCGCATCAGTGTGGGTGGCATCATCAGCCAGCTCGATATGCTCCCCGTCTGGCCGAGTGTCTACAACGACTCGCCCATTCTCGATCTGTTTCAGTACGCCGGTGCCCCCGGTGCCTACAGCAAGCGATCCGGTGGCGGCTTCGGTGCCTGGTGGCAGCCCCGGGGTGTGCTGCAGGGATTCAGCCTCGGCTATGCCTACGTGGCCGAACGCGCCGGTGGATCCCCTCAAGGTGGTGGCCTGTTCTCTCCTGTCTCCTCCCAAACCAGCACCCTCCAGCTGGCCCTGACCAGGCCCCAGTGGAACATCACCGGGGCTTATACCTTCAGCGGCCCCCAGGTGAGGCTGAGGGGGACGCCACTGGCCAGCCTCCTGGCCGCAGGGGCGCGCGATGGATCGCTCCAGTCCTGGTCGGTGGCGGGGTACTGGCAACCTCGGCGGTCAAGGTGGATCCCCTCGATCAGCGTTGGCTTGGGTCAGGACAGCTTTCGTTTCGGTGCCTATCCGGTGGCGAACGTGTCGGGGCTGCGTACCCAGTCCTGGTACACCGGGCTGGTCTGGAGTGATGTGCTCCGCCAGGGCAACAGCCTGGGATTCGCTGTGGGGTCACCCGCCCATGTGACGGCCATTCAGGCATCGGGGACCAGGCCCATCGACGATCGAAGCCTGGCTTATGAGCTCTATTACCGGATTGTGGTGAGTGACGAGCTCAGCTTGACGCCTGCCGTGTTCTGGTTGACCCGCCCTCGGGGGGCCATGACAGCCAGCGATGATCCATCCCAGGCACTGCTGCTGTTCCCCGTTGGATCGACGGACGCCACACTCGGCGTCTGGGCTGGACTGATTCGGGCAACGCTGCGGTTCTGAACCACCTCCGGAGCGGCTCCTTCTCCACTGGGATCGTCGTCAGCCCTGTTGCCACGCTTCAGGCCTTTCCTGTTGTGACACTGCTTCGATCAGCCCTTAGGGCATTCTTAATCCTGCCCAGGATGGTTTTGGGGCGATTCCTCATGCCATGCAGCCGTTGTCACAGCTCGCTCTACGAGGCCTCACCGGCGCTGCCGGTGGGGTTCTTGGTGGCCTGGCAGGTGCGGCGGCAGCCGTTCTGGCCACGGAACTGATCAAATTGAGCCTGACGCGGGTCTCCCAGCTCGAACCCGGCTGGCTGCTGGCCCTGCCCGTGCTGCAGGGGTTGGCCCAGGGTGAGGGGGCCGGTCGGCTGCCGTTGCTCCCCCTGGTCGGGGTGCCGTTGCCTGGCGTGCTCCGCACCTGGACCACCTTCCCCGGCGATGCGGCCCGCGCCGATCTCACCGCCGATGTGCTGGCCACGGCGGGGCAGGAGGAGCGTTTCCCCTGGTGGCTGGCTCCCGTGCGGGCCCTGGCGATCCTGGCCACCGTCGGCTTCGGCGGCGCCATGGGAACAGAGTCGCCTGCCGCTCACCTGGGGGTGGCCGCAGCAGCCTGGATGGGCCGGTGGCGACCGTGGCTGCGGCCGTTGCTGCGGCCCCTGGCCGTGGGAGGTGGGGCCGCTGGGGTGGCGGCCCTGATGGGGATCCCCCTGGTGGGGACCTGCTTCATGCTCGAGCTGGGTCGTCGCCGCCTCGTGCCGTTCAGCGTCGATCGCGTGGCGGCGGCCCTGGCCGGTGGCCTGGTGGGCTGGGGGATCAACGTCAAGTTTCAGCTGACGCTGATCAGCCTGGTGGTGCCGAAAGTGCCCCCGGCCGATCTCTGGGATGCGGTGGCGGCCGCTCTCCTGATCGGCGCCATTGCCGGGGCCGTCACGGCGCTCGCCGGTAAGGCCATCTACTGGGCCCGGGGCTGGAAGGCCCGGCCGGGGTTGAAGCTGGCCCTGGGAGCCCTTGCCATGCTGGCGATTGCGCTGGCCACCGGCTGGATCGCCGCGCCGGCGGCGGCCTTCGGGCCCGGCGGTGCGGCGATCGTCTGGGCCGAGACCACACCGGCCGCCACCCCCCTCACCCTGCTGGCCGTCGCCCTGCTGCGGGCCGCCGCCACCACGGCGGCGGTCGCGGCCGGAGGCTGTGGGGGCGTCTTCGTGCCGTTCCTGGCGATCGGCGACATCGCCGGCCGGGTGTTCGCCGCGGCCTTCGGGGTGCCCCCCGATCTGGCCGGTGCCGCCGGGGCGGCGGCCGGGATCGCCGGTGGCTACCGCCTGCCGTTCACCGCCATGGCGATGGTGCTGGGGGTGGGCGGACCCACCCTGGCCACCCTCACCTGCCTGGCCACGGTGGGGGTGGCGGTGGCCGCCGGTGCCTGGGCGAGCCGGGGCATCTCCGTGCTCACCCTGACGCTGGAGGAGGCCAGCCGCCTCAAGGGCTGACGCTGGTGTGACCATCTGAACAAGGGCACCCATGGGACGATGGGCGCCCTGAGCCGGATCACCGTTTTGAGTCCTTCCTGGGTGGGGTCCAACACCGCCGTTCAGCGCCTGGCCAGGGGAAAGGCGCTGCGCTCGGCGGTTCCCCGCTCGGCCCAGGCGGAATGGTCTTCCCTGCTGGGGAGCCGTGATCCGATCGCCCTGCTGGAGGCCTCCAATGCGGGGCGGGTGCCGGAGCTGGTGCCGATTCGCATCGGCCGGATGCTCCGCTCGCCCTTCACCTTCATGCGGGGCTCCTCGGCGCTGATGGCCCATGACCTGAGCCTGCTGCCGCGCTCCGGCATCCAGGCGTGGGCCTGCGGGGATTGCCACCTGCTGAACTTCGGGCTCTTCGCCACGGCGGAGAGAAATCTGATCTTTGATCTCAACGACTTTGATGAGGCCCATCCCGCCCCCTGGGAGTGGGACGTGAAGCGTCTGGCCACCAGCTTCGTGCTGGCGGGCCGCGACAACAACCATTCCGAAGCGGAGTGCCGCAAAGCCGCCCGGCGCTGCGTCCGCTCCTACCGGCAGCATCTGCGGGAGTACATCCATGCCAGCCCGCTTGAGGTCTGGTATGCCCGTTTTGATGCCGACGATCTGATCGAGGCCGCACCGACCAAGGCCATCAGAAAGTCGCGCCAGTCGATCACCGCCAAGGCCCGCCGGCGGATCGCGGATCACCTGTTCCCCAAGATCACCACCCTGGCGGATGGCCATTGCCGGCTCACCGACCAACCTCCCGTGCTCACCCATGTCTGCCATGGAGAACTGGAGCAGCGGATCAGCGAAGACCTGGAGGACTATCGACTCTCCCTGTCCGATGAGCGGCGTGTGTTGCTGGATCGCTACACCCTCGAGGATGTGGCCCTCAAGGTGGTGGGAATCGGCAGTGTCGGCACCCGCTGCCTGGTGGCTCTCTACTTCTCCGAGGATGGCCATCCCCTGATCCTGCAGATCAAGCAGGCCAACCCGTCGGTGCTGGAGCCCTACACCCTGCCCAGCACCCTGCCCAACCACGGCCAGCGCGTGGTGATGGGCCAGCGGCTGATGCAATCCGGCAGCGATCTGTTTCTCGGCTGGTTCCGCAGCCGGATCGGCAACGACTATTTCGTGCGGCAGCTGCGTGACATGAAAATGTCGTACCCGATCGAGGACATTTCCCCCCTGCGACTCCAGCATTACGCCGACTACTGCGGCTGGTCGCTGGCCCGCGCCCACGCCCGCGGCGGAGACGCTGCCACGATCAGCGGCTACCTGGGCCAGGGAGAGGCGGCCGACCGGGCGATTGAAAGCTTCGCCATCGCCTATGCCGACCAGACGGAGCGCGACCACGCCAGCCTCAAGGCCGCTGTCGACGCGGGGCGGATCGAGGCCCTGATCGAAGCCGATCGCTGAGCTCGGCAGCGGATAGCCCCGGGGGCTCGACTGCATCGACCAGGACTTCCTGGTTCATTGGTGCAGATCGCTCTCCCGCCGGGTCAGTGCTCAGGCTTCCACCCTGAATGACTCCTGGTACGGCTGGAGTTGCGCATGGGCGACGATATCGGCAGCGCCGTACCTCTGGAGGCCATCCAGTGATGCCGTGCCGGGCTGGTTTTCATCCCACCGGGAGGGTGCACCTGGAAGGAGAACCAACCTTATTTCATGTGGGACAAGGTTTCCAAAAGGATCTTGTCTCCTTGGATGTTGATTCTTGTCAGGCCAACCCGTGGGTTTTCCAGGTCAATAATGATGAAGGTGATGAGGGATATGGTCAGGCAGAAAATAATCATATAAAAGAGCGGCCGTTTTGAATTTACGGACATATCCTGGCCAACCATAAAGGCAGAAGCCAAGGCGAGAGCAAATAGCAAGATGTAAACAATCAGCGGTGGATGGGTGCGAGTCGCCTGCAGCCGTTCGTTGGCAACATTCATCATCTCGCCGGTTGATGTCAGGACAAGAGTGATGATTCCTGGATTTTTATCCTGTAGAACAGAGGCACTGGCAATGACCCAGATCTTGTCTTGCAGGGCAAGACTTTGGCGGAAGTAGGCATTCGATCGTTCTCGATCATCATAGTATCGGAAGACTTGGATACGCGATTGAACATAATCTTTGTAGAGTGGCCGCAACTTCGCTTGATCTTGCTTCGGCAGTGCATCGAGATGATGGTAGGCGGTTGAAATAGCGTTGGCTTCCTTTAATACCAGATGGACCCGATTCTCGTAGCGAGATAGTGTTCCAGTAAACGTGAAAGCCAGGAGCAGCCCTAGAATTCCAAAGATAGAGTTCTCAACGGCGCTAAATCCTTCGATCTTTCTTTCGGGATCTCTGATTAATCGCCGCCGCCCGATTCGATAGCCAGTTTCGATACTTCCAGCCATGCCCAGACCCAGCAGTGTTGCTGACAGGAGTGATACGGCTAGGAATTCCATGCTCAATCAAATCAGGACAGCAGTGAAAGTTGGCTTTGCAAGCAGGGGGTCCTGTCGGTGCTGCTCACGCCAGGACGAGATCCTGTTCGTCCAGAACAAATGAAGGCATGCAACCTTGAAACATGATCATCATTATTCTGAGAATACCACGTGTTGAGCCGTCAGGGCTTGCCTGTCCATACCAACTGAACTTGCCGCATCGACAATCCACTCACTCCTCAGAGTTAATGTCTTATGGGCTTCAGTCTTTTCCACTACACTAATCTCACTACACTAATCTCACTACACTAATCTCACTACACTAATCTCACTACACTAATCTCACTACACTAATCTCACTACACCAATCCCACTACACCGATTCCACTACACCAATCCCACTACACCAATAGGAGCAGGAGAGAGTGATTGGGGTGGGCTGATTGCGGCGTCAGGATGCCGCCGAATGCTCCCAGGAGAAATGAGGCAGGCGGTAGAGCGCCTCCCTCTGGGCGTCACTCCAGGTTTCGATCATGGCAGTAAGCTCTGGAGCATCCCCATCCAGCTTGAGCTGATGGCTGATCGCCAGGTGATTCCGTGGAATGAGGGCCAGCTCGAAGGGCGGACCCACGGTGAGGTTGGATCGCTGGGTGAGAACTTCTGAAATCAGGCAAAGCCGGGCAGCATCCTCCAGGGAAAGATTGGAATGCCCCACATTATCGAGCGGTGGTTTCCCATACTTTGTTTCACCGATCTGCAGGTATGGAGTTTCGCGTGTTGCCTTGATTGCATTGCCCTGAGCATAGATCAGGTACAGGCCATGGGCCTCCCCTCTGATCTGCCCGCCCAGGATGAAGGAAGCTCCGGCACTGGCTCCAGCTTGCTGCAAAGCAGGAGCATTTTCCTGTTGCACAGCCACACTCACACGACCGACATAGCTGGCTGCTTCAAAGAGGTACTGGCATGATCGGAGGTCTTTATTGGCTGCAGGTGTAGCTTCGATCTTCTGATCGAGATCGCGGTGAATCCAGCTGATCACAGCCTGGGTTGTGGCTAGATTGCCCGCAGCAAGAAGGACGAAGATCCGATCGGCAGCCGGCTGAAAAACATGCATCTTGCTGTAGCTTGAGATATAATCAACTCCTGCATTGGTGCGTGAATCTGATGCCAGGACGAGCCCTTTCTCCAGCCAGTAACCGATGCAATACGTCACCGCTTGAAACTCCAGAATCCAGACAATGATCTTAGCGATCTGCCAGGCAAGCTTGAGGCCTTGAAGGTTAAGAAGTGAGGAACTTCTGAGCCTGCCAGCTTCGAGCTCCGGAGAACCACCTGCTGCAGATCGACCTGCTGGTGAGAATGCCGCTGGTCAGCGCCGGTTCATCAGGAATGAACCGCTCAATCAGCTTGGCAGAATGGATCTGGCTGTTTCAGCTTTCCTGGGCCGCTGGGCTGGGGCCGGCGATGTGACGGATCAGGTCGAGGCATTTGCAGGAATAGCCCCATTCGTTGTCGTACCAGGCCACCACTTTCACGAACGTGTCAGTGAGGGCGATGCCGGCACCGGCATCAAACACCGAGGTGCAGGTTTCACCAACAAAATCGGCTGAAACCACCTCCTCTTCGGTGTAGCCCAGCACCCCTTGCATCGGTCCTGCGGCCGCCGCTCGCATCGCCTGCTTGATGGCCTCGTAGCTGGTGGGGGTGGAGAGATTCACGGTGAGATCCACCACCGACACATCGGGAGTGGGTACCCGGAAGGCCATGCCGGTGAGCTTGCCGTTCAGGGCCGGGATCACCTTGCCCACCGCCCGGGCCGCTCCGGTGGAGGAGGGAATGATGTTCTGGCCGGCGCCACGGCCGCCCCGCCAATCCTTGACGGACGGGCCATCAACTGTTTTCTGGGTGGCGGTGGTGGCATGCACGGTGGTCATCAGGCCTGAGCTGATGCCGAAGTTGTCGTGCAGCACCTTGGCGATCGGCGCCAGGCAGTTGGTGGTGCACGATGCATTGGAAACGATGTCCTGGCCGGCGTAGCTGGTGTGGTTCACCCCCATCACGAACATCGGCGTGTCGTCTTTCGAGGGGGCGGAGAGCACCACCTTGCTGGCCCCGGCCTCGATGTGGGCCCTGGCGGTGGCATCCGTGAGAAAAAAGCCGGTGGACTCCAGCACGATCTGAGCTCCCACCGCTCCCCAGTTGAGCTGGCGGGGATCCCGCTCGGCGGTGACGCGGATGGTGTTGCCGTTGACGATCAGATTGCCGCTGTTGACGGTGACATCCCCCTGAAAGCGGCCGTGGGTTGAATCGTAACGAAGCAGATAAGCGATGTAATCAACATCGAGCAGATCGTTGATGCCAACTACATCCACATCGCTGGCTTCAATGGCACGCCGAAACACCAGTCTGCCGATTCGGCCAAACCCGTTGATTCCAATCTTGATGGTCATGCGACACTCTCCCTGCGGCTTGAAGTTGTGAGGATCTTGTTTTTAATCTAGCAGCCGGCCAGCTTAGCCCAGCCAGTTCAGAAAGCGTTGAATCACAATGGCATTGCTGATATCCACGAAGAACCCCGACACCAGCGGCACGATGATGAAGGCGCGCTGGGCCGGGCCATAGGTCTGGCTCACAGCTGCCATGTTGGCCATGGCCGTGGGGGTGGCGCCAAGGGAGATGCCACCAAAGCCGGAGCAGATCACGGCGGCTTCATAATCACGACCCATCACCCGGAAGATCACGAAAATGGCGAACAGAAAGGCAAGCACGAACTGGGCGGCCAGAATCGTGATGATCGGGCCGGCCAGCTCGGCAATCGTCCAGAGCTGCAGGCTCATCAGCGACATCGTCAGAAAGATTCCCAGGGCGACGTCCGAGACGATCGCCAGGGAGCGGCTGCCGGCGGGCCATGGAAAGCGGGCCAGCCGTGGCACCGTGTTGGTGAGCAGGATGGCGGCGAACAGGCAGCAGACGAACAACGGCAACTGGCGTCCCATGGCACGCAGGCCTTCGTGCAGAGCCTCGCCCAGCGCCAGGCTGACGTTCAGCCAGAACAGCGTGGTCAGCAGGCTGAAATAGGAAATCGGCTCCGCGGGACGCCCACCGTCATTCACCCTTGAAGCCATGCTGCGGACGGCTGGCTGGAGCTTGTTGCCGCGAATCAGGAGACGTGCGATCGGGCCACCCATCAGGGATGCCAGCACCAGGCCGAAGGTGGCGCAGGCGATGCCGATCTCCAGGGCGTTCTCCACCCCGTGGCTGGCGGCGAACCGCGGTGCCCAGGCAATGGCCGTGCCGTGCCCACCGAGCAGCGACACCGATCCACCCAGCAGGCCGATCAGTGGATTGAGGCCCAGAAGGGTGGCGACGCCCACGCCGGTGAGGTTCTGAAGGATCATGTAGACCACCGTGACCACCACCAGCACCAGCAGGGGCCGCCCGCCCGCCCGCAGAGTCCTGATGTCGGCGTTCAGTCCAATCGCCGCAAAGAAGTAGAGAAGCAGGAAATCACGGGTGGCCAGATTGAAGCCCACCTCGATTCCCGTGACGCTGTGGAACAGGGCCAGCAGAAGGCAGACAAGTAGCCCGCTGCTGACCGGCTCCGGAATGTTGAACTCCCGCAACAGCGCCACCCGTTGATTGAGCCATCGGCCGATCGCCAGCACAACGATGGCAATGTTGAAGGTGGAGAAGC
This sequence comes from Synechococcus sp. CS-1326, assembly GCF_025128115.1. Lineage (NCBI taxonomy): Bacteria > Bacillati > Cyanobacteriota > Cyanophyceae > Synechococcales > Synechococcaceae > Synechococcus > Synechococcus sp. CS-1326. The sequence goes on along the minus strand of NZ_JAHLYV010000031.1, from coordinate 38,043 downwards.
TTTCGAATTGCATTGCTCTTCAATCCTCCCCGGCGTGGTAGCTGCTGCGCACCAGCGGCCCACTGCGCACCTGGCTGAATCCCAGCTGTTTTGCAACCTCGCCGAAGCGAACGAATTGCTCGGGTTCCCAATAGCGCTGCACGGGTAGATGGGCCAGGGAGGGCCGCAGATACTGCCCCAGGGTGAGCCGTTCACAGCCGGCCTGGCGAAGATCCGCCAATGCTTCGATCACTTCGTCTGCTGTTTCGCCGAGTCCCAGCATCAACCCCGATTTGGTCGGGATGGCGGGAGCCAGCTGGCGGGCGGCGGCCAGCAGGCCCAGGGAGCGCTCGTAGGTGGCACCGCGACGCACCTCCCCCTGGAGGCGCCGGACCGTTTCCAGATTGTGGTTGAAGCACACCGGCCCCGCCTCCAGCACCGTGCCGAGGCGCCGTCGCTGGGCGGCCAGCCCCTCGGCTTCGCTGCGGTGACCACCCCAGAAGTCGGGGGTGAGCAGCTCGATCGACACCTGGGGCGTGCGGCGGCGGATCGCGGCCATCGTGCCGGTGAACAGGCTGGCGCCATGGTCGGCCAGGTCATCGCGGGCGACGGCGGTGAGCACCACGTAGCGAAGGCCCAGGGCCTCCACCGCTTCCGCCACCCGTTCGGCCTCCCCGGCGTCGAAGGGGACCGGCGCCTGGCCCTTCTCCACCTGGCAGAAGGCGCAGCTGCGGGTGCAGATCGGACCGCCCAGCAAGAAGGTGGCCGTGCCGGCCGCGTAGCACTCGCCCCGGTTCGGGCAGCGGCCCTCCTCGCAGATCGTGTGGAGTCGCTGCTGCTTCACCACCCCCTGAACCGTCTCCAGATCAGAGGCGTTCCCTACCGGCCGTCTCAGCCACTCGGGCAGACGCTCGGCCGGGGCGATGGCGCTGTATCGGCTGCTCGGACCCATTTCTTTCTTCTCCGTGCCGGTCATTGCTCGTCCATCCTGCGCCGTCCTTCCAGAGCCCGGGCCAGGGTGATTTCATCGGCGTACTCAAGCTCGCTGCCCACCGGCAGGCCGTAGGCGATGCGGCTGACCGGTGAGAACGGCCGCAGCAGCCTGGCCAGGTAAAGGCTGGTGGTGTCGCCTTCGACGCTCGGGGTGAGCGCCAGGATCACCTCGGTGATGCCTTCGCGGTCCACCCGCTCCACCAGGGGCTGGACATGGAGCAGCTCCGGGCCCACCCCATCCATCGGCGAGATCAATCCGCCCAGCACGTGGTAACTCCCCTTGAACTCCCGGGTGCGCTCCAGGGCCAGCAGGTCGCGGGAATCGGCGACCACGCAGAGCTGGCCATTCTGCCGTTCGTTGTTGAGGCAGATTTCACACAGTGGCTCCGCCGACAGGTGGAAGCAGCGCCGGCACTGGCCCACCTGGCTGCGGGCCGCCAGCAGCGCGTCGGCGAAGCTGCGGATCTGTTCTTCCGGCTGCCTCAGCAGATGCAGCGCCAGCCGCTGGGCGGTGCGGGGGCCGATGCCGGGCAGCCGCTCGAACTGGTCGATCAGGCGGGCCAGGGGCCGGGTGAAGCCGCTCAGCGAACCGCCGCAACTGGCCGGAATCTAGGGGCCAGGCCGGCGGCGATGCAGTCCGCCAGGCGGCGGCGAGAATAGTCTGAGTGCCATGGCGCATCTCCCTCGCCTCTGCCAGCCGACGATGGTTCCGCGCGTTCCTTTTGTCCTTCCCGCTCCCCTGCTTTCCCGGCTATTGGCCCTGGTGCTCGGAGTCTTCGCGATCGGCGGTGGCCTGGCCGGTTGCAGTGCCGCCGCCGCTGGCCTCAACTCCTTCCAGAGCCCCGACGGGCGCTACGCCTTTCTCTACCCCACCGGCTGGAGCCGGGTGGCGGTGAGTGGTGGACCCCAGGTGGTGTTCCACGACCTGATCAACAGCGACGAAACCCTCAGCCTGGTGATCTCCGAGGTGAACGCCACCAATGAACTCGCTTCGCTGGAGAGCGCCGAGGCGGTGGGGGAGAAACTCGGCCGGATCGTGATCGCCCCCGAGGGCAGCGGCCGGCGCGCCGAGCTGGTCGAGGCGGTGGAACGCCAGGACGGTGACCACACCTTCTACGACCTTGAATACGCCGTCCATCTGGCCGGCCGCGACCGCCATGAACTGGCCACCGTTGTGGTCGACCGCGGCCGGCTCTACACCCTGGCGGCCAGCACCAACGAGGACCGCTGGCAGAAGGTGCACACCCTCTTCCACCAGGTGATCACCTCCTTCACGCTGCGGATCTGAGCTTTGGCGGACGTGCTGGTGATCGGTGCCGGCCTGGCCGGCAGCCTGCTGGCCCTGTCCCTGGCCGAATCCGGAGCCCGGGTCCTGCTGCAGGATTCCGGCTCAGCCCGTTCTGGCGCCACCGGGCTGAGCTATGGGGGAGTGCCCTGGTGGGCTGGTCCCCCTGGTCCACTCGGTGCCCTGATGGCAACGGCCCCGGCCTGCTGGCACGACCTGGAAGCGCGCCATGGGCCGCTCGGCTGGCAGCCCTGCAGCCTGCTGCTCCATTGGCGGAACAGCGGCTGTGCGGCTGCGGCCGCTGCGATCGAAACCGCCCTCGCCGGGGTGCGGAATCGGGCGGAACGCCACCTGCCCACCGGGACGGGATGGCCGGTTGAAGAAGGAACGGCGGGCTCCCTGCGGCTGCCCTATGGCCGGGTCGATGTCCCCAGCCTCCTCCGCGCCCTCCCCGCCGCCCTCGATCGGGCCGGGGTGGAGCGGATCCAGGCCGTTGCCGGCCCCCTCCGGGCGGAATCGCTTCCGGCTGATCAGGTGGTTCTCGCGGCCGGAGCCGGCTGCCGCTCCTTGTTGTCGGCCTTGCCTGATCGGCTGCGGGTCAGCTGGGCCGGTCTGCTGGCCATTGAGGATGCCGCTGCCTGTTCATCGTTGTTGCCGAAGGCGCTGGCCGACGCTGCGGAGATCGTCATGCCGCTGCTGGGTGGACGCCAGGGGCTGGAGGACCGGGCTGCCGGGCTCAGGGGCGAGGAGTGGGTTGTCGATGCGGGCCTCGCCCCCTGGGGGAAGGGGTTGCTGCTGGGCCAGACCACCCTGGTGCGGCCGGGTGTGGCCAGCGGGCCGCCACCATCACCTGCTGGACTCGAAGCGGCCCTTCGCCAGGCCCTGGCTGCCATCGACCCGGGGCTGGGGGTGCTGGAGGCGCCGTTCCTCCAGGTGCCGGTGAGCTTCACCAACACGGGAGTTCCCCTGGTCGGACCGGTTCCGGGTTGGCCGGGGCTGTGGGTCTTTGCCGGCTTCAGCGGCCCGTTTGCCCTGGTGCCGCCGCTGGCCCCCCTGCTGGCGGCGGCGATCGGTGGCGACTCCGCTGCCCTGGAACGGCTGCCGGGTTGCTGACAGCTGGAGCGAAACCCTGCATGCTGAGCCGATGAACGCTCCACTTCCCACGGCCAGGAAGGGGCTCACACCTCATCAGCAGGTGGGATGCAGCCTGGGTGCCATGGCTGGAGCTCTGGTTCTCTGGGCCTGCTTCTGGGCCGTGCCGACCGAAGTGGTGGGCAAAGGGGTTTTGCTGCTGCCCGATAACGCCGGTCTGCTCGATGCCCGTGCCGGTGGCCAGGTGCGCCGGCTCCATGTGGCCGTGGGCGATCGGGTGCGGCGGGGGCAGGTGCTGATCGCGTTCCACCTGCCCGTGCTCGAGCGGCAGCTGGAGCAACAGCGGGCCAACCTGCGGGAGCTGGAACGCCAGGACCTGCAGCTCTCCGGTCGCGATCGGCTGCGACTGCTCAGTGAGAAAGAGGCGGTTGACACGGCTCTGGCCAAGCTGGCGGCGGATCGCGGCCGCTTCGGCCGTCTCAAGGGCACCTACAGCGAAAAGCTCTCCAACCTCGACTGGCTGGCGCAGCGCGACGTGGTCGCCCCGCTCTCCACGGAGGTGGTGGCGGTCGAGCAGGGTCTGACCAGCACCGGCGTGAGCCTCGATCAGGTGCGGATCGAGGAGAAGCGGCTGCTCACCAGCTTCCAGCAGGTGAGGCTGAGCATTGAAACCGAGGCCCTGCAGCGGCGTTTCCGCATTGATGATCTGCGCCGTCAGTTGAGGGTCACGGAGGCCCAGCTTGGTTTTGACGGCCGCCTCCACGCCGACCGCGACGGTGTGGTGCTCGACCTGCAGGTGATCCCCGGCCAGACCGTGGCGGTGGGCCAGCGGCTGGGCACGATCGGCCGGGATCCTGGCGCTGCAGCGCTGCGGGCCATCGCCTACTTCGCTCCGGCCGATGCCCGCCGCCTGCGCGATGGCCTGCCGGTGGAGGTTGTTCCCGACTGGAACCAGCGGGGCCGTTTCGGTGGCATCGTCGGCAAGGTGAAGAGGGTGAACGTGCTTCCCGCCACCGAGGCCGACATCTCCACCACGATCGGCAACCCCCAGCTCGCCAAGGCGCTGGTGGAAGCAGGACCGGTGATGCGGGCCGAGATCGGGCTGGAGCGCGACCCCGGCAGTGTGGATGGCTATCGATGGACCCTGTCGCAGGGCAGTCGCGTCTTTCCGGTGCGGGAGGGGCTCACCACCGTGACCCACGCCTATGTGGAATGGCGCACTCCGCTTTCCTACGTGCTGCCGGGGCTGCGGAACCTCACCGGTGGATTCCGCGGCTTCGATGCCAACCCAGGCCCGGGGGATCGGAAGTGAGTTCGCCAGGTCCACGAAAATCACCTCCGGCCACCACCACATTGCGGCGGGAGTTGCCCTGGCTGATCGCCGAAGCGGCCATCTTCGTGGTGCTGCTCAACGCCAATGCGCCGGAGTTGTGGTTCTGGCTGGTGGTTCTTGTGGTGCTGCTCGCCTACCGGCTGGAGCGCTGGCTCCAGGCTGCTCAGGATGGTTCCCCCTGAGCAGCCTCCACCATCGCCTCGGCGTGCAGACCGATCAACCGGCTGCGGTGGATCCACTGCGCCAGCAGGTCCAGCGCCGTTTCGCCGGGGTCATGGCTGGAGTCGGGTCGGCCTGCCAGGGCAACGAGTTCGCTGGAGGCCTGCCTCAGTTTTTGCAGGCAGGAACGCTGCTGCTCCACGCCAGCATGGTCCCGTCCCGCCAGGCTGGCATCGAGCAGATCCGCGGCCTGCCGCAACAGCGCGTCCCGGGCCCGTCGCAGTTCGGGCGGCACCGCCGGGTCCGGCTGGCTGAGGTCGCGCAGGCCGCTGAGCAGGGCGCCGCCATGGAACAGTTGCTGATCCCACTGTGTTGCCAGGGCACCGGGAGTGGGGAGCAGTTCCTCGCGGGCGAAGGGAAGCTGGTCGAGCAGCTGATCCCGCTGGCTCCGTAGGAGGCTCAACCGGGTCGCTGAGCGCTCCGGCTGGCGCAGCGCCGCCGCCAGCTCCCGGCGCCACTGGCCCAGGGCCAGCTGCAGGCGGTGGCTGGCTCGCACCGGCATGATCCAGCGGGCCGCCAGCACCGCGATCAGCACCCCGGCCAGGGTTTCCACGGCCCGCAGCCCGATGTAGGTGGGCCAGTCGCTGCTGTGGTTCGCCACCGAGCCGGCCACCACATGGCCACCCACGATGAAGCCGCTGCTCAGCCCCAGTCCGTGGCCCAGCACCCGCACCAGGCTGAGCCCGAGTGTCGCGGCCGGCACCCCTCTCCACTGCAGCAGGCCCAGCAGCAGCAGGCAGACCGCCGTTCCACAGAAGGTGCCGATCACCCGCTCGCGCGCCGCCTTGCGGCCCTGGCCGATCGAGCCCTCCAGACTGAGCAGCACCGCCAGCACCATGAACAGCCCTTCAGGCAGCCGGAACAGTTCGGCCAGCCCGGCGGTGAGGCTGAGCACCACGGCGTTTCGCACGGTCAGGGCGGTGTTCATGCCGGCGCGGCTGCCCCTGCCGGGCCCACTGCCCATGCTGGGCCCACCGCTCCGGTCAGGAAGGCCAGCTTGCCCGCCAGGGCCTCGCGCTCCAGCGACAGGCAGCGTTGGGCGAGGGGGCCGTCGGCGCCCGGTCCATGGGGGTGGCGCAGCAACGCCGCCCCATGGATCACCGCCTGCTCCAGCGCCTGCAGCCGCCCTTCCCCTGGCAGATCCGTGCCGACGGACGGGTCGGAATGGGCGCTCAGCTGCGCCATTTCCCGGATCTGCCTGAACAGTTCAACCAGCTGGCGTTCCTGTCGCTGGGCGCGGACGGCATCGGGCTGAAGATCCAGATCGGCCAGCAGGCCCAGCAGTTTCGCCTCCAGCTGCTCCCGTTGTTCCCGGTCGCCCCTCGGCCAGAACAGGTGCTCCACCGCCATGCCGATCGATAGCCCGAGCAGATGCCAGAGCACCCGCGCGAGCACATAGGTGGGACCGGCAGCTGAATCCGCCGGCACCATCATCATCAGAAGCACAGCAACGGCGCCATTGCTGCGGCTGCCTCCGCTCAGGTTCCAGTGGCTGCCGAGCAGCTGAACCAACAGATACCCGACCCCGATCCAGATCCACCCCGGTCCCAGCAGGAGCAGGGCGCAGCCGACGCCGCCTCCGAACAGGGTGCCCACGATCCGCTCCCTGGCCAGACGGCTGGAAAGCCTCTGATCGGCCAGGTTGCTGCGGGCCACCCCGTAGAGGCAGTACCAGAGATCAAGGCTGCTGGAGCCGTTCCAGCGCAGCGTGATCGCCGCCGCAATCAGGCTGGCGATCCCGATGCGCAGGCTGCTGTGCCACTGCTCGGTGGTCAGCGGGCGGAATCCCATCGCGCGGCCTCCTCCTTCGACAGGGTCAGCGTCACCGGCGGGGCAGCGGCTGCGCTGTCCCGGGGCCCGGGAAGCAGGTCACGCAAGAGCTGGGCATAGGTGATGTTCACGGCCACGGTGGCTTCAAGCCGCCCGACCAGGCTGGTGATCAGCCGGTCCTGGGTGAGCGAGAGGGTCACCTCATCGGACAGGCCGCTCTGATAGCGCAGGCGAGCATCACGGAAGGCCTCCAGGCTGGCAGCCACGCCGCGCCGGGCCGAGGCCAGCCGGGCCAGGCTGGCCTCGTGGTTAAAGAAGGCCTGCTCCAGCCGCAGGCGGATGTCGTTGCGGGCAGCGGCGAACCGCTGGGCCTCCCCTTCCTCGCGGCGGGCCAGCGCCCGCACTTCGGCGGCGCTCCGTCCCCCGTCAAAGAGCAGCCAGCGGAAGGTGAGTGCCACCGACCACTCGGTGCTGCCGGTGTTGAGGATCGGGATCACGGTGGCACCACAGCAGTCGCCGCTGGCATCCCATTGCTGGCTCTGGCTGCCGGCGGCTCCGGCGCTGGCAGCCAGGGCCAGGCTCGGCAACAGCTCGGCGGCCCGGGCCTCCTTCTCGTTGGCCAGGGCTTCTCGCATCGCCAGCAACGCCTCCAGTTGGGGATTTCCCGCGTAGGCGGCCAGCAGGCTGGACTCCAGATCGAGGGGCCAGCGCGGCTGCAGGGCGATCGGATCGCCGGCGCCAGGGGTGATCCCAGGCGGCAGGTTGAGCAGCAGGGCCAGGCGACGACGGGCGATCGCCTGATCCGCCTTCGCCTGGATCAGCCGTTCTTCGCTGTCGGCTTCGATCGCCCGGCGGCGCAGCAGATCGAGCCGGGGCACCAGCCCTGCCTGCTTGAGGGCGAGCACGTCCTGGAGGATCACCAGGTCATTGCGCAGATCAGCGTCGCGAATGCGCACCAGTTGGTCGGCGCGCTGTAGGCCGTAGTACGCCTCGCTCACCTCCAGTTGCAGTTGGCGCAGGGCATTGGCGTAGGCCTGGCGGCCCATCCGCAGCCAGGCACGGGCCGCCTGGATCGCCGGCTGGCGGGCGAAATCGAGCAGGGCCAGTTCCAGCTCCACTCCCCCGGCCACCGAACGCACCCCCTGACTCAGCCTGGCGTTGCCGCCGCCTGGAACGAAGAAGGGGCCGTCGGTGGTCGATCCGTCTGCGGCAAGCAGGCCGTTGGCGGCGAAGTTGGGCCCGAAACCAAGCCGGCCATTGCCCTGGGGTACCCCGAACGCGCTGGCGCTCTGGCTGTAGCCGAGGCCCGCCAGGGCAGAGATCCTTGGCCAGAAAGCCCCCAGCTGCGCCTGTAGCTGCGCCAGGGCAGCGGCCACGTCCAGCCGTCTGGCCTCCAGGCTCGGGCTCTGGGCGAGGGCGATGGCGATGGATTGTTCAAGGCTGAGGTTCTGGCTGCCTGCCCGCCTCAGCTGGGTTGCGCTCGGCAGGGCCAGCGGCGGCGTTGCCTCCAGCCCGGCTGGTGGGCTGCCACTGGGCTTCTGGCCGGCGGAGTCTGTCGCGGGGGCTGGCTCCGGCAGCAGTTGATCCAGCCACTGCAGCTCTGAATCAAGCCGCTGCCAGGAGCGCTCCAGAGCCCGGGTGCCGGTGGGGATGGCGGACCCCTGCAGGGCCAGCCAGCAGGCGAACAGGCCGAAGCTCAGCCTTGCAGAGCCGCCCGATCTGCAGAACCGATGGTTGCCTTTGCTCCCCATCACCTCATGCCGTGGCAACCGGAGCATCGTTGGCGGGCGATGGCGAGAACCGTTCCCCAGGATCCACGTCTTCGGGAGCCCCATGACCGTGGTTGATCGTCGGGCTTCATCCCCGGCGGTGTGCAATCAGAACAGGAATCGGTAGCGACCCTCGCTGGCCCCATCGCCACTGCTGGAGCTGTCCGTGCTCACGGCCGGCCAGTCTGCCTCCCAGTAGCTGATGCCATTCTGATCAAAGGGTCGGCCACCGATCCGTTCGGTACTGAGGTTGGTGGCGGCCATCGCGGTGATCAGGCCGCCGATCTGCATCGGCCCGAGATCGGTCTTGACGTCATCGCCGGCCGCTGCCAGCAAGCTCGGCAGCCGCACCAGATTCTCAGGCCGGGTCAGCTTGGCGAACAGGGCACTGAGCACCAGTTTCTGGCGATCAATCCGACCGATGTCCCCTGCTTCATCGTGGCGCCAGCGCAGGAAGCCTTCCAGATCCCTGCCCTTCAGGGTCTGTACACCAGGCTGGAGATCGATGTAGAGCCCCTGGCTGTTATCGACGTAGTACATCCGCTTCGGCACGTTCACTTCCACACCGCCGAGCACATCGCCCATCCTCCGGATGGCACCCAGGTTGATCAGGAGGTGATGGCCGATTGGACGGCCCAGCCGATGGCTGAGTTCTTCCTTGACGGCATCCGTGCCGCCGTAGGCATAGAGAGCATTCGCCTTGATCGGCCCGAACCGTGGTGAATTGATGTAGGTGTCCCGGGGAACCTGGGTGATGGTGGTGTGGCCGTCGGCAACCCGCAGGGTCAGCATCACATCGGTGTTTCCACCGCCGACGTCGGAGCCGAGCACGAGCAGATCCTGGTCGGTGTTGGCCCAGGCCGTGAACGGATTGGGGATGGCCCGGGTGTCAATCTTCCAGCCGGAGCTGACCAGGCCCGCCAGTGGTGCCGCGAGCAACAGCCCGCCGCTGAGGCCGGCCACCATGGCGAAAACCACGATCCAGGGACCGGATCTGGACCGCTTGGAACTGAGTCTCAATGTCGGTGCAACGGTTGTAGGTGGTGGAACGTGGTCTGAAGAGCCGACCGGGAAGGCTGCACCACGGGAGGCATCATCTCTTAATCCTATTTCATCTTTCCCTGATCCTTTGCTGCCGGGGCGCCCGCTGAGCCAGGTCCAGATCGCAAGCAGAGAGGCTGTCCCGACAGTGGTTAAAAGTGGTGGCTTCAGATCCAGCCTTCCCCTGGGATTCCGCCGCCGCGGCGGCTCCGCACCAGCATTCTTGCCTCCTGCAGGGCCGGCTCCAGGTTCCTGGAGCTGAACGGCGGCAGGGGTTGTCTTCGCAGCCAGGCTCCCCAGTGGAACTCCAGGAACGGCACGGAGGGCTGCGGGCGGATCAGACCCTCCTGTTTCAGCTTCCAGACCAGGCTCCGGTATGGGTCGTCCTGAAGCTCAGTCAGATGGCGAGGCAGGCGTTCCGGTGGGTAGGGACCCTGGCCGTCCCGGTCGATCAGATACAGCCAGCCGCGCCGGTTCAATTCCTCCAGGCAGTAGCTCTGGCTGGCTCCTTTCAGCTCCAGCACCACCGAGCAGAAGACCGTGGTCTGCGGGGCCACATCAAGCAGGGCCCGCAGACGGTGGTGGCGATCGATCATCCAGTGCTCCCCGGCACTGCTCACGGCGATCGGCACCGGTCGGTTGCGGAGATAGCGCCGCAGACTCTGGGGTGATTCGAGCCGGAAGTCGCTGGTGCGTGCCTCCACTTCCGCCAGTCCCAGGCAGAGCTGGGTTGGCTGGAGGCAGCTCAGCGGCAGCTCGATGAGTTCACCCCCCGGCGGGGGCAACGGCTGAAACGGGCCTGGGATCGGCGCCATGGGCGGGCACAGCTGGTGCGGATAAAGAGAGCCCTCCCTCACATCGTGCAACATCCAGGCAGCTAGCGGCGTTGCCGCCGGCCATGCCCTCCGCTCGGCTCAGGCCGTCAGGGCTTCGCTGGCCCGCAGCCCGGCCTGCACCCTCCAGAGATTGGCGTAGACACCGCCATGACGCAGGAGGTCGTCATGGTGGCCGCTTTCGACGATCCTGCCCTCCTCCATCACCACGATCCTGTCGGCATGGCGCACCGTGCTGAGGCGATGGGCAATCACCAGGGTGGTGCGCTCAGCGGTGATCAACTCCAGGGAGCGCTGAATGGCGGCTTCTGTCTCGTTGTCCACCGCGGCGGTGGCTTCATCGAGGATCAGCACCGGTGGATCCTTCAAAATGGCGCGGGCAAGGGCGATCCGCTGGCGCTGGCCTCCGGAAAGCCGCTGTCCCCGCTCTCCCACCACCGTGGCGTAGCCGTCGGGCAGCGCCTCGATGAAGCCGGCCGCCTCGGCAAGCGCGGCGGCGTGGGCAATGGCCGCCGGGGTGGCGTCAAAGCTGCCGTAGGCGATGTTCTCGGCCACGCTGCCGTGGAACAGGAACACCTCCTGACTGACCAGCCCGATCGCTCGCCGCAGGTCGCCCAGCCTGAGACTGCGGATCGGCACCCCATCCAGCCGGATCTCTCCTTGATCCACCTCGTAGAGCCGCAACAACAGCTTGACGAGCGTGCTCTTTCCGGAGCCGGTGGCCCCGACGATTCCGATCGTGTGACCGGCGGGAATGGTCAGATCGAAGCCCTTCAGCAGGGATTCCCGTCCGGCGTAGCCGAAGCTCACATCCAGGAACTCCAGTGCTCCGCGCACCGCCGCCAGGGGAAGGGGCCGATCACCGCTGGGGATCGCCACCGGGGTGGCCAGCAGGTCAAGCACCCTGTCGGTGGAGGCCATGGCGCGCTGGTAGTCATCGAGGGTGCGGCCGAGGGTGGTGAGCGGCCACAGCAGCCGCTGGGTGATGAAGACGAGAAAGCTGTAGCTGCCAATCGCGATCGCCCCCTGCCAGGCCTGGAGGCCGCCGATCACCAGGATCGCCACGAAGGCGAACAGGATCGCGAAGCGGATCAGAGGGATGAAGGCCGCCGAGAGCCGAATGGCGTGGCGGTTGCTGCTCCGGTAGGCCTCGCTCTGCCGGCCGATCCGCTCCAGTTCCCAGGACTCGGCGGCGTAACTCTTGATCGTGAGCATGCCGCCCAGGTTGTTGACCAGGCTGCTGTTGAGATCGCTGGCCCGATCGCGCACGTCGCGATAGCGGGGGGCCAGCCGTTTCTGAAACAGCAGGGAGCCCCAGAGAATCGCCGGGATCGGCAGAAAGGCGACTCCAGCCACGCCGGGTGAGAGCACCAGCATGGCGCCACCCACGGCCAGCACCGTGGTGATCAGCTGCAGAACCTCGTTGGCGCCGTGGTCGAGGAAGCGCTCCAACTGGTTGATGTCGTCGTTGAGAATGGCCAGCAGCCCTCCGCTGCTGCCCGCTTCGAAAAAGGCCATCTCAAGCCGCTGGAGATGGTCGTAGGCGTCGAGGCGAAGCTCATGCTGCACGGTCTGGGCCAGGTTGCGCCAAAGCACGCCGTAGAGGTATTCGAACAGGGATTCGGCGCTCCAGATCAGAAAGGAGAGCACCCCCAGCACCGCCAGCTGGCTGGGAACGCTGCTGAAGCCGAAAGCCGCCAGCCAGGACGACTGCTGCCGCACCACCACATCGACGGCCAGGCCGATCAACACCGGTGGGGCCAGGTCGAAGAGCTTGTTGAGCACCGAGCAGGTGGCAGCCAGCCAGACCAGGCGTCGATGGGGTGCGAGCGTGGCCAGCAGACGGGCCAGGGCGGGATGCTCGGGTGATGCAGCCATGCGGAAGGCGGAATTCAGGATCGGTTTGACATGAGCTGTTTTTGCCCAGCCGGCGCCACTAGAACGGGAAAGACTCCAATTGGAGCAGATCCGTTGACTCGCTCACGCTCTTTCACACGGTTCCAGCGCTGGACGGCCAAATTGCGCCGTCGACACCTGCGCGCTTCATTGCCTGAGCAGCGCGAGGGCGAACTGCTTCTGCTCGAGCCCGCCGCCAGCTTGCGCTCCCAGGGCTGGACACGGGATCTGAGTCTTGATCTCGACGAGCTGCACGACAGCAGGCTCTGAATCCATCAATTAGCGTGATTCGCTCTGGGGCCAGCCCTGGGATTCATTGGAAGAAAATCCGAAGAGATCGAAAAACGCGTTGCCAATTTGGCCCATCTGGGTTCATTGTGCTGAAACCCTAACGTTGCGATTTCACCCCATGGCTTCGCCCGTTGCCTGGAGTATGGCTTGGAGTGAGAGCGGAGAGCTTGCTTTCGCCGACCGTTTTGACCTGCTCCAAACGCTGATTCGCACCGAAACCCCTGAAGTTCAATACGCGTTCGTCGCCAGCCTGGAAAGACTATCCCTGGAGGAAGTGTCATGCCTCTGCACCGACGGCCTGACCGGCCAGACCGCCTGAGGGAGGGCTGCGATGATCACATCCTGAACCGTTCCTGTGTGCGTTTTCGGCAGGTGGACTGTGCGGCGTCCAGTCCACTCCCCTGATTGATCTGATCGAGGAAACAGGAGCAGGTGTAGGTGCTCATTCCTGGTGGTGCCACTTTGCCGGCGGCCTGGAAGGCAGCGCTGAATCCAGCCAGGCAGAGTCGCTCGACCACAACCTCGTCCTTGCTCTGGGCCTGAGCCTTCTCAGTGCCAACCAGTGCAACCAGCGGCATCAGGGAAAAGGCCGAGACCACAGCCAGCCAGCCGGGCACGTATCGCATCCTCTGGTCGGACGATGGGACGAAATCCGGTGCTCGGCGCATGGGTTGCTCGATCAAAGGGAAGGCGTCAGCTGGAGAGGCGGCTGATCTGAAGTTCCTTGTTCATGACCCGCAGCTGCTTCAACGCCGTGAACACATCATCCGGCATTCCCTGGGGCAGATCGATCGTGCTGTGGGTGTCGAAGATCTGGATGCGCCCGATGCTGCGACCGGCGAGACCGGCCTCATTGGCGATGGCGCCGACGATGTTGCCCGGCTTGACGTGGTCGCGCCAGCCCACTTCGATCCGGAACCGGTCCATATCGGCATCCGGCACGGAGGGCCCATCCTGCCTGGAGAACCCATCGCGACCCTGCCGATCGGGCCGCCGCCGCTCACCACGACGGTCGTCGTCATCGCGGCTGCGTTCCCGATCACGCTGGCCGGTGGAGCGTTGCCAGTCTTCGTTGCCATGAACCAGCAGGGGCTTGGTGCCGACAGCAAGCTGAAGGGCAGCCAGAGCCAGCTGCTCCGGGCTTGCCTCGATCTCGCCTCCAACCCGTTGGAGGATCTCGCTGAGCAGGGCCAGCTCCTGCTCGGCAGCGCGGGGCTGCTGGACCAGGGTGGTGAGCTCCAGGCGCAGACGGTCGAGCCTGTTCTGGTTGATGTCGGCATTGCTGGGAACCGCCATCGGCTCGATCGGCTTGCCCACCGCACGCTCCAGACCGGTCAGGAAGCGGCGCTCCCGAGGGGTGAGGAACAGGATTGCATCGCCCTGGCGGCCGGCTCGGCCGGTACGGCCGATCCGGTGGACGTAGGCCTCACTGTCGAAGGGAATGTCGTAATTGATCACCAGGGTGATCCGCTCGACATCGAGGCCCCGGGCGGCCACATCCGTGGCCACCAGCACGTTCACCTGGCCGCTGCGCAGCCGCTCGACGGTGCGCTCACGCTGCGACTGGGGAACATCACCATTCAGGACGGCCACGTCGTAGCCGTGTTGCTCGAGGGCTTCAGTGACGGCCAGGGTGATCGCCTTGGTGCGGGCGAAGATGATCACACCCTCACTGCTTTCTGCTTCCAGAACTCTGGTGAGGGCCTCGAGTTTCTGGGAGCCGTTCACGATCAGATGACGCTGGCGAATCGTGCTCGATTCGGCGCCTTTCTGGCGGATGGTGACTTCTGCGGGGTCCTTGAGGTATTGGCGTGAAAGGCGCCGAATCTCCGCAGGCATGGTGGCGGAGAACAGCACAACCTGCCGCTGTTCGGGAAGCTTCTCAAGCACCCATTCGACATCGTCGATGAACCCCATGCGGAGCATTTCGTCGGCTTCGTCGAGCACGAGGCTGCGCAGCCCGGACAGATCGAGGGTTCCCTGGCGCATGTGATCCATCACCCGGCCCGGTGTTCCCACCACCACCTGGACACCACGGCGCAAGCGCACGATCTGATCACGGAAGTCGGCGCCGCCGTAGATCGGCAGGACGCGCACCTGGGGCAGCTTGCTGGCGTAGGTGTTGAACGCTTCGGCCACCTGCAGAGCCAACTCCCGGGTCGGGGTGAGAACGAGTACCTGGGGGGTGCGTTGGCTGGGGTCGAGCCGTGAGAGCAGGGGGAGGGCAAAAGCCGCTGTCTTGCCTGTTCCCGTCTGGGCTTGTCCGACCAGATCGCGGCCCAGCATCAGTTCGGGAATCGCCGCTTTCTGGATGGGCGAGGGAGTGGTGTAACCGCAGGCTTCGACGGCTTCAATCAGGGGAGCGCTGAGGCCGAAGCCATCGAAGCCGCCTGGGGTGCCAGAGACGGAGATCAAGGGAGCGGCCGTTTGGAGAGGCTCGGCAGGGATCAGGGAATCCGGCTCAGGATGGCCGCTGACTTGTTCGCTGATCGTGTCTGACGTGGTGGTGGCGTCTGACGTGGTGAGGTTGTCGGAAGTCGTGAGGTTGTCGGAAGAGCACGCGAAGCTCTCGCAAGCGGAAGGCTGGGTCACGGAGATTGTGGAGGCGTTGGCCTGGAATGTCCTTCAACGCAGGCCGGCAGCGATCCAAATCTTTGGCCTATTGGGCCTGAAGCAAGACTGCCTTGCCCTTAATCAAAGGGTGAAGAAGAATTGTATCACCAGGCACTCCACCCACTCCCGGATGCTTCAGCGGAGTGAGGCCATCCGTCCGTAATCGTCGGCGAGTCGCTCGATGTCGTCTTCGTCGAGCCTCGATCCGATCTGAACCTCCAGGATCGCCAGAGGGATGGCGCCTGCCGTGGCCCTGTGCACAGCGCCCAGGGGAATCAGCAGGCGGGTGCCCTGCTCCGCTTCGATGACCTGCCCATCGCATTCCAGCGTTCCCGCACCCTCAATCACCACCCAGTGCTCGCTGCGCTGCTGGTGACGCTGCAGGCTGATCCGCTGGCCCGCTTTGAGTTGAAGCCGCTTCACTTGATAGCCAGGGCCGCTGACCAGGCATTCGAACCACCCCCAGGGTCGTTCACAGCGTTCTGCTTCGAAGGGGGGCACAGCTCAGGAAAAGGCGGACGGTTTCCAGGCCTGGGCCCGGGCCAGGCTGATCTCGGCGATCTTGTCGTGGGAGTGCAGCCGCCTCTGGATCTGGTTGCTGCAGGTCTGCCAGCTGGGCGGCGTGGCCGAGCCGTCGAAGCAGGCTTCCGAACGGTCTTCGAGCATCCGCCCCAGCGTGGCCTCACCTCCTGTCGGATCCGGCAAGAGCAGGTAGTAGCGGATCATGAGGGCCGAGCTCGTTGTTGCTCCTTCAGTCTCTCCCATCAGCCCGGCCCGGGGGTTCGGTAGCAATGGCTTCATCTCAGCGCCTCGCCGCAACCAAAGATGCAAACCGAGCCAAATTCCTGACCCATGCCCAGTCCCCAGCGCCTTGCCGCTTTCCGTTCAATCCAGGAACGTCCGGCGGCGGCAACGGCCCCCAATGCACCCCTTCAGGAGCTCTGGGCCCAGGACGTTTTTGATCTCGCCAAAATGAAGGCGGCTCTTCCCAAGGACGTCTTCAAGTCGGTTCAGAAGACGGTCAAGGAGGGCGGCAAGCTTGATGTTTCGGTGGCCAACATGGTTGCCCAGGCCATGAAGGAGTGGGCAACGAGTCGGGGAGCTCTCTATTACGCCCACGTCTTCTATCCGCTCACCAACTCCACCGCCGAAAAGCACGACGGCTTCATTTCGGTCCAGGGAGACGGCTCCACCATCACCGAGTTCACCGGCAAGGTGCTTGTCCAGGGCGAACCTGACGGCTCCTCCTTCCCCAACGGCGGCATCCGCTCCACCTTTGAGGCCCGCGGTTACACCGCCTGGGACATCACCAGCCCGGCATTCCTGATGGAGACTCCGAACGGGGTCACCTTCTGCGTCCCCACCGTTTTCATCTCCTGGACCGGCGAGGCACTCGACAAGAAAACGCCTCTGCTGCGCTCCAATGCGGCCATGAACCACGAGGCCCAGCGGCTGCTCAAGCTGATCGGCTACACCGACGTGGCTCCGGTCAACTCCAGCTGCGGCGCCGAGCAGGAATACTTCCTCGTGGACAGTGCTTTCGTGGCGCTTCGCCCGGATCTCCTGCTCACCGGCCGCACCCTGTTCGGAACTCCTTCGGCCAAGGGCCAGCAGTTCGACGATCACTATTTCGGCGCGATCCCTCAGCGGGTCCAGGTCTTCATGCAGGACGTGGAGCGGCAGATGTACACCCTCGGCATTCCCGCCAAGACCCGTCACAACGAAGTAGCGCCGGGCCAGTTCGAGCTCGCCCCCTTCTTCGAGGCTGCCAACGTGGCCACCGATCACCAGCAGCTTACGATGACCCTGCTGAAGAACACCGCTCGGAAGCACGGCATGAACTGCCTGCTGCACGAAAAGCCGTTCGAAGGCATCAACGGCTCCGGAAAGCACGTCAACTGGTCGGTGGGCAATGCCACCCAGGGCAACCTTCTGGATCCCGGCAACACCCCCCACGAGAACATGCAGTTCCTGCTGTTCTGTGGAGCCGTGATTCGCGGCGTCCATCTCTATGGCCCCCTGCTGAGGGCCGTGGTGGCCACGGCCGGCAACGACCACCGGCTCGGGGCCAACGAAGCCCCTCCTGCGATCATCTCGGTCTACCTCGGCAGCCAGCTGGAAGATGTCTACAGGCAGATCCTCGAAGGCGAAGTGACCGGATCCGCCACCGCCGGGGTGATGCAGCTCGGTGTCGACACCCTGCCTGAATTCCCCAAGGATCCAGGCGATCGGAACCGCACATCACCCTTCGCCTTCACCGGCAATCGCTTCGAGTTCCGGGCCGTCGGCTCCAACCAGTCGGTGGCGGGCCCCCTCGTGGCGATGAACACGATCCTGGCCGATTCGCTCCGCTTCGTGGCCGATCAGCTGGAAGCCAAGCTCGGGGCGGGTGAAACATTGCCCAACGCAGCCTTTTCGGTGCTCAAGCAGATCATGCAGGAGCATGGTTCGGTTGTGTTCGGCGGCGACGGCTACTCCGAGGCCTGGCATCACAAGGCCGTCGAAGAGCGCGGACTGGAGAATCTCCGCACCACTGCCGATGCTCTCTCCGTGCTCCAACGGGAGGATGTCCGCCAGTTGTTCGTCAGTGAAGGGGTGCTCAGTGCCGTTGAACTGGAAAGCCGCTACGAGGTCTACGCCGAGCAGTACGTGCTGGCGATCGAGGTGGAAGCCAAGCTTGCGCTTCAGATGGCCCGTACCCAGGTGTACCCGGCCGTCATGACCTATCTGGGCCAGCTCTCCAGCTCCCTGCACCACCAGGAAAACCTCGGCCTTCCCCCAGACCGGGCGATGGCCGGCAAGATCGCCAGCCTCAACCAGCAGCTGCTGCAGACCTGCACGAAGCTGGAAGAGGCCATCGCCAGCCCACCCCACGGCGATGCCCAGGCCCACATGAACCACTGCGCCCACACCCTTTTGCCCTTGATGGAAACCCTGCGGGAAGCCGTCGATGGCCTGGAAACGCTCGTGGATGATGCGATCTGGCCCCTGCCCACCTATCAGGAGATGCTGTTCGTCCGTTGAGCCACAGCTGATCACCCCCCTGGCAACCAATCGGTTCCCTCGGGGGTGATCAGCACACAGCGATCCCTGGCCCGGGTCAGTCCTGTGTACAGGGATCGTGGATCAGGATGCTGGGTGACTGGCATCAGCAGGCAGACGGTTTCATATTCACTCCCCTGGGCCTTGTGGATGGTGAGGGCAAAAGCAGCGGCGGCTGCTTCCAGCCGGGCTGGGTGAATCAGCTTCGGCTCCGCTGGCGTCCTGCCGTCTGCAGCCGCGAACAGGACAACCCCTCCGGATGGCTGCACCACCACTCCCACGTCTCCATTCGCGAGATCTGCCTCCTCCTGATTGCGGGTGCAGATCACCGGAGTGCCGGGGGGCCAGCGCGAAGGTCCACCGTTGAACCGTTCCCCCAACAGCCGGCGGTTGAGTTCTTCCACCCCCCATGGCCCACGCCGCAGAGGGGAGAGCACCATGAAGGCCTCAAGTTGCTGCAGCAACACGTCTGCTGTGTGGGGATCATCGAGGCTGAAGCCTTCCGCCAGGCGGCGCAGTTCCCGCTGCTGCTCCAGCATGCGTTTCTCCAGTTCCAGCGGCAATCGGAGCGTGGGGCTTCTCAGCCAGCTGAGGTTGTCAGCCGGGCTGAGGCGATCCAGTCGCTCCAGGACAGCGGAACGGTCCCCATGGCGCAGCAGCGAGGCAACGCCGGCAATGGCACCGGCATTGCGATAGGTGGTGCCGAGCTCAACGGCAGCCTCTCCCAGCTGTTGCCAGCGCTCCGGTCGATGCAGTTCGCTCAGGATCGCTCCGGCTCCCACCGGTGGCAGCTGGGCCGGGTCTCCCACCAGCAGAAGCTGGGCCTGGGGCGGCAGGGCGTCGAGCAGGGCGGTTGCCAGGTTGAGGTCGAGCATCGACGCTTCATCGACAACCAGCAGATCGATGGCGAGGGGATGATTGCGGTTACGGCCAAACCGCTCCCCATTGCTTTCGAGCAGGCGGTGAAGTGTGCTGCAGGGCAGGGCCCGCAAGGCCAGAGCCAGGCTTTCCGGCAGCACGGCGCAGCGATCTTCGATGGCCCGCTTCAGCCGGCTGGAGGCTTTGCCTGTGGGTGCTGCCAACCAGGTCCGCAGCCCTGGGTTGAGGCTGATCACCGCCGCCAGCATCGCCACCACGGTGGAGGTTTTCCCGGTTCCGGGTCCACCGCCGAGCACCACGAGCTGATGCTGCAGCAGGGCCTGCAGGGCGCGTTGTTGCTGCGGGTCGAGCCCGTTGCGAAGGCTGATGTCTGCTGCGACCTGGCTCTGGGCTGCTGCTGCCACCAGCTCAAGGCGGGGAGCAAGGGCCCGCTCCTGGAGAGCCGCAAGCACCGATTCCTGCTGCTCGTACCAGCGGCGCCAGGCGATTCCTCCCGTCGCCGTTGCCACAAGCGGCGCTGGTGGATCAGCCGGATCACTGCTGACTGCCGCCAGGCCCGATCGCTCCAGGGCGGCGCCGTGGCCGGCCGGCCAGGCAGCGGCGGATACCCCATCCGGGGGCGGGCCAGTCAGGTCGAGTTCCAGTCCCCCACGCTCCAGGGCCGAGGTGAGGGCCCTGATCAGTTCACTCAGCAGGGGGTCGGGCGCCACTCCATAGAGCCGGGGCAAGGCTTCGGCCATCGCCTCCGCCAGGGGACCGTGCCACGGCTGTTGTGCTCGACCCGCCGGCCCGGCAGCCGTCATCGCTGTCCCTCCCGCAGGAGCGCATCGAGGGATTCAAGCCTGGCCAGATCGAGGGACTCCACCAGCATCCCGGGCACGAAGCTCCCTGCCGCCGCCTGCCTGGGAAGGGGGCCCGGCACACCTCTCAGGAACACATAGACGTAGCCCCCCAGGTGCTGACTGGCCCTGTAACCCGGCAGCCGCCAGTCGAGGTAGCGATGCAGGGCCACCAGATACAGATGGCCCTGAAGCAGGTAGTGGTTGCTGCGCATCAGCGCTGCGATCGACTCCTCGCCGTAGTGGCGCGGCCCGCAGGCCAGCGGCTGGCCCGCCTGGTCCCGTTCGCCCAGCCAGTTGCTTTTCCAGTCGGCCACCCACCAGCGCTCCGCCCCGGCGCTGTCGGGGGCGGTGAAGACCAGGTCCATCGAACCGGTCAGGAACCCCCGGCTGGCCACCGGTAGATCGGCCAGCTGGTCGGCATAGGTGGGCGCGGCCGCCAGAGGCTGTTGCCGGAACACCTGGGCCAGGCCGGAAGCCCGCACCAGCTGACCTTCGCCGCTCGCCAGCGGCAGATCGAAACCCATTTCATTGAGCCGTTGGTTGATCGGCAGATCAGCCAACCGGAACGCCCCCAGGGCGCCGCCCATCGGCGTGAACCGCAGCTGATCCAGGAACCGGAGTACGGCGTCCCGTTCACCGGCCTCGATGCCGGCCCGTGCCAGCTCCCGTTCCACCAGCTCCGCCTGGGCAGGGGTGTTGGCGGGCAGCTGGTGGTCCACCTGCTCCAGGATGCGGTGGAGGCAGTCTCCAGCTCCGGCGCCCCGGGGGAAGAAGGCCAGTGGCCCCTCCCCGGCCCAGATCGAGCGGGACGCCTGGCCTGGGCCCACCGCCAGGTCTTCTGCCGCCACCGCATCGCTGATCCCAGCGCTGATTCCATCGGTTTCGCGTCCTTCCTCCAGGGCGATCGGTCCAAGACTGGAGGCCGCGCCATGGGTCCAGCTGGAATAGCTGCTGCGCCCCCAGCCATCGCCAAGGGACCGCTCGGGTCTCGGCCCGGTGGCCAGCACCCCCTGGGGGGGGGGGGACTGCCAGCGTTCCGCCTGGTCCGCCGCCTCCGGTGGGGTGATCAGCTGCAGCCCGGGGATCTGCTCCAGGTCGATGCGCCGCTGGATGGGGGCGAGATCATCCCCTTCAGACGGAAGGGGGAGCGTGGGAAACAACCAGGGCAGCAGCGGATTGAGGGCCTGCTCCTTGGCGGGCCCGTAGCAGAGGATCAGCAACTGCATCGCCCGGGTTGCGGCCACATAGGCCAGCCGCTCGGCTTCCGCCCCAAGCTCCTGCCGCTCCTGCTGCAGCGCCGCGAGGCCATCGCCCCAGCAGGCATTGCGATGCAGGTCGAGGCGTACCTGCTGTTCCCCCGGCGGCGTCCAGCGTCGCCCCAGGCTGCTGGCGCCAGCACGGCCGCGGCTGCTGCCGGGCGCCTGCCAGAGATAGGGGCAGATCACCACGGGAAATTCCAGTCCCTTGCTGCGATGCACCGTCACCAGACCCACCGCGGAAGGAACGGTCGCGCTGTTCGGCTGGTGCTTCTCCGGCAGGGTCGCCGGGGGGTGATGCCGGCGTCGCCGCAACCAGTCGGCGGCGGCCGCCGCCCCGAACCGTTCCTGATGCATGCGCTCCTGGACGAGCTCGGCGCACTGCTGCAGATCCGCCAGCAAGCCGCCCCGCAGGGTGATCTCCGCCAGGGTCTCCGCCCGGATCAGCTCGCCCAGGGCGGCCAGCAGCCCGCGACTGGCCAGGTCGGCGGAGAGGCGGGCGACCTGGCCGGCCAGGGCGTCCCAGCTGCCGGGGCTGGCCTCGGCGATCTGCTGGGCGCTCCAGCCCAGCAGGGGGGAGGCCGCCAGCAGGCGCCGGCTTCGAGCCTGGCCAGGCTTCGCCAGGGCATCCAGCAGCCGCTGCAGCACCGCCGCTCCTTCGCTCAGGAAGACATCCTCCTTGCTGACCAGCCGTGAGGCCACGCCTCGCCGCTCCAGGGCCTGGCGCAGCGCCTCCGCCTGGTCGTGGCGGCTGACCAGCAGGCAGATGTCCTGGGGCAGGAGGGCACGGCAGCGATCACCCTCCCGGACCTGGATGCCCCGCACCAGCAGCTGAACGATCAGGCAGCCCACCTGCTGGGGCAGCTCCCGCTCCAGGGCGCTGCGACTCGGCAGGGGAGCATCAGCCACCGTGCCGCCAAGCCAGAGCAGTTGCAGGGGGGAGTCGCCAGCCGGCAGGGACAGGCTGATTCCGCCGGAGCGTTCGGCCACGACGGCGGGAACCTCCAGGCCGGAGCGTGCCAGCCCCTTCGCCATCAGTCCATTCAGCGAGGCCACCAGGGGTGCCGAGGCGCGGAAGTTCGATCGCAGTACCACCACCCGGGGGGTGATCTGTCGCACGGCCTGGTAAGTGGCCAGGTCACCGCCCCGGAAGCGGTAGATCGCCTGTTTGGGGTCGCCCACCATCACCAGCAGGTGATCCGGCCCGTCTCCGGGCAGCGATGGGTTCAGGAAGGCCTGCCGCAGGATGCGCCACTGAATCGGATCGGTGTCCTGGAATTCATCGATCAGGGCAACCCGATAGCGATGCGCCACCGCAGCGATCAGTTCCCGGTGGGCCGTGCCCTCCAGGCCTGGATCCAGCCCCCGGAGCAGATCGCCGTAACTCATCCGGCCGCTGCGCCTCCGCCGCTCTGCCACCTCCCGGCGGGCCCAGTGGCAGAAATGGGCGAGCATCGCCTCGGCAGGCCCATCCACCAGGCCCGCAACAGCCTCCATCAGGGGGCGCTCCGGCAGGGAAACAGCCGCTCCTTCCCAGCGACTGGCCTGCTTGGTGAAGGGGCCCGGGTGGAAATAGTCACTGAGGCCGTTCGGATCCTTCACCGTGTCGGCGTAGGACCCCATCCCATCCCCCGCCTGCTGGGCGATCAGCCAGTCGGAGAGCTTCCGGTGGCGGTCGATCTTCGGTTTGAGCGGATACTCCCTGGAGGTTTTGGCACCGAGCGACTTCCAGTGGGCCGGGGCTGCCTGCAGGGCCCCATAGAGGAGCTCCCCTCTGGTCTGCCAGAGCTGGACGAACGCGTTCCAGAGCTGCTCCCAGAGGTTGATCAGCTGGCCGGGCAGTGGCAGCTCGGCCTGGAAACCGCTCGGCAGGGGGGCAAGACCCAGGGCCGCATCCCCCTCCAGCTGGGCCAACAGGCTGATCAATCCCTTCAGGCTCACCCCCCGGCGCCTGAGCCCATCGAGCAGGTGGCTGGGCAGGGGCAGCATCTGCTGCTGCCAGTAGTCGTGGCAGATCTGCTCGACCAGGGTGTTGGCATCGGTGTCCAGCTCGACGTCGGGGCCGAGCCCGGCCTCCAGCGCCTGGCGTTGCAGGGTGCGGCGACAGAATCCGTGGATCGTGGTGATGTCGGCGGCATCGAGGTCTTCGAGGGCCAGCAACAGCCGTGCCCGCAGCCGTGGGCTGGCCTCGATGCTCCCCTGGCTGGCGAGCCAGGCCCGCAGGACGTCGTCGATCCCCTCGATCCCAGCGGCCTCTCCAGCCGCCGATTCCAGATCAGCGATTCCCTGCAGCGCCTGCAGCAGTCGCCGGCCGATGCGATCCCTGAGTTCGGCGGCAGCGGCATCGGTGAAGGTCACCACCAGCAGTTCCCGCAACGACAGCTGCCGTTCCACCACAAGCCTCAGCACCAGGTGGGCGAGGGCAAAGGTCTTGCCGGTGCCGGCGCTCGCTTCCAGCAGCAGCACACCGCCTTCCAGACCCACCCCGTTGGCCTCGAAGTCGACCGGTGGCGCTCCCGGCTGCGACTGGAGCTGGGTCATGGTTCTGACCGCAGGGCCAGCAGAGGGGTCTGGAGTTCGATCGACAGCTCATGGAACGGCCCGAACGTCCCCGCCACAAGCTCCCTGGCGGTTGTATCTCGGCCGAAGCAGAGGCTGATGGCCGGGTCCTCCCGTTCCGCTCTCTGGCCGAAGCCGCTGCCTTCCCAGCAGGCCGTGGCCTTGGCAAGACCGGTGCCGGGGCTGGCGAGCTCCGCTTCGGCATAGGCCCAGCCGGTGGCCGGTGGCACTGGCCAGCAGTGGCTGCGCTGGTGCCAGCCCAGCCACTGCTCCAGGATCGAACCTGCCTGAAGGGAAGTTGGGGGGCGGAGCTTCTCCACCACCGCAAAGGAGTTCTCGTGGCGGGCGACCAACACAGCACCCGAGGCCTGGGCCCCACAGGCGCCCGAGAGGATCAGCTGCAAGGCCAGCTCCAGGCGATGGGAGGCCTGGGCTTTGCTCGTTTTGACCAGCACGAGCGTGGTGTCATGCCAGAGGACGGTGGCCTGCAGGGGCTGGAGCGAAACCAGTGGCGGCTGCCAGTGGTGCGTCTCCTGGTGGGGGGTGCCAAGACGTTCCAGACACTGCTTCAGCGAACCCCAGCGTTCGTTAAGGGCCTGGGCTTCGAGGATGCCGGCCGCCAGCGGGGGCAGCAGGCCACGCCCCCGGGTGCGCTGGATCCAGTCCGGCGGATCGGCTCCGCCTGGGGCGGGATCCGCATCGAGCACGCCACGAAGCAGGGCGGCACGCTGCCTTTCATCGAGTTCGAGGTCTTCGAGATCCTCGATGGCCTCGCTCCATTCCCGCGCCTCCAGGCCCAGGCTGCGAAGCCAGTGATCCTGGGGCCTGATCAGCCAGTGGCGGAGATCGCGGTAGGCCTCCTCCGCTTCCAGCCGTTCCGTTGCCGCCGCGACGCCAGGTTCGCCCCGCACGTTCCGGCCAGGACCCCGCAGGATCAGGGGTGCGGTGGCCCCCTCCCATCGATCAGTCCCTGGTCCGAGGCTGCCTGAGCGCTCCAGCTGCTGCAGCACCCTGAGCAGGCGCTGATCACAGCTGGCGGGCTGGCGCCCGTCCTCGACCAGAAAGTTCCGGCGATCGAGCGGACTGGCGGGATGGTTCACCAGCAGGGAAGCCGCCGCTTCCTCCCCCAGTTCCGAGCGCACCAGCTCCAGCCACTGGCGCACCGGAGCAGCCGGTGCAATCGGTTCGCCGCTGTGTTCCTCGCGGCAGTTCCAGCAGATCAGCAAATGATCCCGGGCCGAGAGCAGCGCCTCGATCAGGCCGTAGCGGTCTTGATCGGCGCTGTGGGGATCACCCAGGCGGCGGTGGTTCTCCATCAGATCGAAACCCGGCCGTGTCCCCTGGCGGGGAAAGGCCCCGGCATCGAGTCCGATCAGGACGATCACCCGGTGGGGGATGGCGCGCATCGGCTCGAGGGCACTGATCGTGAGAGCACCGCTGCGGTGCCCGAAACGACCGCTGTCGGCTGAGAGACGTTCCTTCAGCACCGCGGCCACCACTGGAGCCGTGAGCTGAAGGTCGCAGCTGGCCGCGCTCTGATGCCAGCTGGCGATCGCCTCCCGGATGGTCTGCAGTTCCCAGGCCCGATCTCCACCATCACCGAACAGGAGCGTGAGCAGCGGCGGCAGCCGGGCGGCCCATTCGGCGGCGCTGTGGGCGCGGGCCAGTTCAGTCAGCACCTGCCGCAGGCTGGTGAGCAAACGGATCCAGCGACCCAGCTGTTCGACCGTTCCCCCCAGCCGGTGGGGAGCGCAGTCGCCGACCGCCACTCCGGCTTGATCGGGCAGGGCCAGGCCGAGCAAGAGGCGATCAATCGCCCAGGACAGGCTGTGGCTGGCGTTTCCTCCGCGCTGCTCGGCCGCCAGTCCCCAGCGGAAGCCGCAGGTCTGGAGCGTGGAGCTGAGGGCGGCGGCTTCGCCCGACTCGAGCTGGAAGTGCTCCTGCAGCGCCGTGTTCTGGAGCAGGGTCTCGAGCGCGCTGGCGGTGAGCCGCTCACCCCCCAGCAGCAGCAGTTGCAGCAGTGCCGCGCTCAGGCCCGCTTCCCCCTGCTGGCTTCGGTCCGTGAGTCGCCACGGCAACACCACGCCGGTGGCTGCCGTGTCGCCGAACACGGCGGCCAGCAAGGGAGCGAGTCGGTCCACATCCGGGGTCATCACCAGGATGTGACGCGGTTCCAGGCTGCTGTCCTCGGCCATCAGCTGCAACAGGCGGTCACGCACGATCTGGACCTGCCGCAGCCGCCCGGGACAGGGGTGGAACTCCAGGGAGCGATCCCCCGCCCGCCAGCTCAGTGCCTGCGGTGCGGCTCCCTCCACCAGTTGTTCCTGGAGCTGCTCCAGCAGCCGGGGGCTTCGCCCCTGCGCGGTGGCGGCCGTGGCGGGAAGAAAGAACAGGTCCCGTTCCTGGGCACAACCGAGCTGGGCTTCGCCGGTTCCCTCCAGGAGCTGCTGAAACTCCCCGCCCAGGCGACCGAAGCGTCCCTCCAGGGCCGGAGCCTGAACCAGCCAGTCGAGGGCGAAGGGCTCGGTGAGAGCCACGGCATCGCGGAGCTCCTGGCGCCGTTGGCTGCAGCGCTGCCACAGGTCGCGACAGGGGGTCAGCAGGTAGATGTCGACCGGCAGAACAGCCGAGAGGGCCTGGAGCAGTTGCACCTGGAGTGGGGCGCCGCTGCTGAGACCGAACAGCCGCAGCGTGCCCGTCAGTCCTTCCACCCGGGCGGTGCCAAGGCGCAGCCGCTCGATCGCCTCGATCAGCCTGAGACCGAACGGCTGCACCCCAAGACGGGCCTGCAGCTGGCGGAAGAGCAGTGGTTGCCAGCGCTGCAACTCGGGCAGCGGCTCGCCGCGATCATCGCGGTCTTGACCGCCCGACCAGGTCGCCAGCATGGCCGGCCTGTAGAGGGTGAGATCGTCGAGGCTGTCGGCGATGGCCCGGCCCAGCTGCCAGAGCGGGGCGTCGAGCCGTTGGCTGTCACCGCGACTCTGCAGCCAGCGCTCGAGCAGAAACGCCTCAGGCGCCTTGGCCAGCTCCGGCAGCAGCTCCAGCACCGGCCAGACCAGATTTGTGGCACGCCAGGGATCGTCGGCCGCGGCAGCATCGTCGAGCAGGTGATTGACGATCTGACGCAGACGGCTGGCCGGAAAGGGAAACCGCAGATTGGCGACGATTCCACCCAGCTCCACGGCGAGCTGTTCCCCCAGCCAGCGGCTGGTGGGCCAGGTGTTCACCACCACCTGGATGGTTTCCCAGGGGCTGGGAGGGTCGAGGCGGAGCTGCTGGGCCAGCAACTGGGCGAGAAACTCGGCCCGGTTGCTGCGATAGACCGTCAGCAAGGGCAGGGGGCCAGGAAGGATCGCTCCAGCTCCTGCCTGATGGTCCGGTCGTCCGGGAGCGAGCCCGCGCCCGGCACACTGACTGTGTCGCCGGTTTCGGGGCAGTAGGCCGTCAGCCGCCCCCCGTAGCAGGCTCCTGTGTCGATCATCACGATCGAATTGCGGCGGCGTTTCACGACCTGCTCAGGGGTGTGGCCGATGATCACGTCGCCGAAACGTCCGTCGTAGGCCCGCCAGAAGGGGGCGCGGATTCCCAGATCAGGCTTCCAGGTGGATGGATCGAAGCCGGCGTGGGTCGCCACCCAGCCCTGGCCCCAGTACGCCAGCGGGAGGGAAGCGAGCCGGCGCCGCCAGAACCGGCACTGCTCCGTACCGAGCTGGCGGAAGGTGTCGGACCCGGCCAGGCTGGGGTTTCGGATCGAATCTCCCCGGCTCAGTGCATCCAGCAGCTTCTGCTCGTGGTTGCCGCGCAACCACACCGCCCGACCACTCTGGACCAGGCTCCAGCCCAGTTCCATCGTTCTCTGGATCTGGGGCCCACGGTTGATCAGATCTCCACAGAGGATCAGCCGATCAGTCCTGGGGAGCCTGGAGATCAGTTCTGCGAGGGCCTGGGCGCAACCATGGACATCACCGATCACCCAGTGGGGCTGATGGGGCGGTGCAGACGCCATGGAACGGGCGGGTTGAAGAAGCTTGCGCTCTTGAAGTCTGAACCTTCGAGCGCCTTTTGTCAGCTTTGCCGCCTGCCACCGGTTCACTGGCGCTGGTACCGTCCGCCCAATGTCTTTGCAGGCCCATGGATCCAGCCTCCCTCTCCGTTTCCCAGAGGGTCAATCTGCTGGTGAAGGCGCTGAATGGAGCAAAGCGCACCAACGAGGCACTGGCTGCCTGCACGGATGGGGAGGCCATGGTCGAGGTGCTGCTCGATGCCTCATCGCGGC
This sequence comes from Synechococcus sp. CS-1326, assembly GCF_025128115.1. Taxonomy (NCBI): domain Bacteria; kingdom Bacillati; phylum Cyanobacteriota; class Cyanophyceae; order Synechococcales; family Synechococcaceae; genus Synechococcus; species Synechococcus sp. CS-1326. Next base: position 10,075 of record NZ_JAHLYV010000031.1, on the reverse strand, counting down.
TCGGACTGCGGCTCAGCCGCAACGACCTGCTCGCCACACCGCCGATCCGCGACTGGATCTGGTGGAAGAACAAGGAGGCCCTGCTGACGATTGGCGATCAGCGGCCTCGCCATCAGCAGGACGGCAGGGACACTCCCGCTGGCAGACCCTCCGAGGGACGTCGACGCTTCCTCGGCCTGTTCTGAGATCTCTGCAGGAATTCAACCGATTTCAGGGTCGCCCCAGGGCTGTTCGCTCTGACAACATGGATAGAGATTTGCGTCAGCAACCCAACACCTTGATCCCCACCAATCTCCATTGGCAGTCGAACGGTGAACTTCACCCGGAGGATCTGGAGCGTCTGCGTGAGCGCCTGTTGGCTGATCGGGCCCTTGACCACCGCCAGCAGAGGCACCTGGCCGGCTGGGTGGTTGAGAAGCAGCGCCAGGTGGCCTAGCCGGCGGCGGCCAATGGATCCGGAATGGTGGCACTTGGGGCCAGAAAGCTCCCTTTCACCACGAACTCAAGGCGCAGCTTGAGAAAATCGATGAACTTCGGATCGGTGGACACCACGGCTGAGGCCGGTTTCGGAAGGGCGGCGGCAACGGTCTGAAGATCGACGGAGGCAAGAAAAGCCGGGGAGCTGATCAGCCAGAAATCGATCGGCTTGTTCCCCTCGGCGTAGTTCCGAACCCGCTCCCGGAGCACTTCTTCGAGCGGCTCCTCCTCCGTGAGGAAGGCTGTGCTGGCGGCTACGAAGAAATAGGTGGTCGGCGTTGAGGCGCTCATGGGCTGATGCCACCAAACAGGGGGTCGTGGCGAGGATTCTGAACCAGGGCCTTCATCTGCCGCACCGCCTCCTGCAGCCCCACCGCCAGGGCCCGGGCCACGATCGTGTGACCGATGTTCAGTTCCTCCATCGCGGCGATCGCGGCGACCGGCTCAACATTCTGATAAGTGAGGCCATGGCCGGCGTTGACCCGCAGGCCGAGCTGACCGGCCAGGGCGGCGGCCTCGGTGAGCCTGGCCAGTTCGCGGGGCTGCTCCGGCCAGCTCGCTTCCGCGTAGGCGCCGGTGTGGAGCTCCACCCAGCGGGCACCGCACAGCTGGCTGGCCTCCAGCTGGGCAGGCTCCGGGTCCACGAACAGGCTCACGGGAATGCCGGCCATCTGCAGTCGCTCCACCAGGGCCTGCAGGGCCGGACGCTGGGTCAGCACGTCCAGCCCTCCCTCGGTGGTCACCTCCTGGCGCTTTTCCGGCACCAGGGTGATCATGTCGGGCCTGATCTCCAGGGCAATCGCCTCCATCTCAGCGGTGGCAGCCATTTCCAGGTTGAGCCGGCTGCGCACGGTGGCCCGCAGCAGCTCCAGATCCCGGAGCTGAACATGGCGCCGGTCTTCGCGCAGATGCACGGTGATGCCGTCGGCTCCCCCCAGTTCCGCCAACAGGGCGAAACTGACTGGATCAGGCTCCACGGTGCGGCGAGCCTGGCGCACCTGGGCAACGTGGTCGATGTTCACGCCAAGGCTGGCCACGGCAGAAGCGGGATGGTTTGCCTGATCCTATGGATTGAATCCGGGCCGCAGCGGCAACTGCCCGTCGGGTGGATCGGCGGGGAGCCTGTCCCCCTAGCTTGCCGATAGTTCCGTGATGGCAGGTGGCCGTGAGCTCGCGGCAGCAGATCAGCCCGACAACCGAGCCAGCCGAAGGGCCGGCAACCGGGCCGGAAACGGCGCTTGCAGCCGAACCATCGGCAGCTGAGCACGCCCTGATCCGTCGGGAGCGCCGGATCTGCTTCGGGGTCAGCCCGGCCCTGGCTCCACTGGCCATGGCGGTCACCCAGGATCTGGCCCTGCCATGGCAGTTCAGCCGGATTGAGCTGCTCGGCACCGAGCACCTGCCCCTGCACGGCGCCGTGCTGCTGGCCCCCACCCACCGTGCCCGCTGGGATGCCCTGTTGCTGCCGCGCGCCGCCGGCCGGCGCGTCAGCGGCAGAGACTGCCGGTTCATGGTCACCCAGACGGAGATGAAGGGAATCCAGGGCTGGTTTCTGCAGCGTCTGGGCTGTTTCCCCGTCGACCAGGGCCGGCCGGGCACCACCACCCTTCGCTACGCAGTGGATCTCCTCAGGGTCGGCCAGCAGCTTGTCGTCTTTCCGGAAGGCCAGATCCGTCGCCAGGATGGTCCGATCCGGTTGCATCAGGGTCTGGCCCGGCTGGCTGTCCTGGCCGCCAGCCAGGGGGTGGTTGTCCAGGTGGTTCCCGTTGGGATCGGCTATGAACAAGAGCGTCCGCACTTCCGGAGCCGGGCAGCGCTTTGCTTCGGCCCCGTGCTGAGCGTGGAAGGCAGGGGGCGTGTGGCTGTGAAAAGCCTCAACGAACGCCTGGCCCTGGCCATGCAATCAGCCGAGGAAGCGGCCCGTCTGGCTTTGGGGCGTCCGATCGACGCCCTTTAGAGTTGATCAGAACTTTTCGATCCTTCCACGTGCGCTGGCCCCCTGTCGCCCTCGGGCTTGCTCTGGCGGCAACCCTCGCCCCCGTCGTTTCCATACCGGCCGCCTCGGCCCAGGCGGAACCCCAGAAGGTGCTTGAGGGCGCCAGTGTCGGTTTCAACCTGGCCTCGATCAACGGACTGCTGGTGCGAGGCGACGCCGCCGTTGCCCGCGGCGATCTGGCCGCGGCCCGCAAGGACTACGACCTCGCCCGTGACGCCAGCCTGCGGCTGCTCGGTTTCTATCGCGACCTGAGTGGATCCTTCCGCGGCCTGGATGCACGCATCCCAAGGGAAATGGACCAGAAGGGCCGTGAATCTCTGGAAACCCTGGCCCAGGCCAACCTGCGGCTGGCGGCCCTGCTGCGCCGTCAGAACCAACCGGAGGTGGCGGTGCCACTGCTGGTGGAGGTGATCAAGATCATGACCCCGGCCCGGGAGGAAGGGCGCAGGGCCTACCAGAGCCTGGTGGAGTTGGGCTTTGCCACCACCCCCTACACGGCCGGAGAACCGGCCCCTGCCACCACCGGCAGCAAGTGATCGGCTGATCCGTCCGTTCCCTCTGACAATCCGCTGAGCCGGGGATGGAGCGATCAGCCAGCCATGGCGCCCCAGCTTCTAGATTGCCGTTCTGTGAGTTCCGACGAGAGCATGGTGCAACCGGATCAAGTCAGAGCAGCGATCTGGAACAGCTTGCCGGATGCCCAGGTTGAGGTGGACGATCTGACCGGAGGGGGAGACCACCTCCAGGTGAAGGTGATTTCCGCCGCCTTCGCCGGTCTTTCCCGCATCAAGCAGCATCAGCTCGTTTACGGAGCCCTGCGCAGCGAACTGGCCAGTGAGGCCATCCATGCCCTGGCTCTGCAGACCTCATCCCCTGGCTGAGCCCGGCCCAGCTTCCTTCAACCTTTCTGATCCCCACCCCCAGCAGCCCATGGAACCCACCGTTGAGCAACGCATCAAGACCCTCGTGACCAGCGCTCCGGTGGTGGTGTTCATGAAGGGCACGAAGTTGATGCCGCAGTGCGGCTTCTCGAACAATGTGGTTCAGATCCTCAACACCCTTGGGGTGTCGTTCGAAACCTTCGACGTGCTCTCCGACCCTGAAATTCGCCACGGAATCAAGGAATTCTCCGAGTGGCCAACCATTCCCCAGGTGTATCTGAATGGGGAGTTCATCGGCGGCTCCGACATTCTCATCGAGCTGTACAACTCCGGTGAGCTGCGCGAAACCCTCGCAGTGGCCCTGGCCTCCTGAGGCCCTGCTGGCGATGCCGCTGTCGGCTCAGTGGTGACCGCTCTGGTAAAGGGTGCTGAGATCACCACCGGGTCCGATGAAACCAGAGGGATCGAGGATCCAGCGATCGATCAGTTCCTCCAGCCTTCGCTGGGATTGGGAATCCAGCACGGCGGTGCGCCGCAGGGCGTGCAGGTAGCCATCGGCATAGAGCCGCAGTTCCGATGGGCTGTGGTAGCGGCTCACCAGGTCCTGACAGGCATCGCAGAGTGACTGGAAGTGGCGAATGGCCTCAGGATTCTGCAGCGCGGTCATGGTGAGGCGTTCGGCCGGTGGGGGGGACTGAAGCAGGGGTGGCAACGACCTGATCGTCGGAACCCGGATGCCGAGTAGCTTAGGGATTCCCTAGGGATCCGCTGTGGAGCTGAGGCCCAGCCTGAATTCTGAACATCCACCCCAGGCCGAGGGCCAGGGGCCTGGAGAACGGCGTGGTTCCGCTTCACCTCTGAAGCGCATTCTGGTGGTGGATCCCCACCCCACGCTTCGCACGGTGCTGGCCCAGCGCCTCAGGCAGGATGGCCATCTGGCGGCTGCTGTGGCATCGGCCACCGAGGCGCTCCAGCTCTGCGAAGACCAGATGCCGGATCTGCTGGTGAGCGCCGAGTTGCTCGAGGAGAGCTCCGCGCTGCGGCTGGCGGCCCATCTGCGCTGCCCGGTGATGGTGCTCACCGCCCGAACCGGTGCCGATGCCGTGGTGGCCATGCTCGATGCCGGCGCCGATGACGTGCTGCGCAAGCCCTTCGGTCTTGAGGAGCTGGCGGCCCGGTGTCGCAGTCTGCTGCGGCGGAGCGGCAGTGGCCTGCAGGAGAGGGTCTGTGTGGGCCCGCTTGAAGTGCATCTGCTGCTGCGCCAGGTGATGCTGCGCGATCAGCCTGTCGAGCTCAGTCCGCGGGAATTTGCCTTGCTCTGCGCGCTGCTGATGCCGCCAGGCATGGTTCGCAGCCGCCAGGAACTGCTGCGGATGGCCTGGCCCCCGTTCAGTGGTGGCCCCCGCTCCGTCGATACCCAGGTGCTCACGCTGCGGCGCAAGCTGGAGTTGGCGGGTCTGGGAGAAGGGGGAGGAATCGAAACCGTGCGGCAGCAGGGGTATCGATTCAGTCTTGAAACCCTGCCGGAAGCCGGCGATTCCCAGTCTGGCAACCTTTCGCTGCGCCAGGTTGCCAGCGCTGGCTGATCAGCCGGCCTGGGCAGGCAGGAGCCAGGCGAAGCTGACCCCTTCGCCGATCAGCAGCAGCAGGCTGAGCATCGCCAGGGTCCAGTAGGTCCAGGCGGGGGTGATCCGTCCAATCCCCCTGGTGTCGAGCCCGGTGGATTGCTGGAAGCGCATCAGAAAATCGGCAAAGCGTTCCAGGCGTTGCGGCAACAGAAAGTGCTCGCCTTGCCGGGAGCGGATGTAGTGAACGGTGCCGCCCTGGCTGGTGGTGATCGGCACCAACCGGGCGACCTCGCTCCAATCCAGCCGCCAGCCCCGTCGGAACAGCCAGGCGCACCATCGTGGATGACCCACCCGGATGGCATCGGATTCGAGCACCACCTGTTCACTCAACATGGCGAAAACCAGCACCAGCCCAAGCATCAGGGCAGCCAGGAGCCACACCCTCAGCTCCGGCGGTGCCAGCACAGGCAAAGGACCCACCAGGGCGAGATATAGCAGCAGAAGCGTGGTGCGGATCAACGGAGCGATCCGATAGGGCTTGTTGTCTGGGGGGCCGATGACCGGCTGAAGCTCAGCCATCAGCCAGGGGGAGAGGGTCGCCGGAGAGCCCGAACACCTGCCGCTCCTGACCCTTCCAGAACGGGCCCATCCGCATCAGATCGGTGTGGGCGTCCTGGATGCGCAGCAGGTATTCGTCAGATGTCATCGAGGCCTTCTCTTCTTTGAGCTTGCTGAGCCTCAACTGCATCAACAGCCAGGGTTTGGTCAGGGCTCCCTTTTCTTCAAGGTACCGGGCCAGGTCCTGCGAGCTGGGCGTATCAGACTGTCCCACCTGGAAATATTGCGAACTGTTTCAATCTTAGTTTCCTGGCCGGCAATCCGTGGAATTGGGTCTTCGGGTTTCCGCCTGTTTGCTCAGTCCGGCAGGGCCCAGGGGTTGAGCCCCAGGTCGGCGCCCACCCGGTGGGCGCAGGCGAAGCCGCTGAAGGCCACGGCGTTGAGCCCCTGGCCGGGGAAGCAGGAATCCCCCACGCAGTAGAGCCCGGGGATGCCGGTGCGGTTGAACGGCATCGGCAGCAGGCCAGGCAGCCGCAGCGCCGGAATCGGGCCGTAACTGCCCTGGTGCCGGCCCAGGAAGCGGCGATGGCTGCGGGGTGTGCCCACCTCACGGTGGCTGATTGCCGTGCCAAGTCCCGGCAGGAAGCCCTCCAGCCGGCGGATGAGGCGATCGGCGGCGGCCTGCTTGGCCTGCGCGTAGGCCGTGGGTCCCAGGCCTTTCCAGTTGTCAATCGCCGACGGGGTGAAGGCATGCACGATGTGATGGCCAGGCGGCGCCAGGGACGGGTCCAGCAGGGTGGGAATCGAAACGAACACCGTGCCCTGCTCCGCCTCCATCTCCTCCCAGTGCTCCAGCAGCAGGTGGTGACAGTGGCTGCCGGCGGGAATCAGCTCCGCCTTCACGCCCAGGTGCAGCGAGAGGAACGAGGCTGAGGGTTTGTAGCGCCGCCGCCAGACCGTCTCCGCCGCCGGTGTGTGGGCGTCATCCACCAGGCTGCCGAAGGTGTCCCAGCGGGTGGCATTGGAGATCACCCGCCGGGCGCGGATCGTTTCACCGCCGGCCAGCTCCACCCCCACCGCCTGGCCGTTCTCCAGCACCACCCTGGTGACCCTGCTGCGGTAGCGGATGGCGCCGCCGTGGCGCTCCAGGCCGCGCACCAGGTGTTCGGCGATCGTGCCGACGCCGCCCCTCGGGTAGTTGATGCCGCCGGCATGGCGATCGGAGAACACCATGCCGGCATTGATCATCGGCGTGCGATCGGCCGGCATCACCGACCAGCAGAAGCACTCCATGTCGATGAACCTGAGCAGCGCCTGATCCTTGATGTGGCGGCGGGCCACATCGCCCACGTTCACCGGCAGCCAGCGGGCCAGCCCCAGGCAGGCCAGGGGTGCTCTGAAGAACACCTTGGCCAGGTAGGCCGGATCCTCCAGGGAGAGGAGCGGCATGGCATCGAGGCAGCGGAACACCTGCCAGCAGGTGTCGTAGAAGGCGCGGATGCCGGCGGCTTCGTGGGGGAACAGGGCCGTGAGCCGGGCGATGAAGCTGTCGTAGTCGCGATCGACAGCCAGCTCAAGGCCTCCTGGCAGGTGGTAAGCGAGCTGGGCCGGGTCGGGGATGGTGTCCTGCCGTTCACCCACGTCCGCCAGGGCGCGGGTGAGCAGGTTGGTGTGCCCCTTCTCGCCGAAGCCGAAGATCATCGAGGCCCCCACATCAAAGGTGTACCCCGCGCGCCGGAAGCTGCCACCGGAGCCGCCCGGGATCAGGTAACGCTCCAGCACCAGCACCTTCGCCCCCTTGGCCGCCAGCTGGCTGGCGGTGACCAGCCCGCCGATGCCCGAGCCGATCACCACGGCATCCAAGGCCCCGCCTCCCGCCGCCGGGGAGGTGTTGCCGCTCGTCTGCTGCACGGAGATGTTGCCGGTGCGCCGAGGCTAGGCAAGCGCCAGGTCGGCCCCGGGGGTGGCCGCCAGCGGCGCCGCGATCGGTGCTGCTGAAGGTGCCGCGAAGGGGGCCAGATCCGCCAGGGCCCGATCTCGGTAGGCGCCGTAACGGCGGCGTTTGTCGCGGATGCGCTCCGGCAACTCCGGCATCAGGCCGAAGTTGGGCGGCATCGGCTGGAACCGCTCACTGGGGGCGGAGGCGATGAAGTGGGTGAGGGCGCCAGCCATGGTGGTGACAGGCAGGCAGATCGGTTCCTGGCCCAGCGCCAGACGGGCGGCGTTGGTGCCGGCCAGCCAGCCGCCGGCCACCGCCGCCGCATAGCCCTCGGTGCCGGTGATCTGTCCGGCCGCCAAAAGCGAAGGGCGCTGGCGGAACTGCAGGGTGGGATCCAGCAGCTGGGGCGCTTCAAGGAAGGTGTTGCGGTGCATCACGCCGAAGCGCACGAAGCTGGCGTTCTCCAGGCCGGGGATCAGGCGGAGCACCCGCTTCTGCTCGCCCCACTTGAGGTTGGTCTGGAAGCCCACCAGGTTCCAGAGCTGGCCGTCCTTGTCTTCCTGGCGCAGCTGCACCACCGCATAGGCCCGCCGGGCACGGCGCACATCAGCGTCGTAGAGGTCGCCCCAGCGGGGATCCCACAGGCCGATCGGCTTCAGCGGCCCATAGCGCATGGTGTCTTCGCCGCGGCGGGCCAGCTCCTCGATCGGCAGGCAGCCTTCGAAGAACGTGGCGCTTTCCTGCTCGAAATCCTTCAGTTCCGCCTGCTCGGCGCCCAGCAGCGCCTCGCGGAAGGCGAGGTACTGCTCCCGGTTCATCGGGCAGTTGATGTAATCCGCGTCGCCCTTGTCATAGCGGCTGGCCCGGAAAGCCCGCTGCATGTCGATGCTCTCGCCTTCCACGATCGGGCTGGCGGCATCAAAGAAGTGGCACTCGGCGCGACCGGTGAAGGCGCGGAGCTGCTCGGCCAGGGCGTCACTGGTGAGTGGACCGGTGGCCAGCACAGTGATTTCGGCGGGTGGTGGCAGTTCCCTCAGCTCGCGCCGCTCGACGCTGATCAGGGGATGCTGCTCCAGGGCGACGGTGAGGGCTTCACTGAAACGGCCCCGATCCACGGCCAGGGCCCCGCCCGCAGGAACGGCATGGGCATCAGCAGTGCCGATCACAACCGAACCAAGTTGGCGCAATTCCTCCTGAAGCAACCCGGCGGCCCGGTCGCTGGAGAGGGCTCCAAAACTGTTGCTGCAGACGAGCTCTGCGAATTCGCCACTGTGGTGGGCGGGGGAGCGGCAGACCGGCCGCATTTCCCACAACCTCACAGGCACACCGGACTGGGCGATCTGCCAGGCCGCTTCAGTACCGGCGAGGCCGGCACCGATCACCTGGATCATCAGGCGCGGGAGCGCTTGAGCATGAGTTGGAGCTGGCCGACGGCCGCCCGTCCGATGTTGAACACAGCCCAGCTGACAGCCAGCAGGATCGGGGCTGAAACCAGCAGAAGCCTTGCGTCCATCGGGTCCAATGCAGGGTCAGCTAATCCTACGGACCCGAGGACCCCGTTGAGGACAATCCGGAGCGGGTGGGGCGAACCTGCAGTGGGTCCCGAAACCGATCCAGGCTGGATTTCAGCGTTCAAAGCCCGTACGATCGCTCCTGCCGGCATGGGCGGCGGCCAGGGTCCTGTAACGGAGGGCATGGTGGCGTTGGTCGGACAGTTCTGCCGCACTCAGCTCACGGCGTGGCCTGGCGGGCACACCAGCCACCAGCGTGGCCGGTGGCACGTCACTGGTGACCACAGCCCCTGCCGCCACCAGGGCCCCTTCTCCCACGGTCACACCGTTAAGAACGATGGCACCGATACCAATCAGGCAACCATCCTTGAGGACGGCCCCATGGACCACGGCCCGATGGCCGATCGTGACCTCCGCCCCGATCCAGACGCCCTGGCCTGGATCTCCGTGCAGCACCGCCCCATCCTGAACGTTGCTGTTCTCGCCCACCACGATCGAGCAGAGATCGCCGCGGGCCACGGCCAGCGGCCAGAGGCTTGCTCCAGCCGCCAGGGACACATCGCCAATCAGCACGGCGCTGGGTGCCACCCAGGCCTCGGGGTGGACGTTGGGCTCAGGCCAGGGAGAACGGTCTGCGGTCACGGATCGGAGCCTTCGACAGCATGGCCATTGTGGTCAGGCAAGTTTTTGGGATGGCCTTCAGCCGGAGGGTCTCCGGTGCACTGGGGAGTGCATTCCCCTTGTGATACGTTCGCTGCTGGCCCATCCGGGCGGGTCGCTAGCTCAGCGGTAGAGCACTCGGCTTTTAACCGATTGGTCCTGAGTTCGAATCTCAGGCGACCCATCTCTGAACGGCGAACGTCCTGGCGGTGATCCAGGCAAGACGCCCGGGAACCTCCTGCTGATCAGGAAACGCCTCTTAACAAAACGCAACAGCGTGTTAATCTTTGGCAGACAAGCCGCGCAAGCGGGTCCGCAGGCGGCTTCCGCCTTGCCTTGTCTTCCTTCCTCGTCCCTTCGGGGGCACTATCTCTCGTCCTCATGACCTCAACTCTTCAGCAGCGCCAAGGCGCTTCTGCCTGGAGTCAGTTCTGTGAGTGGGTCACCTCCACCAACAACCGCCTCTACGTGGGCTGGTTCGGTGT
>NZ_JAHLYV010000030.1:0-128426 GCF_025128115.1 Synechococcus sp. CS-1326 | reverse complement strand
TTCTCATGGCTGAAGCCAGTAAGGTCACGGGAAGAACACCCGTTGATAGGCTCTACGTGGAAGCGCAGCAATGCGTGAAGCGGAGGAGTACTAATAGACCGAGGGCTTGACCAACACTTGGCTTTGCTCAATGAAGCATGGCGTGCTTGTATTCAGACAGACCAGTGAAAAGCTGATCCATTATCTATGCAGTTCTCAGGGCTCACCTGAGGAGAAGAGATTATTTCCTGGTGTTCATGGCACTGTGGCCCCACTCCGATCCATCTCGAACTCGGTTGTGAAACGCAGTAGCGGCGACGATAGTTGGAGGGAAGCTTCCTGCAAAAATAGCTCAATGCCAGGATAAAACTCTTACTCCATCACCTGCCATCCACTGTTGATTCAGTGAACGGCAAGACAGAAGCCACCCTGATGGGTGGCTTTTTTGTTGGCATTTCCCGGCTGGCTGCTGATTGTTGCTCAGTCCAGTCAATGCTCAGTCCAGTCAATGCCCCTCGATCCTGGACAGAGCTTCGGTGAGGTTGGTTTTGATCGCATCCGGCCATCCATCCTTTGTCTGCAGCTGCTTAAACTGCCAATCCGTCTGCTGAATCCGGCATGGATTCCTTTCCATGATTCGTCTCAGGCAATGGATTCGGACCGCTTGGCTGGCGTACCGCGTCTGGGACAGGCATGACTGCATTGATCTGAGTGCTGCCTTCGCTTATCACATGCTTCAGTCCATCTTTCCTGTTCTTTTGATTGCCCTTGCTCTGGCCAGCCGAATCCTGGGGCGGGATGAAGGCTTGATTGATCAGATTGCCTCTTTTGCAGATGAATTTCTGCCTGCAGCTGCCTCGCCATTCATTCAAACAACTCTGGTCAAGCTTTACAGCCAGCGTGGTGGGGCCGGTGCCTTCGGTGCCGTTGCCCTGTTGGTGACTGCGAGCAACACCTACCTCACTCTTCAGCGGGGCGCTGACCGCCTCTGGGGTTGGAGAGATGATCCATTCGGGTTAAAACGAAAGCCGGTCTCACGTGTTCAGGCCCTTCAACGTTTCGTGGCCTTGAGACTCAAAGCCTTCGCATTGGTGGCGGTGGCTGGTCTGCTGCTTGCCGTCTCCCAGTTGACCAGCAATCTTGCGGTCATCAACCCCCAGACCTGGGGTTCCTTGTTCCGAGTGCAGATCCCCTGGCTGTTTCGCCTCTCGATGCCGGTCGCTGGCTTCACAGACTTGTTGTTCTCGGTACTGGTGTCTGCTGCCGTTGGCTTCGTTCTGCTGAGAATCATTCCATCGAGGACTGTCCCAGTGCCTGCTTTGTGGCCTGGATCTCTGCTGATCGGTGTGGCCTATACCATTTTGAACGTGGTTGTTGGCAGGAGCCTTGTTTCGCTCAGCAGCCGGTTTCAGGCCTACGGGGTTGTCAGTGGGGTGCTTGTGCTTACGCTCTGGGTCTGGTTGCTGGGCTTGATCCTGTATTACGGAATGGCCGTCAGCGTTGTGCTCAGCCGCCGAAGCTGGGGGGGGCGATCCACACCTGTAGCGGCGGTCCAGATCTCCCATCCCGGGGGCAGGATGAAGTCCGTTGAGGATTGAACAATGACCCGCTCCGGCCTTTCCCTTCGCCCCTTACCAGCCAGCCTTCTTCTGCTCTGTACCGGGGTCGGCGCCGTTGCGGTGATCGGTTTTTTCACCTTTGCAGTGGTTCCGGTCGTGCTCGGAGCAGGTTTGCTGATCGCATTCCTGGCTGGAGCTGTTGTTTTTGGTTGGGCTGGCATCGAGGCACTGGCTGCCCTGGAGCGTTGGATGGAAAATGACCCGCACTTCAAGCGCTGATGCCAAAGCGGCTCCCCTGGGCCCTGATCGCTCTGGCTGGTCTGGCGCTGCTCGCCCCTGGTCCGGTTTCGCGGTTGATCCTGGATGTTGTCGGCGGATTGACCCTCACAATCATCCTCCTGCCCTTTCTTGTGGTGGGAGGTGGCTGGTTGGCCTGGCGCCTCTTGCTCAGCAGAGTGCGGAACTGCCCTGCCTGTGGGATGCCCAGTGTGTCCACCGATGTCTGCCCTGCCTGCGGCACATCGCTCGGGGCCCGGGACCGTTCTGGCTCCTCTGGTGAGGGGGAGTTCTCCGGCGCCAGCCGCAGGCGATGGGCTTCCGGCTTCACGATCCTTGGCGGCACTTTGAACAGTTCCACGGATCCGGCGGAACAATTCCCAGGCATGGAGATCAGCCCTGATGCCGATGCCCGTGATGCCACGGTTGATGTTGAGGCTCGACAGATTCCTTGAGCAAAGCAGCGATCCATCTCCATCCAGTGACTTGGCCGGGTGATGCTGTTCAGCTGGATGTTGCCTGCTTCCCCGATGAATCGTCGCTGGTTTCTGCCCCCTGGCCAGCCAGCTGAATTTCCCTGAGACGACGCTCTCGCATCCAGAGAAACAGAGGGGCTCCACAGGCAAATGCCAGTGTTGCACTGCACAACAGTGCTACCCATAAGCCACGCATCTGCAGTCTGCCTGCTTCCACCACCATCCAGATCGTGATCGCGCTGGCTCCGATCAGCAGATCCCGGGAAAGCGACTGGGCCGCGGGATTGGCATTCGCCAAGGCAATGAAACGGCTGAGATCGAAGACGTTGCCGCTCGATTGGATGAAGTCCAGATTGGCCAGCCAGGGAAGGATGGCTCCCGCCACCGCCAGAGCCAGATAGACCCATTCGATCCAGGGATTCCTTGGGCTTGTCGTTCGGGTCATCGCTCCTCTTCCAGGTTGCTGGTGTCCAGCTGAATGATCTCCTGTTCGACCTGCTCAAGCACCTGTTCACATCGGCGGGCATAGCCGAGCGCCAGGCGGTAGAGATCAGCCATGGCTTCCACTTCGAGGTCTTCGGACTGGAGTTGTCCGAGGGCCAGCTCCAGGGCGGTGCGGGCCTGGTTGTAGGAGAGTTCGGCGAGTTCGGTGGCCCAGCTTTCCCGGGCCATTTCCCCACTTGCGACACGACTGGCTCTTGGTTCTCTTTTCTTTGCCGCTGTCATGGATGGCTCACTGGTTTGATCATCAAGAGGCGCCACGGATGGGGGCTGGCTGGTGTTCAATCCTGCTGCCTGTGATCCGGGCCTTGGCCTTGCCATCGGCCCATTCCAGCTCCAACAGGCTGCCTGGTTCAATTTGGTTGACTGAGCGGATCACCTGCCCTGAATCCCCTCGCACAAGGCAGAATCCGCGTTTGAGCAGCTGCTGAGGCGAGAGAACTTCCAGCAACTGACCCAGCTGGGAAAGATGTTGCCGTTTCCGTTGCAGCATCAAGGCCGGTCGGCACTGGTGGAGTTGCTGCCGGCTGGATTCGGTTCGCTCCTGCTCGAAGCGAAGGCGCCAGCGAAGCTGTTGGCTGATCTGTCGGCGGATCGCCTGGAGCTCCAGCTGTGCGGTGTGGCGATCCGGCAGCAGTGCCACCAGGGCTGCGGTGGGGGTTGCCGCCCGGCAGTCGGCCACCAGATCAGCAATGGTCGTGTCATCTTCATGACCCAGTCCGGTCACCACCGGCACCGGGCAGCGGGCCAGCTCCCGGGCCAGATCCTCGCCATCGAACACCGAGAGATCCTCCCGGCTGCCCCCTCCCCTGGCCAGGACGAGGGCTTCGATGCCGAGCGCTGCGGCTCGGGCACCGATGGCCCTCACGGCACGACAGATCTCGGCTTCCACAGGACCCTGCACCGGGATTGGCAACAGGATGATCCGGGTGGCGGGCCAACGCTCGGCAGCCGTGCAGAGCATGTCCGCCAAGGCAGAACTGGGCACGCTGGTCAGCAGAGCAATCACGGCTGGGCGCACTGGCAGGCTGCGTTTGCGTTCTGCCGCGAACAGCCCTGTTGGCTGAAGCAGCTCCCGCACCCGCTCGAAGCGGCGCAACACACTGCTGAGGCTTGGGCGGATGTCGAGGATCTGGACGCAGAGGGAACCTCGCGCAGCCCAGAAGTTCAGCTTCCCCACCACCGTGACGCCGTCACCATCATCAGGACTGAAGCTGAGCCTGGGCAGTGTGCTGGCCCAGGCCACGGCGGAGATCGAAGCGCCTGCGTCGGTCAGGGTCATCCAGAGATGGCCTTTCTTGATCTGGGGACGGGAAACCGTGGCTGCCAGCAGGAAGCGGGGAGCAAAGCCCCGCTCCAGAAGCTTGCCGATCGCCGTGTTCAGCTCAAGCACGCTGTAGTGGGGCAGCCCGTTGTCTGCGCTCAACGGGGCCGGGCCGGTGGTGAATTCAGCGTTCAAGGCGCCCGTAACACAAACCCCAATAGCCACTGAGGCTTCCGGCAACGATGGCGATCCACTGGCCCAGGCGGTGATCCGAGCGGATCAGCCCCACGGCACAGACAACGAGGGCTGTGCTCAGCAGGCGGGATCCATCCCTTCGATTTTTGACATAAAAGGGAGCCACGTGATCGCTTGGAACACAGAGTTCCCCCAGTCTTGCTGATCCTGATACGAGGCGGAGCAGCCCCAGGGTGATCAGCTGATCAGGTTGAGGAGCAGGGCCAGGAGCGCCGTGCTCAGCAGCCCGAGGGATGCCAGCAGGCGCACCAGTGGCCCCATCGACAGGCCCAGGGTGAACATGAAGAAAAACCGAAATCAGGATGGGCCTGTTTTAACGGCCTCGGCAAGGCCCATCTGTGGCCTCGGTCACCCTTTGTGGCGCATGGCCAGGGTCACCGCACATGGCGTGCCCCGTCGACCGGATGGTATGCCTCACCGGTGGTTTCCTCGTACACGATGGCGGGAAGACCGGTTTCGAACATGGTCTGGAGCGCTTCCTTGAGATAGGGATTCCAGCCACCGGTGGTCACTTTCCCGTGGCGGACCGTCCAGTCCCAGGTGCCTTGCAGATCCCTGGGGATGCGTCCCTCTCGATCGCGACGGGCGACGAGGTCCTGGGATTCGACCAGCCCCACCAGGATGGGATCCTTGCCATAAGCCGGAGTGATGCTGAGCTCCAGCCGCACCGGGTCTTCCTTGATCAGGTGCAGGCGGAAGCGGGGGGGCAGCTTCAGGGTGCGCAGCACAGCGGCCACGATTCGGGTTCTCTGGTCCAACGTTCGGCCTCCGCCGGGAATCTGCTCGTCGCCATGGTTTTACCAGTTGGCGGGACCCTCCCAGGCTATGCAGTGATGCGCCTGGTTTCTGGCAGAGCCAAAGCTGTCTGGTTCAACTGGCCCCTGGCGGCACTGGGGTGTCTTCGTTCCCGTTGCTGAAACGTACCGTCAGCAGGTCGTCATGAACAAGTTTCCCACTCGGATCAAGCAATTCCGGGTGAATGGTGAGGCGCCCGGTTCGATCGAGTTCGGCAGGATCGGCAGAGGCAGGGGAGCCGTCCAGGCTCGGATCAACGGGGCGTGGAACGGCCTTCAGGCCACGGGCCATGATCCGGAAGGCCTGCACAAGCAGAACAAGAAAACTGGCTCCGTACAGCAGGGGGAAGAGCTGAGCCATGGGTTGGTCGTCGGAGCGAATCAGCGGAAGTGAGCTGATCGCAGATCAACCCATCATTGCCTGGATGTGGCTGCCTGGGCGAGTTTCCAGGCCCAGAGGCTGCTGCAAGCGGCACCGAAGGCGAGAAAGACGAGCAAAAAACCGCTGGTGTCCATGTCAGTTCACAATTGTTCGCAAAGCTTAGGAGATTGGGGCAGCAGGTGGAGGCTGGGTCCCAGCTTCAGCGGCTGATCAGCTCCGCACTTCGTCACATCTTCGGGCTGTTGCAGGGGCTGGCCGCTGTCAATCCGCCGTTACGGTCAAGACAGAGCTGGAGTATCCCAATTTGTCTTTTCGATCCTTCCCCCGCCGTGTGCTTCTGCCTGCCCTTCCGCTGGCTCTGGTGCTGGCCTCGCCCGCACTGATCGAGCGGGCCGTCACGGCTCAAGCCCAGCCGGCGCCACGCAGTGGACTCTCACGCCAGTCGTTTGTTGCCGAAGCTGTCAACCGGGCCGGTCCGGCAGTGGTCACGATCGATACGGAGCGCACAGTGGCGCGCTCCGGTGGCTCCGGACTCCCATCCAGGCTGATGGCAGACCCTCTCTTCCGACAGTTCTTCGGCGCACCCCAGGCGCAGGTGCCGACCCAGCGCAAGGAAAGGGGGTTGGGCAGCGGAGTGATCTTCCAGTCCGACGGCCTGATCCTCACTAACGCCCACGTGGTGGAGAACAGTGACCGAGTCTTTGTCGGCCTCAGGGATGGTCGCCGGGCGGAGGCCCGGGTGGTGGGGCTCGACACGCTCACCGATCTGGCCTTGCTGCGGCTGCTTGGCACCGGTCCCTGGCCGGTTGCCACCCTTGGCAACTCCGATGCTCTGCAGGTGGGTGACTGGGCCATCGCCGTTGGCAATCCCTTTGGCCTCGACAACACCGTGACGATGGGAATCATCAGCAACCTGAACCGGAATGTCAGCAAACTCGGCATCACGGACAAGCGCCTTGATCTGATCCAGACCGATGCGGCGATCAATCCTGGCAACTCGGGAGGCCCCCTTCTGAATGCGGATGGCGAGGTGGTGGGTATCAACACCCTGGTGCGCTCAGGCCCGGGCGCCGGGCTTGGCTTCGCGATCCCGATCAACCGGGCCCGCAGCATCGCCAAACAGTTGCTGGCCACGGGCAGCGTCAGTCATCCGATGATCGGTGTCGGGCTCGACAATCTCCCCCAGGATCTCGGCCAGACAGCCCAGCAGGGAGCCCTGGTCCGCTCCGTGCTGCCAGGCAGTCCAGCGTCCCAGGCCGGACTGCGACCAGGAGATGTGATCGTGGCTGCATCTGGACGGCCTGTGGCCGGCCCGGCCCAGATGATTGCCGCCGTGGAGAACAACGGTGTCGGCAAGCCGATGGAGCTGCGGGTTCTCAGGACAGGCGCCATGCTTCAGCTCCAGGTGGTTCCGACGGCGATCGCTCAATCGGGGCAAGGCCGCTGAGCTGAACGCTGAGCTGAAATCGGTGAAATCGGGGTGGGCCTCAGAGCACGTCGTGGGAGCGGAACGGTGGTTCCGCTGAGCCAGCATCCGCCGGGAAGGGGAAGGAAGTCGGGCTGTCTTGGGCGCCGGCTCCAAAACTCGAAGGGGTACCAAGTTGCTGGCGCATCATCCAGTCGGTGGCTGCTCTCTGGGCTTGCCAGGCATTCAGCAATTGCTTGGCCAGGCCCCGCAGCAACTGAGCATCGCCGGTGGAGTCGATGACGCGGGTCATGCGCTCCAGTTCAAACTTCTGGCCGAGGGTGAGGGCGATCGGTTCGGACATTCCAGGCAAGGCAGTGGGTCTTTGAAACCGCCTTAATGCTAAGAAGTGTTTCGATCGCCCACGTAACAACCGGTACACAGTTACCGCTGGGCTGTCAGCATGTCATCACCGCAGCGGGCTCAGTTGTGCTCCCGCAGCTCCTCCACGCAGTGGGTGACACATTCGCCATCGTCGAGCGAGCAGGTGGTGATGCATTCGAAATAGGCTTCGACTGAATCCCACTGCCGCTCCTCAGCAGGGCCATAGGAAGGGTTGTGGTTGCCGCCTGCCAACGCTTCGGCGGTGGCAGGCAGGTTCAGGGAGGTGGCAGCGGCGGGGATGGTGCTGGTCATGTGCCTGGCTCCAGAGGGGATACCGTCACGGTATGAACATCATTTACCCAGGGCAAGCGAAATGAGTCTTCTTGCCTACAGATGTGTGAAGTTGTTTGTGCTGCCGATCAGTTCCTGGCTTTGACCTTGGCGCCGCGGGCTTTTTGCCTGTCCCGGTTGGCGTTCTGCTTGGCTTCGCGCTGTCGAGTGGCCTCGGCTTCCAGTTCCTGCTCGGCTTCTTCCTGCTTTTTCGCCTCGTAATAGGCGTAGTCGCCCCGGTAGAGCACAAGCTCGCCATCCCGGATCTCGACGATCCGGTTAGCCACCCGCGAGATGAAGTAGCGATCGTGGGACACGAGCAGGGCTGCGCCCTCATACTCCCGCAAGGCATCCTCCAGCATCTGCTTGGCGGGGATGTCGAGGTGGTTGGTGGGCTCATCGAGCACCAGCAGGTTGCACGGGGACAGAAGCATCAGGGCCAGAGCCAGCCGTGCCTTCTCGCCACCGCTGAGCTGGCCGACCGCTTTGAAAACGGCGTCGTTGCTGAAGCAGAAGCTACCCAGCAGGGAGCGCACCTGGGTCTGGGTCCAGTCGGGGACGGCTTCGAAGAGAGTGTCGATCACGGTTTTCTCAAGATCGAGAGCTTCGGCCTGGTTTTGCTCGAAATAGCCCGACACCACGTTGTGCTCTCCGAGTCTGGCGATCCCCCCATCCGGTTGCTCCAGGCCCATCACCAGCCGCAGCAGGGTGGATTTCCCGGCTCCATTCGGTCCGACGAAGGCGATTCGATCCCCCCTCTCCACCTCCAGGTCGGCACCCAGAAACAGAATCGAATCCCCGTAGCTGTGGCTGAGATCTTCGATCAGGGCGACCTGGCGCCCGGATCGCGGAGCATCAGGGAAGCGAAAGCGAGGCCCGGAGAGGCTTTCCACGGGAGCGTCGATCCGCTCCACCTTCTCAAGCAGTTTTTCCCGGCTTTTGGCCTGGGTGCTGCGGGTGGCACTGGCCCGGAAGCGGTCGATGTAGGCCTGCTGGCTGGCCAGGTCCTTCTGCTGGCGATCGAAGGCGGACTGGGTGGCCTCGCGCTCCAGGGCCTTCTGCTCCAGATGCTGGCTGTAATTTCCCAGATAGCTGCGGGAAATGCCGCGCTCTGTTTCGACGATCTGATTGCAGACCCGGTCCAGAAAGGTGCGGTCGTGGCTGACCACCACCAGGGGCACCGCCCGCTCCACCAGGTAGCCCTCCAGCCACTGGATGGTCTCCACGTCCAGATGGTTGGTGGGTTCGTCGAGGAGGAGCAGATCAGGATCCTGCAGAAGGATCTTGCCGAGGGCGATCCGCATCTGCCAGCCTCCGGAGTAGTCGCCGACCGGCAGGTCCGCTCCTGCGGTAGTGAAGCCGATCGTGGGCAGCAGTTTGTCGATGCGGGCCTCGAGCTCGTAGCCGTGCAGCGATTCGAACCGGCTGTGCAGACGTCCGAGTTCGTGGATCAGCTCATCGAGATGGTCGGGGTCCTGGGCTGCCTGATCGCCTGCCATGGCGTGCTCCACCTGGTGCTGGCGGATCAACACCTCGGCCGCTTCCCCGAAAGCCTGGAACAGCTCCTCACGCACGGTGCGGCCGGGGTCCACATCGAACTCCTGCTTCAGGTAGGCGATGCGGGGGTCGCCCTGGCGGACCACCTGCCCGCCGCTCGGCTCCTCCAGGCCGGCGATCAAGCGCAGTTGGGTGGACTTGCCCGCCCCGTTCACCCCCACCAGGCCAATGCGATCCCCGGGTTTCACCTCCCAGGTGACATCCCGCAGCACTTCGCCGGTGGGATAAAGCTTTGATACGCGTTCGAGACGAAGCACGGGGTGGGGGGTATGGCGTTTTTGGGAATCTCCATCATCCCTGGCTGGCGAGTCGCGGCAGTTCAAGGGTCACGCCCTTCGCCAGACTGGCGCCCATTCACGCCGCGGCTGCTAGTGATGGTCAAACGGCTGGAGCAGGTGGCGGCGCTGGTGGTGGCGGCCGGTCTGGCCCTGGTGAGCTACTGGCTGTTCTTCAGCTGGGCCCAGGGGGATCGGTTGCCGAGTCCAGCTCATCAGCAGGCACCGGCACGGCTGGACCAGGCGCGGCCTCCAGCGCCGCCAACCCCCTAAAGCCCTCCCCTGGCCTTGATCAACCATTGCTTGCTGTCGTCATCGAGTGAGGCCAGATGCTCCCTCACGGCAACTTCGCTGACCGGCAGATCCCACTCGACGCCCAGGGCGAGGATCCTGTTCACCGTTCCCTTCGGATCCTGCAGAGCTTGCCGGAACAGGGATTGGGTGAGGGCTTCGTCGGCCCGGATTCGCTCGTAGAGGCGAGCGGCGTTGGTGTCTGCCATGGGCGGGCCCTGGGCCAGGCGCGAAAGGGGCACTGATGACCTTATGGGCTCGTGGCAGTTGCTGGCGCCGTCCTTCTGGGCTTGTGGGATTTTGGCAACAGCCTCTTCCCCCGGCTCGCTGCGCTGACTCAGGCGGCGCAGGGCGGCTCGGCCTCGATCTGCCCACAGGCTGAGGCATCTTCCATGGTGCGGGCGTCGAGGCAGAGCACCTTGCGCAGCTGGGCGTAGTTGGCGGCAAGCGGTTGGCGACCTTCCTGGACCGCGGCGAATTCTGCCCGCTGCAGAACGTGGTGCAGGTGGGTGAGCAGGTAGGTGCTGATCACTGCCGAAACCAGCACATCACTCTGATCGGCGCTCCGCTGCGTGGAGCTGGCCCTGGCTTTTCTGCCGGAAGGGTTGAAGGACTGGGTGGCGGACTGGCCCATGGCTGGCGTGCGGAGCCGAATAAGCATAGTGCTGGATAGTATCCAAGTGGATCTCTGTACACTTCTGGGTATCGCGTGCGATCCCAGGGGCCTGTGCCCACCCGTCAGAACTCCACAAGCGGACGGCCCAAGTCTCCGCGCATCCAGGTGGTGCTCCCCGAGGAGCTCTGTGATCGGCTCAGTGCCGCTGCTGAGAGCGAGTCCCGCACGGTCAGCAACATGGCCAAGGTGCTGATCCAGCAAGGGCTGGAGCGGCTTGAGCAGAACCGGAGCGCCCTCCAGGAAACCCTGGAGATCCGCGGTTCCGCCCCGTCGGGCGAGGGGTTTCGCAAGGCCCTCGAACAGCAACAGCGGCAGCAGCCCCGCCGCCTGCGGGGCCTTCCCCGCCGTCTGAGGCTGCCAAGACCCAGCGGCTAGGGAGGCGTCGGGTCAGCCCGCACGCCAAGGATGGCCGGCCGCGACGCTCCCGTCACCGAGGGCAGGCAGCCGGGATGCCGCCGCTGATGCCACCAGGCCAGCAGGGCAAAGGCGAGGGCTTCACGATCCGATTCGCCGATGCCGAGGTCGACCAGGGGGCGCACCCAGAGGCCTCGGCAGCGTTGACGGAGCTGGTCGACGAGGGCGGTGTTCCTGGCCCCGCCTCCGGCGATCACCAGCTCCAGCGGCCGGGGACCCCGGTCCAGGTCGGCGGCCACCACTGCGGCACTGAAGGCGGTGAGGCTGGCCAGGGCATCGGCCTGGGCCTGCTCGGAATCCGCTCCCCGGGAATCTGCCGCCGTCTTCAGATCGTTCAGGCGCCGCTCGAGATCGGCTTCACCAAAGTGTTCCCTTCCTGTCGATTTCGGTGGCAGGGCCTGGAAGTAGGGCTCTGCCAGCCAGCGACGGATCACCGCTTCATCGGCTGTTCCCCGCCGCGCCCACTGGCCATCGGCATCGAACCGTTTCGTCCCACGGCTGAACCGGCTGACTGCCAGGTCGATCAGTGTGTTGGCCGGGCCGCAGTCCCAGCCCCGCACCGGGGCCTGCCGTTCAGGGCCCTGGGCAGGGGGGAGCAGGGTGAGGTTGGCGATTCCGCCGAGGTTCAGCAGGGCACGCCATCCGCCGATCGCGGGCAGCAGGGCCGCATCGGCGAGCGGCACCAGCGGCGCGCCGTGGCCCCCGAGGGCCAGGTCGTGGGCCCGCAGATCGAACACCACGGGCCGCTCCAGCAGCTGGGCCAGCAAGGGGCCCTGCAGCAGCTGCCAACTGCATCCCCGCCGCTGCTCCTGGGGCGGCCGATGCCAGAGGGTCTGGCCATGGCAACCGACCAGACCGGCCTGACCGCCTGGGTCGCAGCGGCGAGCGCAGGCTGCCTGTTGCTCCGTCACCGCTTCGGCCAGGTCGAGCAGGGCCTCGGCTGTGGCCGGTTGCCCCTGGCCGATCGCGACCAACCGGCGGTGGAGCCCTTCGGGATAGGCAAGCGAGTGGCTGGCAAGCAGGCGCCAGCGGGGTCGGTTCACGGGGCCATCGAATCTGGCCAGCACGGCGTCGACCCCATCGGCGCTGGTGCCGCTCATCAGCCCCAGCACCGTGGAACCACTCACAGCGGGGGCAGGCCTTCGAGTGATTGCACCGAACCCATCACCACCAGCAGGTCCCCTTCGCTGAGAACGTGGGAGGCCGGGGGGTTCACCGACAGGTTGTTCACCGGACCGGCCGCCAGGATGCTGATCTCGTAGTTCTTGCGAAGGTTCAGCTCCCGCAGGGAACGGCCGATGAAGGAACGGGGCACCTTGATCTCCTCGATGCTGTTGCGGTCGTCGAGCCGCAGCCGATCCAGCAGGTTGGGCCGCATCAGCTGACGCCCGAGCTCTTCTCCCTGCATGCGCGAAGGGAAAACCACCGTGTCGGCTCCGACCCGGCGAAGCATTTTCTCGTGAAGATCGGATGTGGCCCGGGCGATCACCTGTTTCACCCGGCTGCCCTCACTGTCCTTGACGATCAAGGTGGCTGTGATGCTGGCTTCGATCGGCTCACTGATCCCCACGACCACGGTGTCGAGGTCGAGCACACCGGCCGCTCGCAGGGCCTCCTCCTCCGTGCAATCCAGCACGCGACCTTCGATCGAGGGGTCGATCTGACGGAGTTCATCGATGGCCCGCTGGCTCCTGTCCACCACCAGCACATCGGCACCACAGCGAACCAGTTCCTTGCTCACGGCGGTGCCGAAGCGGCCGGCACCGATCACGGCAAAGCTGTTTGGCTGGCCGGATGAGGCCCCTTGCCACTGCCACCAGTTGGTCATCAAGCTCTGTCGAGGAGATCGCCATTCTGTGACCAGCGGCCCGGGACCACCGGCCGAAAAAAATCCCGCCGGGGCGGGATGGGCTGAAGCGGCGGGATCCCCAGGCTCAAGGCTGGGAATCAGCGATTCGGCTGGGGGGTGAAGCGCAGGTAGGGCTTCACTTCCGTGACCCCCTTGGTGAACTTGGCGCGGGCATCCTCGGTGGAGATGGAGGGCACCACCACGCAGTCTTCACCGTCTTTCCAGTTCACCGGGGTGGCGACGGAATGGTGGTCGGTGAGCTGGAGAGAATCGATCACCCGCAGAATCTCGTCGAAGTTGCGGCCTGTGCTGGCGGGGTAGGTGATCTGCAGCCTGAGCTTCTTGTTGGGGTCGATGATGAACACGGAGCGCACCGTCAGGTTGTTGAGGGCGTTCGGGTGGATCATCCCGTAGAGATCGCTGACGGTCTTGTCGGCATCAGCCAGGATCGGGTAATCCACGCTGGTGGACTGGGTTTCGTTGATGTCGCCGATCCAGCCCTTGTGGCTTTCGGCCGAATCCACACTCAGGGCGATCGTTTTGACGTTGCGCTTTTCCCATTCGGGGCGCAGCCGCGACACCTCGCCGAGTTCGGTGGTGCAGACCGGCGTGTAGTCGGCGGGATGGGAGAACAGCACGACCCAGCTGTCGCCAGCAAAGTCGTAGAGATTGATCGGTCCCAGCTGGGAGTCCTGGGTGAAATCGGGAACGGTGTCGCCGAGTTGAAGGGCCATGGGAGAAGGAGAGGTTGGCTTCGGCTTCGATGCTGCCACAGCAGCCACGATCAGAGGCTGAACTGTCTGCAGACCAGCCAGGGGACCAGAAGGGTCATCACCACGGTGAGGGGGAATCCATAGCGGGCCACATCGAGGAAGCGATAGCGGCCCGGTCCGAACACCATCAGGTTGGTCTGATAACCCACCGGGCTGAGGAAGCTCTGGCTGGCGCCGAACAGCACCGTGAAGATGAAGGCCATCGGCGGCATGCCGAGGCCGATCGCAACCTGGGCGGCGATCGGTATCACCATCGCCACCGTGGCCGCATTGCTCATCACCTCTGTGAGCAGGGTGGTGAACAGGAACACCGCGGCGAGGGCCCAGTAGATCGGCCAGTGCTGCAGGCCACTGAGCAACGACCTGGCCATCGCTTCGGCCAGCCCGGTTTTCTCCAGGGCGATGCTGAAACTTCCGAGCGATCCGAGCAGCAGGATCACATCCAGCCGGATCGAACGCAGCAGTTCACCGCTGCGAAGGCAACCGGTGGCCACCATCGCCACGGTGCCGAGCAGCACCGCTGCCACCAGGGGAAGCAGCTTGAAGCTGGGCAGCACGATCACCAGAACGGCGATGAGCATGGCGATTCCCTTGCGGCTCACGGTAGGCAGATCGTCTTCGATCTGCTCAAGCACCAACAGGTCATTGCTGGCCTGCAGGCCGCGGATGGCGTCCTGGGGCCCTTGCAGGAGCAGCACGTCGCCCTCCTTCAGGGTTGTCCTGCCAAGCCGCTCTCGCAACACCGCATTGCCGCGGCGCAGGGCCAGCACCGTGGCGTTGTAACGCTGGCGGAAGCGCAGATCCCGCAGGCTGTCCCCGGCCAGGGTCGAGCCGGCCGGCAGCAGCACCTCCACCATCCGCAGGTTGGCCAACGTCTGGGAAGCCAGCTCGGCGGCTCCCGATTCAGGAACTGGGGCAAGCACAACGGTGTGGTCCTGCTGCAGGCGGAGCAGGTCGTCACGGGTGCAACGCAGCACCAGGCGATCACCCTTCTGCAGGATGCGATCGGCCAGAGGTGGGGTGAAACGCTCTTCGTCGCGGTGGAGCTCGAGAACGTCGACGTCGAAACGCCGTTGCAGGCGCGTGCCGTGCAGGGATTGGCCCACCAGCTCGGAGCCGGCCGGGATCATCACTTCGGTGAGGTATCCGCTGTTGCTGAAGCTGCGGGACAGGTCGGCATCGTCGCTGCCGCGATCCGGCAGAAAGCGGTCGGAGAGCAGCACCATCACCAGGCTGCCCACCAGCCATACCCCGATTCCGATCGGCGTGAAGCTGAACAGGTCGAAGGCGCCGTAACCCAACTTGCTGCTGACTTCGCTGGCCAGCAGGTTCACCGAACTGCCGATCAGCGTGAGGGTGCCGCCCAGAACCGTGGCGAATGAGAGCGGCAGCAGCACCTTCGAGGGCGAGATGCGGCGGCGGCGGCACCAGCCCTCGACCACGGGCAGCAAGGAGGCCACGATCGGGGTGTTCGGTACGAAGGCGGAGACCGGTGCCACCAGGGTGGTGAGCAGCACGATCATCCGCTTCGGGGTTCGCACCGCATCGGAGCCGATCATCCCTCGCAGTCGATCGAGGCCGCCGGAGCGAAACAGACCCGCCGAGAGCGCGAACAGGCCGAGCACGGTGATCAGAGCCGGACTGCCGAAGCCCTCGAGGGCTTCGGAGGGCTTGAGCACACCGGTGGCCATCAGGACACCCACCACCAAGAGGCCGGTGACTTCAGGGGCCAGCCAACCGGTGACGAACAGAACGATCGAGCCGGCCAGCGTGACCAGCGTGATCAGGGCCGCCGGCTTCAGGGCTGCGAGCAGTAAGGGTTCCAATCGAGGGGGGGGAGGACGCTTTGGCGATCGATCATGGTGGGTTTACGGCGTGGGGTCGGAATGACAAAGCCACTCGCGCAGCTGGTTGAGCCCCAGCCCCGCCGTGGCGGAGATGAACAGGGCGCCTGGCATCCGCGCCCGGGCCCGCTCCAGTTCGCCGGCGGGGCAGCGGTCGATCTGGTTGCCGATCAGCTGGCGGTGTGCCTGGCAACCCATGGAATCGAGAATCGCCTGGACGGTGTCGAGTTGCTCCAGCCAGGCTGGATCGGAGAGATCAACCACGATCAGCAGGCCATCCGCTTCCAGGGTTTCCTCCAGGGTGGAGCGGAAGGCTTCCAGCAGGGGCGGCGGCAGCTCCCGGATGAAGCCCACCGTGTCGGTGAGCAGGAGCCTGGTGATCCGGCCATCCGGCTGGTGGCATTCCAGCCGCCGGGTGGTGGGATCCAGGGTGGCGAACAACTTGTTCTCCGCCAGCACCTCCTCACCAGCCACCGGTCTGGTCAGGGCATTGAGCAGGGAGCTCTTGCCGGCGTTGGTGTAGCCCACCAGGGCCAGGCGCCGCAGGCCCTGGCGCCCCTGGCGCAGCCTGGCCCGGTGCTCGCCAAGCTGCTGAACCTCGCCCTGCAACCGGTCGATGCGGCGGGCGATGGCGCGGCGATCTTTCTCCAGCTGGGTTTCGCCAGGCCCCCGGGTGCCGATGCCGCCCCCCTGTCGCGACAGGCTCTGACCACGGCCACTCAACCGGGGCAGCCGGTAGCGCAGCTGGGCCAGTTCCACCTGCAGCCGGCCGGCGCTGCTGGCGGCCCGTTGGGCAAAGATGTCAAGGATCAGTTCGCTCCGATCACTGACCGGCAGGTCGAGCAGGCGCTCCAGATGGCGGGCCTGAAAGGGGCTTAGGTCCCTGTCAGTCACCACCAGGCTCGCTCCCACCCGCCGGGCTTCCAGAGCCGCCTCCCGCAGCTTCCCATCCCCCCAGAGCAACTGCCCCCCCGGGCGCCTTTTCTGCTGGATCAGTCCCACGGGAAGGGATCCGGCGCTGCGCACCAGGGCCTCCAGTTCGCCGATCTCGCGCTGGTTGGCTGTGGCGTCAGCCTGGATCAACGCCAGCAGCAGCACCCGCTCCGGTCCGGCGCTGGTGGGTGCGTCCCGGGCCTTGGCAGGGGAGCAGGCCGGCATTGCCAGGGGTTCGCACAGCTCGCCCAGTTCCCCATCCAGCTGGCAGTGCCAGGGCTGGGCTTCTTGCTGGCTGAGTCCGTAGATGGCAGCGGGCCAGAGCCCTCCAGCCGCGGCCTGATGGGGGAAGCGCAGCCAGAAGGTCGGGGCGAGATCAAGTCCCACCAGCGCTTCGCTCCCCTGGGGCTCCAGGCCGGGGCCGTGGCCGACGCAGCTGATCAATCGCCAGGCCTGGCCCTGACGCCTCGGTGCGCCGGCCAGCCGCTCCAGCAGAGGACCTGATTGCTCCAGCGGACCCACCCAGAGCAGGCGGCAGAGCCCGCGGCCATCCACCACCAGGCTGAGCGGCAGCTCCAGTTCCCGGGCTTCGGCGGCCAGCCGCTGCAGACAGAGCAGCTCAGCCCCCCCAGCCTCTGGATGGCGGCGCTGGGACAGGCGCTCCAGCCTTCGTTTCTGGGAGGGGCGCAGGCCGCTGACACGGCCCACCAGAACAGCTTGTTTCAAGGGCGCCGGATTCGCAGGCAGGCCACGCCGGCGGCTGTGGCTCCGGCAACATCCTCCGGGCTGTCACCCACATGCCAGACCTGATCAGCGCCCAGGGCGAGGGCGTTGAGCGCCAGCCGGAAAGGGATGGGGCTGGGTTTGGCGGCACCGGCCGCACTCGACACCACCACCGCCTGAAACACATCGCCGAGTCCGAGGCCCGCCAGGATCGCGATCAGCCGTTGGTCGAAGTTGCTCACCACCGCCATCTTGATCCCGGCGGCCTGCCAGCGGCGCAGGGGGCCAAGCACATCCGGATAGATCCGCCACAGATCGGCAGCGGCGAAACGCTCGAACAACTCCTCGCCCAGGGCTGGCGACGCCAGGGGGGCCCCGGCAGCGGCGAACACCGTCAGGATCCGTTCACCCCACCAGAGGCGCTCGGCGCTGGCCAATTCCTCGCCTTCCAGTCCAGGGAAGGCCAGGGGCGGCGCCTGGCAATAGACGGCCCCGAAGGCCTGATCGATCGCGGCGGCTTCAACCTCGATGCCATGGCTGGCGGCCAGCTCCGCATAGGTGGTGCCTACCGACCGGCGCAGTCCGATCAAGGTGCCCATCGCGTCGATCAGCAGGCCCTTGGGGGTCGGAAGCGCCGCGGCAGCCCGACTGATCAAGACCCTGGCGCGGTGTGGGGCTGAGCGCCGGAGGGGGTGCTGCCGAACAGGGGCCTGCCCAGGTCGCTCAGCCAGCCAGCCGCCACCCGCAGCTGGTGGGAGCGGCCCGGCAGCCGCGACAGGTAGGTGAGCTGGCGGAGTCGGTAGGCCGTCTGACCGGCCAGGGTGAGCCCCAGCCCGGTCAGGCTGGCTTCGCCGACGCCAAGGCTGATCATTTCGCCCAGGTCTTGCCAGAAGAATGGTTCCAGGGGATCACCCGCGAGCGAGCGCTGCAGGTTGCCGGCCAGATGGTCGGCCTGCTGGATGGCCACCTGGGCCGTGGCCGGCAGGGCGGCCCCGTCTGCATCGGTGATGTGGGCCAGATCGCCGATCGCGAACAGATCGGGGTGTTCCTGCAGCTGCAGCGAGGCGTGGCAGAGCAGGCGGCCGCGGCGATCCAGTGGAGCAGGTGGCGTCAGTTCCGGAGTGTTCGCCACCACCCCGGCGGTCCAGATCACCGCATCGACGGCAAGGCTTTCAGGGCTGGGGGTCTCCCCTGCCACAGGATCCCGTGCCAGTTCGATGCGGCCGGGTTCCACCGCCAGCACCCGGGTCTGGTTCCGCAGGCGCACATCGCGCCGCAACAGGGCTGAGCTGGCCTGCTCGCGGTTGAATGAACGGGCCTGGGGCAGCAACTCGCGCCCCTGCTCGATCAGCTCGATCACGGCGGCTCCCTGGAGCAGGTCGGCCAGTTTGCAGGCCAGTTCGACGCCGCTCGGGCCAGCGCCAACGATGGCCAGGCGCTGCAGGGGCAGCTGCCTGCGGCGCAGATGGCAGATCAGCCCATGCAGCCGCTCGACATCGGCCAGATTGTGAAATCCGATGGCATGTTCCTCAACGCCGGGCACCCCGAAACTGGTGGGGCGGCTGCCGGTGGCCAGGACAAGCCGCCTGTAGGTGAGTGTTCTGCCCTGCTTCGTGCGCAGGGCATGGTTCTGGGTGTCGATGCCCTCCACCCGGTCGCGCAGCCAGGCCACGCCGCGGCCCGCCAGCAGACTGTCGTAGCGCGGGGCCACCTCCCAGCAGCGCAGCTCTTCGGAGAGCAGTTCGTAGAGCAGGGGGAGGAAGAGGAACCGTTCGTTAGGCTCGATCAGCAGGATCGGTGGAGGATTGCGCCGCTCCGCCAGGGCCAGGGCGGTGTATAGGCCGGCAAAACCACCGCCGGCAATGATGACGGGAGCGCCAGATGTGCTCTGCTGATCTGGTCTGGGCTCCGTCATGCCGGGTTGATACCAGGTCGGATGGTGTGTTCAGCAACCCTAACCAGCGCCGCTGATCAGTCTTTAGGTGTCGGGAACGGGATGATGGGATCCATGCACAGCTTCAAGGCCGCCAGCCTCTCAGCCGATCGCCTGGATCGGGCGATCGATCCGGATGCCGCCAATGCGGCGCTTGGGTCGTTGGATCCGATCGGCCAGCTGGAATGGGGACTGACCACCTTTGAGGAGTGCTTTGCCCTCACCACCAGCTTCGGCATCCAGTCGGCTGTGCTGCTGCACATGGCCAGCCGCGTCAGCGCCTCGATCCCGGTGATCTGGGTGGATACGGGCTATCTGACCGCTGAAACCTATCGCTACGCCCAGCAGCTCTGCGAGCTTCTGCCGATCCGTTTGGAGGTGGCTCAGGCGGAGGTCGGGCCTGCCCGGATGGAGGCGCTGCATGGCCGCCTCTGGGAAACGGGCCAGCTTGCCGATATGGAGCGCTATCTCCAGCTTCGAAAGGTGCAACCGCTGGACCAGGCGTTCGAGCGACTCCGGGTTTCCTGCTGGGCCAGTGGCGTCCGCAGCAGCCAGACCGACCACCGCCGCACCATGCAGCACCTCCAGGATGTGAGGGGCCGCTGGTCGTTGCGCCCCCTTCTCGCCTGGACAGCTCGTGATGTCTTCTATTACATGGAAGATCATTCCATCCCCCAGCACCCCCTGTTCGCCGAGGGTTATTCGAGTGTCGGCGACTGGCACTCCAGCGGCCCTGATGGAGCTGGGGGCGACCAGAGTGAGGGTGAGGAAGGCAACCGCAGCAGCCGTTTCGGCGGCCTCAAACAGGAGTGCGGCATCCATCTCCCCGGGGTCATGGGCGAGGGTATCTAGGTGGATGGCACCGGAGAGGCTGCTGGCCCGTTCTCCGGCCGTTGGCTGCTGATCGGCAACAGCCGTTGGCACTGGGGTGAGCCCCAGCAGACGGCCAGCCTGCGTTGCTGGCATACGGCGATGCCCGCCGCCGCATCCGTCATCGACCTGGGCCGCCTACGCTCCTGGGCCTGTGTTGGATCCTTGCCGCCATCGATTCAGCTCCCCCCCGAGCGACGACTGAGCCTGGATCAGATTCCCCTGAAAGCGATGCCTGTCTGGCTGGGGGTGGACCGGGCCCTGGCCGGCTGGCAGGCCTGGCACCGGCAGCAGGCAGGGGCCGGAGGCGCCGTGCTGGTGGCCGACGCCGGCACGGCGCTCAGCCTGACTCTTGTGGACGGGAGCGGGGCCTTTGCCGGGGGCCGGCTGATGGCCGGGCTCCGGCTTCAGCTCTCGGCGCTGGCATCGGCCACCGCCCAGTTGCCCAGCCTGACGCCTCCCGCTGCTTCGGCTGATCTCCAATCCTGGCCGGTGGCCACCGATGCGGCGATGATGACGGGCTGCCTCTGGGGGCTGACCGCTGCGATCGCCCAGGCGGTGGCGGCCGTGCCCGCTGATGCCCCAACCAGGCTCTGGCTCACTGGTGGTGACGCTGACCACCTGGCACCACTTCTGAGCCAGCTGGGAGAGCGGTTTGAGCTGGCGCCCCACCTCTGCCTTGAGGCACTGGCGGCACTCAGGCCAGCTGAAGATCGCTGAGGATCTGCTCGGCCATCTCTTCGGCCTTGACCTTCAGGTAGATCTGCTCCAGCAGCCCCTCGGGATCCACCACGAAGGTGTGGCGAAACATCCCCATCGACTCGCGACCCATGAATTTCTTCAGCCCATAGCTGCCGTAGTAAGCCGCAACGGGACAGGGGTCCGGGTCGCTGAGCAGGGTGAAGGGCAGGGTGTACTTGCTGATGAATTTGCCGTGGCTGCTGGCGCCGTCCTTGCTGATGCCGAGAACCTGGATGCCGAGCTGGCTGTAGCGGTCCCACTGGTCGCGGAAACCGCAGGCCTCCTTGGTGCAGCCGGGCGTGTCGTCTTTTGGATAGAAATAGATCACGACCCGCTGGCCGCGAAGCGAAGACAGGCTCACTGGAGTTCCGCTCTGGTCAGGGAGAGTGAAGTCCGGGGCGGGATCACCGATGCTCAGGGCCATGGAGATTGAGACTTGGCTGGGGCGAGCCTAAGAGGCTTATGGTCGCTGCTCACCCGTGCCACCCATGCCTGTTTCAGCGCGTCTGAGTCTGCTTGGGGTGCTCAGCGTGATCGGCGTGGCCGGCTTGGTGCAGTGGCCGATCAGACCCCTGATGCTCAGCCGCACGGGTGGCGCCACGGCCGAGCTGCTGGTTGCCCTTGAAACCCAGGAAGTTCTGCAGCACCAACGCCAGGAGGCCTCGGTGCTGCTCAACCGCTTTGTCGGTGCCGAGATCACCCGCTTTTTCTGGGGTGGGTTCAGCGGCTATCTCGACGTGCTCGGGATTGAAGAGCCCGATGGGATGAAGGCCCGGGTGAGCTTGGAGGATCAGGCGGTGCAGCTGTTGCTGAGTTCCCGGGGCGCTGCTGAAACCTACGTGGGCCGGGTGGAGGCGATCGATGGGGTCCCCCGCGGGGTGGTCTGCCGAGGAACCGGGACCCCAGGGGCGTTCCCGCTGCGCGGCTCGCGCCTGCAATGCCCACAGGGTTGGCGCTCTCTGCCGAATCTGAACAACCAGGCCAAGGCTATCGCTGGTTGAGTTTCCTGAAGATTTTCTCAGGAAGCGAAGGGTTTTGATGCGCTCAGATCCGAACAAACAGCTCGAGTTATTGGCAAATGCAACTCAAACGTCTATGTTTAAAAAGTTGTTGTAATCGTCAGCTGTGCTCAAGCGTTTTGCCGCCAGTCTTCTTGTGGGAGCCGCCGTTGCGGCTTCCGCGCTGCCCGCTGCCGCCGCCGTCGACAACGATCTGCCCGTTCGCTGGAACACCGGTGGCGCCGTCTGGTCGACCGGCTTCGACAAGTTCGGCACCTTCCTGGAATCCGGCGCCGTGACCGACCGTGGTCTGGCTGATGGGATCTCCCGCTCCGGCTGGACCGCCGATGAAATCCGCTCGGGCCTTTCCAAGACCTACACCGTCGACCTGGTCGGGGTCTCCCGGTTCCTCTACTCCGATGCCGGGGTGAAGTTCCTCAAGGATCAGACCCGCAGCTACTTCCCCTACTGGAGCATGACCACCTACGCGGTGCCAGCACTGCGCAGCGCAATCATTGCCGATGCGGCTGATGGAACGATCTCTTCGGCCGGGATCATGGCGGCCCTGCCCACCGATTTCCGCCTGGCTGACACCTGCAACACCTACGACGGCAAGCAGAACATCTGTGCGGAAGGCAAGTGCCAGGAGGGAACGGCTCAGTGCACTTCCCTGCTGTCCTGGTATGTCTTCCTGCCTGCCTGCATCCAGGCCAACCAGATGACCGACCCGGTCGCCCAAGTGCGCACGGCTCCTGCTCCTGCTCCCGCTCCTCAGCCCTTCACCCCCGAGCCGATCCGCGGCCTCTGGTGATCCGCCCAGGCTCATTCTGATCGGTCCTCCCCGGACCTGATCCAGACCCAAGCCCCGGTTTTCCCGGGGCTTTTTCATGTCAACCCAGCCCAGCCATCGAGTCGCCGAAACGTCATCGCAACGAGCCTTTGCGTCTGGCGATCAGCAGGCAGTGCACGATGCGTTGGGGCAGCTTCGCGTCGAGGCTGGCTTCAAAGCAGGTCCGCAGAGCCGTGATCTCGTCGTCTGAGAATCCCTGGTTGATGATCTTTCGATAGCTGGCTTCGGCTGCGAACCAGCGTTCCACCAGGCCGGGGCTGAGGGCCAGGGGCAAGCACTCCTGCCAGCCCTCCTCACTCACCCGCCAGCCGAGGCGCTCCAGTTCGCCACGGACTGCCGCCAGGGTCGAGGTGGCCGCCTGCTGCAGCCATGGCTGCTCCAGCGGCAGGCAGGCCTCCAGCCGTTGCTGGTTCTGGCTGGGTTCGGCAGCAGCCCGGTTCTGACTGCCCAGCCAGGCGAGCAGGCTTTCGGCGGGGCCGATCGAGGGAGCACTGAACAGCAGACGCAGTTCAGCGCTGTCGCTGCTCAGGGCGGTCAGGGTCTCCATCCAGCGCTGAACGACGGTGGGTCCGAGCCCCTGGAAGGGCTGGCGAGCAGCCAGCCACTCGAAGCGCTCGCCAGGGTCGAGCTGGGTGAGCAACAGCTCAGGCTGATCAGGTGAGATCAGCCTCAACCTCGGTTGGCGGAGGGCATCAAGCAGCTGCAGATGGGCCTGAAGCCGCTCCAGATCCTCGGGCTGGGCCACGCCGATCACCATCCCCCCCTCCGGTGTGGCTTCGAGCGGATCGATCGCCCAGAGCAGGGAGCGGGCCTCAAGGATCAGCACCCGGTCGTGACGTTGCCAGCCGGCGCCCTGCCAGAAACGCTGACGCAACTGGTCGAGCCGCTCTCCTTCGGCGGCCCCTTGCCGCTGCAGCCAAAGCTCCAGCTGGGGATCAGCTGGGCTGCTGCTGAGCAGTTCCCCTTGCCATGATCCCGGCGCGAGCATGGTTTCCGCCGCCGCAGCGAGCTGGGCAGCCCGGCGCTGCTGCACGCGTCCCTTCAGGCTGCCCTCCCAGCCCAGTCCTCCGGGCTGCCAGAACACCTGCCCCTGCAGGGCACCTGGCAGGTAGGTCTGGGCGACCCAGTGGTCGGCGTAGGCGTGGGGGTAGCGGTAGCCCTTGCCATCGCCGAAGGCCTGGCCATCGCGGTTGCCATCCCGCAGGGGGGATGGCACCGATTGGCTGGCGGCGCTCCGCACACTCTTGAGGGCATCGAAGAACCCCAGCACGCTGTTGCTCTTTTCAGTGGAGGCCAGGTAGAGCGCTGCCTGGGCCAGCGGGTACAGCCCTTCGGGCAGCCCCACCCGTTCGAAGGCGGCCGCGCAGGCCTCCACCACCACCACGGCCTGCGGGTCCGCCAGCCCCACGTCTTCGCCGGCGGCGATCAGCATGCGGCGGAAGATGAAGCGGGGGTTTTCGCCTGCCTCCACCATGCGGGCCAGCCAGAACAGGGCGGCATCGGGATCGGAGCCCCGCAGCGACTTGATGAAGGCGCTGATCGTGTCGAAGTGGGCATCGCCCTGCTTGTCGTAGAGCACGGCCCGCTGCTGGATCGACTCCTCGGCGATGGCGAGATCGATCGTGATGGCGCCGTTTGCATCAGGCTCCGTGGTTTCCACCGCCAGTTCCAGGGCATTGAGCAGGCAGCGGGCGTCACCGCCGGCTACGTCCAGCAGATGGGCGCTGGCGCGCTCCTCGATTTTGATCGGCCTCCCGCCGTAGCCATGTTCGGGATCCGCCAGGGCGCGCACCAGCAGCTGGCGCAGATCTGCCGGCTCGAGCGGCTGCAGGCGGAACAGGCGGGAACGGCTCACCAGCGCCTTGTTCACCTCGAAGAACGGGTTTTCGGTGGTGGCGC
This sequence comes from Synechococcus sp. CS-1326, assembly GCF_025128115.1. Lineage (NCBI taxonomy): Bacteria > Bacillati > Cyanobacteriota > Cyanophyceae > Synechococcales > Synechococcaceae > Synechococcus > Synechococcus sp. CS-1326. The sequence continues at coordinate 104,195 of NZ_JAHLYV010000030.1, read as the reverse complement.
CGATCAGGGTGATCGTGCCGTTCTCCACCCAGGGCAGCAGGGCGTCCTGCTGGGCGGCGTTGAAGCGGTGCACCTCATCGATGAACAGGAAGCTGCGCAGACCGTGGCGACCCAGCCGTTCGCGGGCGGCCTCCACCTCGGCCCGCAACTCCTTCACCCCCGCCAGCACAGCGTTGAGGCTGGCGAAGTGGGAGCGGGTGGTCGCCGCGATGATGCGGGCGAGTGTGGTCTTCCCCACACCGGGCGGCCCGTGCAGGATCAGGTTGCCCACCCGGTCGGCGGTGATGGCCCGGCGCAGCAGGCGGCCCGGGCCCAGGATCGCCGCCTGGCCGACGAAATCATCGAGCCGGCGCGGCCGCATCCGATCGGCCAGCGGGGCGATCCGCTGGCGCTGGCGGGAGGCTTCGAAGTCGAACAGATCGCTCATGTCCTTTTATCCCGCCGACATGGGTGACACGCTGGCGGAATGGGTGACAATCCTGTGATCAGAGCGCATCGCCCCGCATTCTTGAGCCTTTCCAGCAGAATCCATCCAACAAGAGTCAACCGCTTGAGCGCTTCTCCCCGCTTCATGCCCCTGGGTACAGGTGCCTCGTTGGCGGCGGTGCTGCTGGTGGTCACCGGCTGTGGCGGCAGCCCGCCGCCGCCGCCCCAGCGCCAGGTGCAGGTGTCCACCCAGCCGGTGGCGCTCGGCCGCTTCAGCAACGACGTGGACACGATCAGCACCCTGGAGGCGATCGAGGAGGTGCAGCTCGCCGCCCAGACCGCCGGCCGCATCGAGCGCCTGCTGGTGCGACAGGGCGATGTGGTGCGGCAGGGTCAGCTTCTGCTGGTGCTCGACCAGGCCCAGGTGCGCGCCGATCTGGCCAGCCTGATCGCCCAGAGAGAAAAGGACAGGCTCAATTACGAACGTTTCGAGTTTCTGGTGCGCCAGGGTGCTGCCAGCGCCCTGCAACGCGACGAATTCCGGGCGCAGTACATCCAGTCACGCGAAGCGGTGGTGGCCCGTCAGGCCGACCTTGCCTTCAGCAACCTCACGGCTCCGATCAGCGGCGTGATCAGTGATCTGCAGGTGAAGCAGGGCGATGTGATCGCCGCCGGGGCCCCCTTCACCAAGGTGGTGCGCAACGATCGCCTGATGGCCCGCGTCGATGTGCCCGGCATCTTCACCGACCGGGTGCGGCCTGGCCTGCAGGTGGTGCTTCAGGAGCCCCTGGGCAATCGGGTGCTGGCCACCGGGGTGGTGAGCTCGGTGGACCCGGCCGTGAATCCCGGCACCCAGTCGCTGCTGCTGAAGGCGGAGTTCCCCAACCCCACCGGTGCCCTGCGCACGGGCCTGCGGCTGCGCACCCGGGTGCAACTGGCGGCTGGTGAGGTGCCCTCGGTGCCATTCGTGGCGGTCACCCAGTCGGCGGGTCAGAGCTTCGTCTTCGCAGTGGGGAGCTTGCAGGATCTTGAGCGCAACCCGGGCAAGGCGAATCTCGAAGCGCTCCGCCAGCTGCCGCCAGGCACCAGCTTCGCCCTTCAGGTGCCGGTCCAGCTGGGGGCCCTGCAGAGCAATCGCTATCCGGTGCTTAAAGGCGTGGATCTCAACAGTCGGGTGATCACCTCCAACCTGCTCACCCTGCGTCACGGCACGCCCGTGACGGTGCAGTAGGGAGCGCCGGATGTCTCCCTCCAACAACTTCATCGTCCGGCCGGTGCTCACCGTGGTGTGCAGCCTGCTGATCGTGTTCGCCGGTCTGATCGCCATCCCGCTGCTGCCGATCGAGAACCTGCCGGACATCGCCCCGCCCACCGTGCGGGTCACCTCCAGGTACAACGGCGCCGATGCCCTCAGCGTCGAGCAAGGGGTCACCGCCGTGCTGGAGCAGCAGATCAACGGTGTCCAGAACATGGAGTTCATCAGCTCCAACTCTTCCGCCGACGGCACCAGCGCCATCACGGTGTCGTTCGCCAGCGGCACCGATGGTGACATCAACCAGGTGAACGTGCAGAACCGGGTGGCCCTGGCCCAGCCCCAGTTGCCCGAAGAAGTGCGTCAGTCGGGGGTGGTGGTCAACCAGGCCTCCACCTCGATCCTGCTGGTGGCCAACTTCGTGAGCGAGGACCCGGCCAACCCCTTCAGCATCGAGACGATCAGCGGCCTGCTCGATCAGGGACTCACCGATGCGCTGCGCCGGGTGCGGGGGGTCGGAGACATCGCCTATTTCGGCAACCGCCAACTGGCGATCCGTCTCTGGCTTGACCCCGACCGGCTGGCCGCCAACAAGCTCACCTCCGCCGACGTGGTGGCCGCCCTCAGTTCCCAGAATCGCCTGGTGCCGGCCGGCCGGGTGGGCGGGGCGCCCGCGCCCGATGGCCAGCTGTTCACCTTCACGGTGCAGTTGCAGGGAAGGTTGCGCACCAGCCAGGAATTCGAGCGGTTGATTCTTAGCACCACCCCGGATGGGGGGCTGATCCGTCTGAGCGACGTGGGCCGGGTGGAACTGGGCGGTGAAAGCTTTGATGTGGGAGCCACCGACCTGCGTGGCGTCCCTTCGGTGGGCCTGGCGGTTTATCAGCTCAGCGGCAGCAATGCCCTGGAGGTGTCTGACGGGGTCAAGGAGGTGATCGACACCTTCGTGGCCACCCTGCCGCCTGGTATTCGCAAGGAGATCATCTATGACAACACCGACTTCATCAATGCTTCGATCGAGGGGGTGACGGGTTCCTTGCGGGACGCCGTTCTGCTGGTGGTGCTCATCCTCTTTCTGTTCCTGCAGGACTGGAAGGCCACCCTGGTTCCCGGTATCGCCATCCCCGTGGCCCTGGTGGGCACCTTCGCCTTCGTGAAGGCCTTCGGTTTCTCCCTCAACCAGCTCACCCTGTTCGGGCTGGTGCTGGCCACGGGCCTGGTGGTGGATGACGCCATCACCGTGATCGAGGACACCTCAACCAAAAAGAAGGAGGGGCTCTCGGCCGTGGCGGCCGCCAAGGCCACCATGAATGAACTGTTCGGTGCTGTGATCGCCACCTCCCTGGTGCTGTTTGCGGTGTTTCTGCCGGTGCTGTTCTTCCCGGGTGCCACCGGCACGATCTACCAGCAGTTCGCCGCCACGATCATCTTTTCGGTGGCGATCTCCACCTTCAACGCTCTCACGTTCTCGCCGATGCTCTCGGCCCTGCTGCTGGCCCGCGAGAGTCCACCCCCCACCCGCCGGGTCTACGCCATCTCCGGTGCGGTGATCGGCGCCATCTACGGACTCCTGGTGAGCGGAGGCTTTGCCAACCCCCTGCCGATTCTGCTGTTCGGCCTGCTCGGGCTCTTGCTCGGCTGGTTCACGCCCACCATCTTTGCGAGCTTCAACCGCTTCTACGCCGGCTTCGAGCAGCGCTACAGCGGTGCGCTCAGTTGGGTGCTGGGCCGCCGCAAGCTGGTGATGGCCCTTTTGCTGGGGGGGGTGGTGCTCACCGGCGTGGCCTTCAATGCCATCCCGTCGGGCTTCGTGCCGGTGGAGGATCAGGGCTATGCCATCGGCTTCGTGCAGGCTCCCGATGGAGTCTCGGTGCAGAGAACGAAACAGGTCAATGCCCAGGTGGCCGAAATCCTGCGCAGTGAAAAAGACATCACCGCGGCGGCGATCTTCAGCGGCGCCAGCCTCGATGGCAATGCCCCCAACCGTGGGCTGTTCTTTTTCGGCACCAAGAACTGGGACGACCGCGGAAATCAGAGCCAGTCGGTGAACGCGATCGTGGAGCGGCTGAACAGCAAGCTCACGGTCATCGACGGGGCCCGGGTGTTCGTGGTGGAGCCCCCCTCGATTCCCGGCTATGGCGCTTCGGGCGGCTTCGAGTTCCAGCTGCTTGATCAGAGCGGTGGCGCCCTCAACCTGCCCCAGTTCGCCGGGGTGGCAGGCCAGCTGATTGGCGAGGCCAACCAGGCACGGCCGGATGGCCGGCCCCTGTTCAGCCGCGTGTTCACCCAGTTCAGCGCCGAGTCACCCCAGCTGGCCGTCACGGTTGACCGTGACCGGCTCGCCACCCTCGGCCTCGACTACGGCCAGGCGATGCGGGTGTTCAGCTTCTATTTCGGTGGCGCCTACGTCAACGACACCTTCCAGGAGGGACGGGTGCGGCGGGTGTATGTCCAGGCGGACGGACCCTTCCGTGCCACCCCACAGCGGCTGAAGGCCATCTTCGTCACCAATGCCAAGGGTGAGTCGGTGCCGCTGGCCGAGGTGATCACGGTGGAGCCGGTCACCGGCCCTTCGATCATTCCCCGCTTCAACCTCTTCCGCTCGATCCGGGTGGAGGGCTCGGCGGCGCCGGGGCGCAGTTCGGGGCAGGCGATCAAGGGAATCCTGGGGCTGTTCAAGGGCCTTGATGTGCCCGGCATCGGCTACGACTGGACAGGCATCGCCCGGGAGGAGGTGAGCGCGGGGGCCCTGGCTGTGGTGATCTTCGCCCTCGGCATCCTGGTGGTTTATCTGGTGCTCGCGGCGCAGTACGAGAGCTACAGCGATCCGCTGATCATCCTGATGACGGTGCCCACCGCCATGCTCGGGGCGCTGATCTTCCTGGGGGCCCGTGGCTATGAGCTCAACATCTACGCCCAGGTGGGGCTGGTGATGCTGATCGGCCTGGCGGCCAAGAACGGCATCCTGATCGTGGATCTCGCCAACCAGCGCATGGCCGCCGGCGCCAGCGCCCTGGAAGCGGCAAAGGAGGCCTCCCGCTCTCGCCTGCGGCCGATCATCATGACGGCCATCTCCTCCCTGTTCGGCTTCCTGCCGCTGGTGCTGGCCGATGGGGCCGGCGCCCGCAGCCAGGCCTCCCTCGGCACGGTGGTGTTCGGCGGCCTGTTGGTGGCCACGGTGCTGTCCCTGCTGGTGGTGCCGGTGTTCTACGTGGTGGTCAAGCAGCTGGTGCCTCCGGCCACCGCTCCGCCCCCCGGCGCTGAAGCAGGGACCCCAATCGAGGGAGCCCCCCCCTGATGGCCGCTCAGGCACCACTGCGGGGGAGCAGGATTCTGCTTGCCGGGCTGATCGGAGCTGGTCTGGGGGCCTTCCTGGCCGTGATGCTGCATGCGGTGGTGACCCACACGCCGGTGGAGGTGAGCCCGCGCACCTTTGCCCTCTTCTTCGGGATCTTCTGTGCCTTCGGGGCCTTTGCCGGCCTCACCCTGGAGACGGTGCGCCAGCTGCAGGCCAGCAACCCCGATCCTGCCTACCACCAGACCTTTTCCCGAGGCAGACGTGACCCTGATCGGCCCTGATCGCCGCAGCAGCTCCCCACCTCAGCCAACTGGTGCCCTGGCAGACGTGGACACCGCTGCAGTTGTGCGCAAGCCTGGATCGCACTCGTGACCAGCCCGTTGCGGCAACCCATTCCCGTTCTGGCGGCCTCCTCCCTGCTGGCTCTGGTCTCCCTGGCTGCCTGTGCTCCGGCGCCCCCGCCTCAGCAGCCGCCTGCTGCCGTCAGGCTGGTGAATCCCCGTAGCGCACTGTTTTCCGATTCGGCCGACTACCAGAGCACGCTGGAGGCCATTCGCGAAGTGAGGCTGGCCGCCGAAATCGCTGGACGAATCGTGCTCATGCCGATGCAGGAGGGGCAGGCGGTGCAGCGCGGGCAACTGCTCTTCCGGCTCGACCAGGTGCAGCAGCAGGCAAGCACCGACTCCGACAGGGCGGAGGCGCGCAAGGATGTGATCAATGCGGAGCGTTATATTTTTCTGAATGATCAGGGCGCTGTATCCACCAAGGAGCGCGACTTCTACATCACCCAGGCGTTGCAGAGCCGCGACATGCTGAAATCTTCGCAGGCCACCCTGGGGTATAAAAATATTACGGCTCCGATCGCCGGACAGGTGGGCAGTATTCAGGCCAAGATCGGTGATGTGGTGCCGGCCGGAGGTGTCGTCACCAGCGTGGTGGACAATTCAATTCTCTGGGTAAGGTTGGATGTTCCCGGCAGCGATGCGGCTCGCGTCAGAGTGGGTCTACCGGTGTTGCTCAGAGCCCCGGATCGCCCGGAACTGAGTGCCAGGGGCGCTGTGAGTTTCGTGGCACCTTCGCTCGACAAGCAGCGCCAGACCCTGCTCGTCAAGGCCACCTTCGCCAATGGGAATGGCGCCCTGCGCAACAATCAGCGGGTCAACGCCACCTTGATCTATTCCCAGGAGAACCTGCTCTCCATCCCGGAGCAGGCGGTGCTGCTCCAGGCCGGCAAATCCTTCGTTTTTCTGGCCGTGAGCCCCCAGGAAGCCCGGCAGCGACTGGGCAGGGAGATTGAGCCGCCGCCGCCGCCGGACTCTCTTGTGGCTGTTCAGGTGCCGGTGAGTCTTGGCACCCTTCAGAACGGCGTTTTCCCGCTCAGGTCCGGCCTGCGATCCACCGATTCGGTCATTCTGGGCAACCTCGCCCAACTGCGCAGTGGCCTGGCCGTGCGGTCCTCCTCCCCGGGTTCGGTGCCTGCTGCCGTTTCCCCCGGGCCTGCCCGATGAGCCTGTCGGACACCTTCATCCGCCGCCCTGTGCTCAGCACGGTGTGCAGTGTGCTCATCCTGCTGGCCGGGGTGATCAGCCTGCCGCTGCTGCCGATCGAAAATCTGCCCAATATCGCCCCGCCCACGATCCAGGTGAACGCCAGCCTGCCCGGTGCCGACGCGCTCACGGTGGAGAGTGCCGTGACCGGCCCGCTCGAGGAGCAGATCAACGGCGCGCCTGGGATGGACTACATCACCTCCACCAGCACCGGTGAGGGCAGCAGCCAGATCAACGTCTATTTCAAGCCCGGCACCAATCCTGATATCGATCAGGTGAATGTGCTCAATCGGGTCCAGACCGCTACGCCGCAGCTGCCGCCACAGGTGAATGCCCAGGGGGTGACGGTTCAGCAGACCTCCGGCAGCTATCTTCTGGTGTACAACATCACGTCGAGTGAGGGGCAGTTCGACCGGAATTATCTCAATGGTCTACTGCAACTCAATCTTCTCTATCCGCTCACTCGCGCCGATGGGGTAGGTCAGGTCAATGTCTTCGGGGCCAGTGATCCGGCTTTCCGTTTATGGGTGGATCCACTGCGGCTCTCCCGTTTCAATCTTTCTGTCACCGATGTGGTGAATGCACTGAAAGCTCAGAACGTGGTGGTGGTTGCCGGCAGCATCGGTGGGCCGCCATCTCTGCCGAGCAACCGCTCCACATTTCCCATTCTGGTGAATGGCAATCTGGAAACAGTGGCTGAGTTTGAAAAGCTCATCCTTTCAAAGGGGCCCGATGGTGGGCTGATTCGTCTGGGTGATGTTGGCCGAGCTGAATACGCTTTTCAGAATTTTAATCAGGCGGCCATCAACGCCATCAGTGGCTATCCATCCGTCGGCTTTGGTGTGATCCAGCTGCCTGGCAGTAATGCGATCACCACGGCCAAGTCGGTGGATGAAGTGCTCACCCAGTTCCGTAACTCCCTGCCACCTGGCGTGCTGCTGGAGAAGGTGTTTGACCAGACTGACTTCATCAACGCTTCGATTGAAGGTGCCCTCGATGCCCTCCGCGATGCGGTGGTGCTGGTGCTGCTGATCATCTTCCTGTTTCTGCAGGACTGGAAGGCCACGGCTGTGCCGGCCCTCGCCCTGCCGATCGCCCTGCTGGGCGCAATGGTGTTCGTGAAGGCCTTCGGTTTTTCGATCAACGAGCTCACCCTGCTCGGCATCATCCTGGCCACCGGCCTGGTGGTGGATGACGCGATTGTGGTGGTGGAGGCCGTTTCGGCGCGGATCGAAGCGGGTGATCCGCCTTTTGTGGCCGCCTCCAATGCCATGAAGGAGCTCACCGGGGCGATCCTGGCCACGGCGCTGGTGCTGCTGGCTGTGTTCGTGCCGGTGGCCTTCTTCCCGGGAGCCACCGGGGTGATCTATCGCCAGTTCGCGCTGACGATCGTGTTCTCGATCATTGTTTCCACCTTCAACGCCATCACCGGCAAGCCGCTGCAATCAGCGCTGCTGCTGGGCGGCGGCAAGACCGAGCCCAGGGGCTGGCGCTGGACCGCGATCGGTGGGGCGTTCGGCGCCCTTTACGGCACCCTGGCCGGTGGCTGGATGCTGGCCCTGCTGCTCGGGGTGGTAGGTGCGGTGGTGGGCAGCTTCCTGATGCCCATCTTCACGGCGTTCAACAAGGCTTTCGAGCAGGTGGCCCGCGGCTATGCCGCCCTGCTCCAGCAGGTGATTCGGCTGAGGAAGCTTGTGGTGGTGGCGCTGCTGGGGGGGGTGCTTCTCACCGGCGTCGCCTTCGTGCTCATTCCCACCGGCTTCGTTCCCACCGAAGACCAGGGCTACGGCCTGGGCATCATCCAATTGCCGGCCCAGGCTTCGATCGAGGCCACCATGGCGGTGGCGGATGAAGCACGCAAGATCATCGCCAAGGAGCCGGATGTGGTGTCCGGGGAGCTGGTGGGCGGGGCCGGCTTCAACGGGGGCTCGTTGAACCAGGGCATCTTCTTTTTCGGCTTCAAGCCGATCGAGCAGCGAACCCGCCCCCAGCAATCGGCTAACGCGATCATCGCCCGGATGAACAAGGGCTTCGCCACGATCCCCGGCGCGATCGTGCTGGCCCAGCCTCCTGCTGCCGTGCCGGGCTTCGGTGCCCAGGGGGGGCTCTCCTTCCAGTTCAACGACCTCAGCAACGGTGGCTACAGCCCCACCGAACTGGCCGGCCTGGCGAAGGAACTGATCGCCAAGGCCCGCTCCACCGGCACCTTCGGCAACCTCTACACCCAGTTCGTCAGTGATGCCCCGGTATGGCGGCTGGATGTCGACCGCGACCGCATGGCCTCGCTCGACATCGATTACAGCGCCGCGATGGAGGCCCTGGGCACCCTCACCGGCGGCAGCTTCGTGAATCAGACCTACGAGCAGCAGCAATACCGCCAGGTGGTTGTGCAGGCCGATGCCAGCCATCGCGGCATGATTCAGGACCTGAACAATCTCAACATCAGCAACCGTGCCGGCGCGCTGGTGCCGCTCTCCAATGTGGTGAAGGCGCGCCTCGACAGCGCCCCGCCGATCATCAGCCACTTCGACCTCTACCGCTCCGTGCTGATCCAGGGGGTGGAAGCTGCCGGCAAGAGCAGCGGCCAGGCGATCGACACCATCGCCGCCGTGTTCCGTCGCTTCAATTTCGCCAACATCGGCTCGGCTTGGTCGGCCCTGACCCGCTCGGAGGTGCAGGCCGGCGCCCTGGCGATCCTGGTGTTCGCGCTCGGGATCGTGGTGGTGTATCTGGTGCTCTCCGCCCAGTACGGCAGCTACATCGATCCGCTGATCATTCTGATGACGGTGCCCCTGGCGATGCTCGGAGCGTTGATGTTCCTGGTGTTGCGCGGCCAGGTGAACAACGTGTATGCCCAGGTGGGCCTGGTCACCCTGATCGGCCTTGCGGCCAAGAACGGCATCCTGATCGTGGATCTGGCCAACCAGCGCATGGAGCAGGGAATGAGCGCCACCGAAGCGGCGATGGCCGCCGCCTGCTCCCGCCTGCGGCCGATCCTGATGACGGCGATGGCGGCCCTGGCGGGATTCTTCCCCCTGCTGGTGGCCTCAGGGGCCGGGGCCCTCAGCCAGCAGTCGCTGGGGGCGGTGATCTTCGGCGGGCTGCTGGTGGCCACCGGGCTCAGCCTGTTCGTGGTGCCGTCGTTCTATGTGCTGATGAAGCAGCTGGAAGCCACCTGGTTCCCGGCCAGCCAGGCCACCGAGCCGGTGCTGCCGGCAGGGCCGGCCGCCTGAGATGCCCCTGCCCCGGCCCGCCGGTTACATTCCGCGGCGCCAGTTGCGGGTCGATCGCCGCCGCGTCGTGCTGGCAGGAGCCATCAACGTCCTTGCGGCCCTGGTGCTGTTGACGCTCGCCCACCGGGTGTCTCGAACGCCCGGCGAGTTGCTGCCAGCGATTCATCCCCGCTTCTGGGTGGTGGTGGTGGGGATGGCAGGCTTCTGCGGCGTCTGGGGGGAAACGCTGCGCCAGATCAGCCTCACCCGCCGCGGCGAGCCAGGTGCCCCCCTCGATCAGCGGGGCGACTGAGCCAGGGCGAAGGTGTCAGGTGATCACCGTGGGCCGCTCCATGCCGGTGCGGCTGCGGATCTCGGCGAGTTGGTCGGCGGCGCTGATCAGATCCCCGAGCGCCTGCTGTGGATCCTGATCCAGGTTGCCGCCGGTGCCCACATAGCTCTCCAGGTAGAGGCGCAGGGTGGCCCCCTGGGTGCCCGTGCCGGAGAGGCGGAACACCACCCGGCTGCCGTCATCGAGCAGCAGGCGCAGACCCTGGCCGCTGGTGAGTGAGCCGTCCACCGGATCGACGTAGCTGAAGTCGTCGGCGGTGGTGATGCTGCGGCCGGCGAAGCTCGCCCCAACCAGGGAGGGCAGCATCCCCTTCAGGCGGTCGTAGAGGCCATGGGCCCGGTCGCTGGCGATCGCTTCGTAGTCGTGGCGGGAGTAATAGTGGCGGCCGTAGCGGCTCCAGTGGCTGGTCATCACTTCGGCCACCGAGCAGCGCCGCACCGCCAGAATCTGCAGCCAGAACAGCACGGCCCAGAGGCCATCTTTCTCGCGGATGTGGTCGCTGCCGGTGCCAAAGCTCTCCTCACCACAGAGCGTGATGCGGCCGGCATCAAGCAGGTTGCCGAAGAACTTCCAGCCCGTGGGCGTTTCGAAACAGGGAATGTCCAGATCCTTGGCTACCACATCCACAGCCGCGCTGGTGGGCATGGAGCGGGCCACTCCGGCGAGCCCGCCCACATAGCCGGGAGCCAGACCGGCATTGGCGGTGAGCACCGCCAGGCTGTCGCTGGGGTTCACGAAGCAGCGCTGGCCCAGGATCATGTTGCGGTCGCCGTCGCCGTCGCAGGCGGCCCCGAAGCGGAAGGCGTCTGAGCCCATCAGCAGCTCGGCCAGCTCATGGGCATAGGTGAGGTTGGGGTCGGGGTGGCCCCCACCGAAATCCTCCAGGGGGATGCCGTTGCGCACCGTGCCGGCCGGTGCCCCCAGCAGCCCCTCCAGCAGGCGGCTGGCGTAGGGACCGGTGACGGCATGCATGGCATCAAAGGCGATCGGAAAGTCGCCCCGCAGCATCTGGCTGATCGCGTCGAAATCGAACAGGCCCTGCAGCAGTGACACGTAGTCGTCGACTCCATCGATCACCTCGATGCTCAGCCCGCCCAGGGTGTAGGTGCCCGGCGCCTCCAGGGAGGGCGTCGCTGCGTCAACGATCCGGTAGCCCTCCAGCTGGGTGGTGGCGCTGTAGATCGCATCGGTGATCGATTCAGGCGCCGGCCCGCCATTGGCCCCATTCACCTTGACGCCGAAATCGCCCTCGGGGCCGCCGGGGTTGTGGCTGGCCGAGAGGATGATGCCGCCGATGGCCTGGTGCTTGCGGATCAGATTCGAGGCGGCGGGGGTGGAGAGGATCCCGCCGGTGGTGGTGATCAATCGGGCCACCCCATGGGCGGCGGCCATGCGTGTGATCACATCGATGGCGCGGCGATTGCCGTAGCGGCCGTCGCCGCCAAGGATCAGCGTGCCCCCCGCCACGCCGGGCACCACCCGGAACACCGCCTCCACGAAGCTCTCCAGGTAGTGGGGCTGCTCGAACTGTCGGCTGCTCTTGCGCAGGCCGGACGTGCCGGGTTTCTGGTCGGTGAAGGGGGCGCTCAGCTCCACATGATTCACTGCTTCGGCAGTGAGGCTGTCGGATGCGCTGCTGGCCATACCACCGAAGACGGGGAATCGCAGGCTAACCCTGCTGTTTGATCGGCACGGATTGGCTACGTTGAGACGGTGCGCTGAGCTGGAACAGATGCGGCTGCTGATGCTTTTCCATGCCATGGGCTCTCTTCTTCCGGCCAGTCTGCTGATTGCCGCCGCCGTTTCAGCCGCCCCCCCCGTCAACGCCGGGTCCGGGTCCGGCGGGCTCGCGGAGGCCGTTCAATCCACCCGCACAGCGGCGGAAGCTGTGCTGTCCCAATCCGGGACGGAGCACTGTCTGCGGGGCAAGCTGACCAACGCCCTGCTTGGCTTGTCGGCCAGTTGCGAGGCCCATGGCCAGCGCTCGGAACTCTGCGCGTTCACGGACCGGGTGGTCGTCACAACCGGATGGACGGTGGCGTTCATGGAAGCCACGTCCCGCCAGCTCCTGGAACTCTCGAGCCAGCCGCTCTCCAGCACCGGCAGCGGGGTGGTTGCCTCCCCCCGACCCTGATCCAGCGGCCGGGTCTCAGTTCCTGCTGGGGCCGATCCCAAATCCTGATCCGCCGCCCGGGCCGGAGGGACCCTGGCCTGCTGGCGGCTTGGTCGCCGGTCTGGCTTTTTCGCGGGCCTGGCAGCGACTGACCAACCGCTCTCCGGCCTGGTCGAGGGCATCGCGTCGTTCGAAGGAGTTGGCCGCCGCCGGCTGGGCTTTCTGGAGAATCTCCCAGACTCCGTCCTTGCAGAACGACGGCAGAAGCGGGTTGTCCATCAGGGGATTGGCCAGGGAGCGGGCACGGCTGCAATCAGCCTCCGCGTTGCTACGGGAACAGGCGAATGTGGCCAGCTGCACCTCCCGCAGGGTGCTGCTGCTCGGGTAGGTGGGCAGCTCCCTGGTCTGGGCCGCGGAGAAGCAGCCCAGGATCATCAGGCCGAACCAGGGGGCGAACAGCGGCAGGGCGACAAGGCGTATTCGACCCATGGATGATCCGATGGCACGGTATCCATCATCGCTGCCGCTCAGACGCCGAGGCGCACGGGTCCGAGCCCTTCGCGCAGACTGCGTTGTCGCGCGATCCAGGACCGTCTGATCCAGGGGCCGATCCAGGGGCTCAGCCTGGCGACCAGCTGGCGCAACTGGGGGCTGCGGGCCAGCAGCTCTCCCTGCCGCGCTTCAGCGCGTTGGAGTGCCTGGGCCTGGAGGATCTCCGGCTCCCGCTCGGCCTGGATGGCGGCGAAGGCCTGGTCGATGGATTGGGGCGTGGGATGGCTTCGCAGCAGGGGCACCAGGTGATTGGCCGCCACCACGGCATCCCGCAGGGCCATGTTGAGGCCCTGGGCCCGGATCGGGCTCATCGGATGGGCGGCGTCGCCGAGCAGCAGCAGACCGCTCCGATGCCACTGGGGCGCAAACCCCACCTGCACGGAAAGCTTCTGGGGTGCCTCGATCGCTGCGGCCTGGGCCCGGAAGTGGGTCGCCAGCCAGTCCGGAGAGAGCAGGGCGAAGGCTTCCGCCCAGGCGGAAGCACTCCGCTCGATCGATGCACCCTTGGTGAGCAGCCAGCCGAGCTGAAGTTCCCCGGCTGCGGTGCCGTGGAAAACACTGAAGCCGCCGCCCTCACCCAGCTGAACCATGAACAGGTTGTCGGCTTCGAAGCGCGGGTGAGCCGGCAGCCTGAACCAGAGCAGGTCGATCGGGCTCTCGCTTCGCTCCAGCACCAGCCCCGTCTTGCCACGCAGCAGCGAGGAACGCCCATCGGCGGCGATCACCAGGCTGGCGGCCAGGACCCGCCCGTCGGCGAGGCGCACCCCGGCCACCCGTTCCTTGTCCATCACCGGGGCCAGAACGCTCTGGCCCGGCAGCCAGCGGAAACCGCCACAAACTGTGGCTCTGGCGATCACGGCCTCCAGCAGAGCCGGCTGGGAGATCAGGGTGCAGGGTCGTTCGGAGCCGATCGGCTCGTCGACGCGGAACAGCTCCCGCCCGTTGACCCGGAAGGACCAGCCATCCAACGGGCGCACCGGGAGGGTGTCCAGCAACGGCGTCAGCCCGATCTGATCAAGTGCCTCGAGGCCTGAGGGCATCAGAGCCTCGCCGCGGAAACGACCGCCCGGATTCCTGGCGGCCTCGATCAGGGTGACGGACAGGCCGCGCTCGGCCAGCAGCAGAGCCAGGCAGGCGCCGGCAGGGCCGGCACCGACAATCACCACCGGCTGCCCCATCGGTGGCCTCAGCTTCGCTGCGCGGCGAGTGGCCGTTGGCTGCCGCTGCCGCAGGCCCGGCGCATCTTGTCCAGCTTGCGTTGCATCCTTGCGGTGATGCCCAGCTCCGCACTTTGCCACATTCGATCCATCTCCCGTGAGAAGTGGGCAGCCAGCGCCGGTGAATGCAGGATCAGCAGGGTTTCATCGTTGGCATGGGCCGCTGCCGGACTCCAGTTGAAGGAGCCCGTGATCACCTGGTGGGCATCGATCACCGCGATCTTGTGGTGCATCTTGTCGCCCCGCGCCAGCTGCGGAGTTCCCACCCCCTCGATCGGCTGCTGCCAGGGGGTGTTGCCTGCCTCCAGCTTGCAGAACCGATCGGGCAGGGCCACGCCGAGCAGGTCGAGAACCTCGGAGAAGGAGCGGCTGGCGAAACCTGGATCGGCCAGCAGGCGGATCCTGACGCCGCGCTGCTGCAGCTCGGCCAGCCGGTCGGCAAGGATCTGGGCGGAGAAGACGAACAGCCCCATGTCCAGGCTGGTCTGGGCCTGGGACATGCGCTCCGCCAGCAGGGACAGCCCATTGGCGGGATCGCGCCGTCGCTGGGGGGCGAACAACACCTCCACCCGGGTCGGCCCCACCATCACCGCCTGAACCGGGCCGGACTCCTTGCCGATGCCGAAGCGGCTGTCGGGGCTTCCGCCCGGACCATCGCCCCACATCCGCTCGAACTCGGCGTCGAACAGGGCGCTGAGCGCCGGGCTCTCGATGCGGAGCAGGTGATTGACATTGCCCAGGGTTCGCGAGTCACCGGCATCGCCATGAATGCAGGACGGCGTGAAGTTGGCTGAGCCGGTGACCAGCCAGCGGCCATCAACGACCAGAAACTTGTGGTGCATGAGGCCGCTGCCAGCGCTGCCGTCCGCCGTGTCATCGATCAGGGGCACCCCGCCCCGCTGCAGGATGGCCACCGCATCCCCGGCTCGCCGCTCATCGCTGCTGAGCAACCCATCGTGATTGCGATCGGCCAGGGCGGAGAGCTGGGTGTGGCGGAGGCGTTTGTGGGGGTTCAGCTCACTTGGATGCTGGAGGCTCCAGGGGGTGCTGTAGGTGTTCTCCAGCACGACCCGCACCTTGATTCCCGCCCGGTGCTTGGCCACCAGGGCCTCGGCCACCCTGGGCAGGGAGAGCTCCTGGACCGCCATCTGGATGTCGGTTTCGGCCCGCTGGATCGTCCCGAGCACCAGGGCCTCCAGATCGTCGCCGCTGCGCCGACGGCCGTTGATCGGGCTGTGGTAATGGTGGTCGCTGCGGTGGTTGAAGGCCACCTCCATGCCTGGCGGCAACGGCAGATCGGCTGGAGCCTGGCCGATGATCCGTGCTGTGGCGCTGCATCCGGCCAGGCCGAGGGCAAGGCCCATCAGGGCCGCAGTGCCAGCTGGGGCATGGCGGCCTGGGCGGGGCGAAGGGGATCGATTCAAGGGGGGAGCAGGGCTGGCTTCCCTCAGCGTTCCCCGTCGTCCGGGATTTGAACTCTCTCCCGACTCGGCTCAGGAGTGGCCGGGCATTTCGGCGGTGCGAAGCATCAACGTGAACCAGAGGCAACTGGCCACCACAGCAACTGCAACTCCAGCAGCGACGCTGAAGCGAACCATCAGGATCGGTACAAGGATCGGCAGGACCAGGCTCCCGGCCAGGGGGGTCAAGGCCACCAGGGCACGCATCAGCTCAGAACCATTCAGGGGAAGCCTGGCTGGCTGGATTGGTTCTGTCTTCCGGAGTGGTGCGACCGAACTGGAGGGTGATGTTGCGTTTCTGCTCGCCATCGGCGGCGATCGCCTCGATCGGGTAGATCTGCTCGCCATCGCGGAACGGCACCTGGATCCGGAAGGTTCCCTCGGCCGAGAGGGGGACGCTTTCGCTGCCGATCAACAGGGTGGCGGAAGGATCAGTTGATCCGTAGACGATCAATTCAGCGTCAGCGACCAGCCAGAAGGAGCGCTCGCGGGCAGGCACTCCACCGATCCCCGATTGATGGCGGCCACTGGCCCACACTCCGATACCTGAATCCGAGAGGCTGCGGTGGTCGGGACCGACCCCACGCTCACCGAGCTCATGAAAGGCTTCGGAACCCCTGCCGAAACGGATTCCGGGGCTCACGCCGCCCATGCTCTGCAGGGAGGCTTTCCGGTAGAGCCGTTCGTGCAGATCGTTGTATGGGGCGTCGACCGGACTGGGCAACGAGCCTGGGCTGGGGGGGGTTTCAAGCGAGAAGGGCACGAACTGATCGAGAATCTGTTCGCTTGGATGGAGAGCAGGGACGCGGGCGGCAGCAGAGAAACCCAGGGAAATCCAGCCTCCGCCCGCTTTGCGGCAGCCCAGCTCAACGCGGTAATCCCGATCACTCATCGGCACCGGCAGGTACCACTCAGTGGCATGGCTGTCGACCGGCACCTCCTGGAGGGTCTGGGAGTGGGCTGCACCGCCGCTGAGCCCTGTGACATCGGCCAACCGCAGGCAAAGCTGGCTGGCGCCTGAGCTGAAGGCCTGCTGGCGATCTGCGTCGGCGATTTCCCAGAACACATACGCCCACTGAGGATCGCGGGGGAGAAACACCACCTTGGTCTGGGCGGCTGGCCGGGGGGCTGGAGGAAGGCCTGCTTCCATCTCGGCAAGGCTCGCTACAGCAACAGTGGCCGTTGAGCCACCCGGCGGGCCAGCAGCCGGAGAATCGCCAGGCTGGTTGTCGGCGATCGCTTCGGTGAGCTCCTGCTTCGACTGGCGGCTGTAAAGGCCGACACCAAGACCGTTGGCAACCTGCCGGAGCTGCCTCAGGGTCATTTTCGCCAGAGAAGAAAATGCCTGAGTCACTCGCTACGCCTCTTTTTAATCACTCTGCAGGAGATTGCCAGAGAGGAACGCTCTTGGGTCCGGGGCGTCAGCAACCACTGACGCCTGAGAGGATGCCACAGAACATGAAAAAACGGCGGTGAGAATCCGCCGTTTTCAGGAAGGGCAAGGGTTTTCAGCGAGCCCTGCTCAGCGCCCGATGCTCCGGTAGGGCACCTTGGCGAGGTAGTCCATGCCGACACTGCCGGATGAGGCGGCACCGCTGCGGAGAGCAGGGAGCTGCCGGACCCAGGGCAGATAATCTTCGGGGAAGCCGCCTCGGCGCTGGCGAGCCCGAGCAGGCAGGGAACGGGTGCTGCCTGTGTAGATGATCTGGGGGAAGCCGAGCACGCCGCGGTGATAAGCCTCGTAGCGCGGCGAAGTGATGTTGAAGGGGGTTTCGCCCACCTCTCTCGATCCGACCACCCGGTTGCGGTGGAAAGGAACGGTGTCGTAGCCGAAGTTGTCCAGATACTCGGCGCTGTCGAGGATCTGGTCAACGGCCCCGGCGACACCCTTGGTCATGATCACGGCAGACCAGGCGATCTCCTCGGCCTTGCCGTAGACAGGCCGGCCGAGCAGCTTCTCCACCAGGTGGCGGGCGACCCGGTAGTTGTTGTTGAGGTTGTAGAAGCTGCGGGTGAAAGTGTCGGAAAGACAGAGAGCGCGGATGAAATCCCGCACGGTGATCTGTCCATCGCGCAATTGCGATTCGAGAATCCTGTCGCGGTCAACCTTGAAGGCGTGGAAGAAGATCTGTCGGTAGGCCGTTTCGATCACGAAGTTCTGGGCTTCCCGATCGATGGCCTTGTCGATGGACACCGTTTTTGGATCCTCGTCGGAACCGACGCGATACGGCTCCACGCGGGAGTTCTGGGTTGTCGGCGCGTACTTCAGAAGCGGGATAGCCACACGTGCATCGTCAACCGTCGCTGTGGATCGTAGAAGTAGGGCTCGGGTCAACCCAGGCGCCCCAGGCCAGGGCTCACAGTCCGTAATGATTGGCTCTCACCAGCCGAAGGCGGAAACCGCGTCGGCGGCCACTCCGTTGCCGGCTCCCTGGCCTGCCGGCGGGGTCCCATCCAGGCAACGGCTCTCCACACAGAACGAGGCGGTGTTCGAAAGCCCCTCCACGGTGCTGGTGCGCAGCCGCAGGTTCGGCGTGGGGAACCAGAAGCGCTCAAGCGAGTTCATCGTTTCGTAGCCCGTGGTGAGCAGCAGCCCGTCGCGGTCGTCCATCTGGAAGTGGCCGGCCACCGGGGCGGTTTCGGCGTAGCCCCGATCCCGCAGCAGCAGCCCCTGCCGGCCCAGAGCATCGGTAGGAATCAGGCCGAACACCGATTCGCCCTGATGGTCTTCCCCGGCCTTGTCCCAGGCCATCGAACCGCTCCAGCGCACCTGGCAGCCACCCACGAGTGCGGTCGGCTCCTGGCCATGCAGCACGGCGATCGCTGCCAGGCGTGGATCCTCGGCGGCCACTTCCACCACCTCGATCAGCGAGCCGCCGGCTTCCGCGCGGCGGTGCAGCAGGTGATGGCTGGTGCGCTGGGAGCGCCAGCGGCCGCAGCTGAGTCTGAAGAAGCTGATGGCATCGGCGATCGGAACACTCACGGCAGGGTCACGGCTGCAGCGATGATCGCAAGGCCCACACCCCTCCCGTCACTGGTGGCCTCCACGGGAGTCCTGGCCGCCCTGGCGGCGGCGCTCTGCTGGGCCCTGGCCAGCAGCCTGTGGCGGCGCCTGCCGACCTCCCTGTCGTCGGCCCAGTTGAATCTGCTCAAGAATCTGCTGGCCCTGGCTGTTCAGCTGCCGCTGGTGCTGCTGGGCCTCTGGCACGTCCAGCCCGGCGCCGTTGCCCTGCTGCTGGCCAGCGGCGTGGTCGGAATCGCCCTGGGGGACAGCTTTTATTTCGCCGCCCTGCGCCGGCTCGGCACCCGCCGCACCCTCACGATCGAGGCTGGCGGTCCTGTGGTGACGGTGTTGGGTGGGGCCCTGTTCCTCAGCGAGCTGCCTGCTCCCGAGCAGTGGCTGGGGGTGGGGCTGATCGGTCTGGCGGTGCTGGTGGTGGCGCGTCAGCAGCCGCCGGCAGCCCAGCGGCCCGGGGGGCAGCGACTGGGTCTGCTGCTGGCCCTTGCGGCCCTGCTCTGCGGCAGCGGCGGTGCGCTGCTCTCCCGAACCGCGCTGCTGGCTTCTGATCTGAGCCCCTTGCAATCGGCCACGTTGCGGTTGGCGGCGGCGACGCTGGTGATGGTGCCCCTGCTGCGGCACTGGCCACCCCAGGGGGCAGGTCCCCGTCTGGCCTGGCGCCGCTGGCCCCTGGTGCTGCTCGCCACCCTGCTCGGCACCACCTTCGGGATCCTGCTGCAGCAGACGGCGTTGCAGCACCTGCCGGCGGGGATGGCAGTGGCTCTGCTCTCCACTGCTCCGGTGATGGCCCTTCCCCTGGCCCATTGGGAGGGGGACAGCCCCGGCTGGACCGGTCTGGTGGCAGCTCTGCTCGCCATAGCTGGAGTCAGCCTGGTGGTGTGAGCCTTGTGCGGGCCTGGGCGTCAGCCCAGCGACACAGGTCGCTGAGATCCAGGGTCAGGGCCCCCTTCCCCAGCGAAGCGGCAATGCCTTCCAGCTGGCGGGCCGCCTTTTCGAGCTGCCGCCGGAAATCCTGCTGAAAAACAGGCTCCGCCTTGAGCTGGGGTTGCTCGGCCAGCCAGCTCTCCAGTTGCGGCCCGGAGGGAATCTCTCCCTGCGAGGGACCGGCGATCTGTTGCAGGGTGCGAAGGCTGTGGGCCAGCAGGCGCAGGTGGTGGCGCTCCAGGGAAGGAAGCAGGCTGGATTCCAGCAACACCATCTCCTGACTGCTGAGGGGCCCCGCCTCAGCCATCGCTTTCTCGGTCGACGGGACTGGCGGTGGCGGAGCGGGGGGTGAGGCGGAACCCGCAGGAATGCCCCCCTTCCAGCCGCCAGTGGACCCTCTCCACGCTGCAATCCGGGAAGGTGTGGCGGATCTGTTGCAACTCCTGATCGCAGATCTGGGGGAATTGATCGGCGAGCCTGGCGACGGAACAACGAAACTCCCGCATGCACCAGGAGCCACCCTCGGCCTCCCGGCTGCATTCGGACACGTAGCCCTCCTGGCGGCGCAGTTCCACCAGACGGCCGAGCCGCTCGGCCAGGCTGCCGGTGCCGATCAGGAGCCGATCCGATGCGCCCTTGACCACGGCCTGCTGCCGCAGCAGCCTGGTGAGCATGTCGGGGGGCAGGCTGGCGGCCATCGACTGCAGCAGGCCGAGGGCGAACTGTTCGCCACCATCGGGAAACTGATGGCGGCCAATGCTGGTCAGGCGCCAGTGATTGCTGGGCCGTCCAGGCCCTTCGGCGCTCGGGCTGGCTTCGACCAGGCCTTCTTCCTCGAGGCCGCGCAGGTGACGACGCATCGCCTGCACGGAAACAGCGAGCTGTTCGGAGAGATCCGCAGCCGTGGCCTCGCCCTGACGCAGCAGGAGTGTGAGGGCCGCCTCACGGGTTGGGGTCTGGGTGGTGGAACTCATCAGGGGGTGAGGATGGTCTGGCGAGACACGGTCCTGGCCACACCCTGCCACGCCTGGCGGGTGGCTGTGGGGCCGCTCGGTCAGGCCCCCAGCACCGACATCGGTGCCTTAGGCTGTCCAGATAACGAAACTACAGTGTTTCGTTATTTGCGGCCTGCCGGCATCACCGATTTTGACGGTTCTCCGGTGGCGCCGTCATCCTCACAATGGCAGCGGTTTCCTCTCCCCAGTTCAACCCATGTCCGATGCTCCCTCCGCTGCGGCGGCTCCATCCACCGAAAGCCTGGAGGTCATCCGGAAATTCGCCGAAACCTATGCCCAGCGCACAGGCACTTTTTTCTGCAGTGATCCAGGGGTGACGGCCGTGGTGCTTGAAGGTCTGGCCCGCCACAAGGAGCAACTGGGCGGTGCCCTCTGCCCTTGCCGCCACTACGAAGACAAGGAAGCTGAGGTTTCACAGGCCTTCTGGAACTGCCCCTGTGTTCCGATGCGCGAGCGCAAGGAATGTCACTGCATGCTCTTCCTCACCGAAGAAAATCCCTTCCGGGGTGATACCCAGAGCATCAGCCTCGATGAGATTCGCACCCACACCGCCGGTTCCACCCCCTGAGGCCCATGAGCACCACCTCCACTGTCAGTGATCTTGTCAGCAAGCCTTATCAATACGGCTTCGTTACCGATATTGAAACCGAGAAGATTGACAAGGGCCTCAGTGAAGATGTTGTGCGTCTGATTTCAGCCAAGAAGAACGAACCAGCTTTTTTGCTGGCATTTCGCCTCAAGGCTTTCAGGCAATGGCTGCGGATGGAGGAACCCCAGTGGGCTGCGGTGAACCACCCGGAAATCGATTATCAGAACATCATCTATTACGCCGCACCCAAGCAGCAGGAGAAGAAAGCCAGCCTCGATGAGGTGGATCCCAAGCTGCTCGAAACCTTCGAAAAGTTAGGGATTCCCCTGAGTGAGCAGAAGCGACTCAGCAATGTGGCGGTGGACGCAGTCTTCGACAGTGTTTCGATTGCCACCACCTATCGCGAAAAGCTGGCTGAGCACGGCGTGGTGTTCTGCTCGATCAGTGAAGCGGTGAAGGACCACCCCGAGTTGATCGAGCGCTATCTCGGCTCGGTTGTACCCGCCAGCGACAATTATTTCACGGCTCTCAATTCTGCTGTGTTCAGTGATGGCTCCTTTGTATTCATTCCAAAGGGTGTCGAATGCCCGATGGAACTTTCCACCTATTTTCGAATCAATTCTGGTGATACCGGACAATTTGAACGCACCTTGATCATTGCCGAAGAAGGGGCCTCGGTCAGTTATCTGGAGGGATGCACCGCCCCGATGTTCGACACCAACCAGCTCCATGCGGCCGTGGTGGAACTGGTGGCGCTCGATGATGCCTCAATCAAGTATTCAACTGTTCAGAACTGGTACGCCGGTGATGAATCCGGTAAGGGTGGAATCTACAATTTCGTGACCAAGCGCGGCCACTGTCGTGGCGATCGCAGCAAGATCAGCTGGACCCAGGTGGAAACCGGCTCGGCGATCACCTGGAAATATCCAAGCTGTGTTCTGCAGGGAGCAGACTCGGTCGGGGAATTTTATTCAGTTGCTCTCACGAACAATCGCCAACAGGCTGATACCGGCACCAAGATGATTCATGTGGGCCCCCGCACGCGCTCCACGATCGTGAGCAAGGGGATCAGCGCCGGCCATTCTTCCAACAGCTACCGAGGCCTTGTCCAGATCGGCCCGAAGGCCGTGGGAGCGAAGAATTACAGCCAGTGTGATTCGATGTTGATCGGTGATCAGGCCGCTGCCAACACCTATCCCTACATCCGCTCCCAACAGCCCGAGTCCACGGTTGAGCATGAAGCCAGCACCTGCCGGATCTCCGCCGACCAGCTTTTCTACCTCCAGAGTCGCGGTATCGGTTTCGAGGAGGCAGTATCGATGATGGTGAGTGGCTTCTGCCGCGATGTCTTCAACCAACTGCCGATGGAGTTCGCCGCCGAGGCCGACAAGTTGCTGGCACTGAAGCTTGAAGGCTCGGTGGGCTGAGCGTCCTGGATCTCCGTTTCTTTTTCTCTCTGAGTTTTTTCGTTCCTCTTCCCGTTTTCCTGTGATCCGCCCCGACGCCGACCTGCTGCTCGACATTGTTGATCTCCATGCCACGGTTGCCGACCAGCCGATTCTCAAAGGGGTGAATCTCAGCATCCGTGCCGGCGAGATCCACGCCGTCATGGGGCGCAACGGCAGTGGTAAGAGCACTCTCTCGAAGGTGCTCGCCGGCCATCCCGCCTACAGCGTCACTGCCGGCAGCGTTCGTTACCGGGGCAGCGATCTGCTGGATCTGGATCCGGAGCAACGGGCCCGCATCGGTCTGTTCCTCGGCTTTCAGTATCCGGTCGAAATTCCTGGTGTGAGCAATCTGGAGTTTCTGCGGGTGGCCACCAACGCCCGCCGTGGCGAGCTGGGCAAGGAGGAGCTCGACACCTTCGCTTTTGAGGATGTTGTTCGCGATCGCCTCAAGGTGGTTCAGATGGATGCCGCTTTTCTGGAGCGCAGTGTCAATGAGGGTTTCTCCGGTGGAGAGAAAAAGCGAAACGAAATTCTCCAGATGGCTCTGCTGGAGCCGGTGGTGGCGATCCTTGACGAAACCGATTCCGGTCTTGATATCGATGCTCTGCGGATCGTGGCCGGTGGCGTGAACCAGCTGGCCACGCCTGACAATGCCACCCTGTTGATCACCCACTATCAACGGCTGCTGGATGTGATCACCCCTGATTTCGTTCACGTGATGGCGGCGGGACGGATCCTGCGCACCGGTGGCAAGGAGCTGGCCCTGGAACTTGAAGAACGCGGTTACGACTGGGTGGACCAGGAGTTGGCCGTTCTCGAGGTGGCTTGATGGTGGTCTCATCCAGACTTGCGGACAGGGCCGTCGACGACGCCTGGGCCAGGCGCCTGCTGAGCCATCTGCCCGTCCCCAGCGGTGAGCTTGAGGCCGTCCAGGTGCGGGGGCGGGAGGCGCTGATCCGCCAGTCGCTCCCATCCCGCCACCAGGAAGATTGGCGATTCACCGACCTGACCCCTCTCAAAGCTCTCGATCCGCTCAGCCTCAACCCGCTCACAGCCGCGGTCGGCTCCTCCTTGCCGTCGGCTGGCTGGCCGGCGCCGGCGCCGGGAAGCCTGCGGCTCTGGCTCGATGGCCGCAGCGACCCTCTGGCCGGTCAGACCCTTCCCCCCGGGCTGAGTCGGCTCAGCTCCGACGAACTGCATCAGGCCCTGGGCCGCAGCCTGGCCGGCTGCGATTGCGAGCAGCACTGGCCGGTGGAGCTCAATCAGGCCACCGTCAGCCATTGCCTGGCCCTGCGGGTCAGCGGAGTGATCGCCGAAACGCTGGAGCTGGTCTGCGTGGCCGATGCCCAGCACACCCTTCGACCGGTGCGGGTGCTGCTGCTGCTCGAGGAGAAGGCCAGCCTGGAGGTGCTTCAGGTTCAGCTTGGCTCCGGGGCCAGCCTGAGCAGCCTGGTGGTGGAGGCCCAGCTCGGCAGGCAGGCCCACTTGCTCCATGGCCTGCTGGCCCTCGGCGAGGCGGAAGCCTGTTTTCTGGGGCACCTGGCGGTGGAGCAGGCCAGTGAAAGCCGGTTCCGCTCGGTCATGGCCAGCCGGGGTTGGGCTCTGTCACGCTTCGAGCCCCGCATCACCCAGCGCGATGGTGCAGCCCACACCGAGCTGAAGGCGCTGCAGCTGGCTGAGCGGGATCAGTTGGCCGATACCCACAGCCAGGTGAGGTTTCTCGGCCCGGATGGCGCTCTGGAGCAACTGCACAAGGCCATCGCCGCTGATCAGGGCCACAGTGTGTTCAACGGTGCCGTGGCTGTACCGCGGCAGGCCCAGCGCACCAATGCCAATCAGCTCAGTCGCAACCTGCTGCTCTCCGATCAGGCCCGCATCGACACCAAGCCGCAGCTGGAGATCGTTGCCGACGACGTGCGCTGCACCCACGGCGCCACCGTGAGCCGGCTGCAGGCCGATCAGCTCTTCTACCTTCAGAGTCGGGGCATCGACGCGGCGACGGCCTCCCGCCTGCTGAGGCGGGGCTTTTGCCAGGAGGTGTTGCGGGATTTTCCCGCTGCTGCCGCCGTCTGGAATCCCCTGCAACGCTTGATGGTGGAGGCTTGATCACCGATGACAACCGCTCTCCCCAGCCAGCCGCCCACGGCACCTCGGTTGGAGCAGTGCCTGGAGGCCGAGACCAGACGGCCCGCTGAGCCGGTGGGCTCCCTGGCCGCCCAGACCCGGCCGGATTTTCCCTTGCTCGCCCAGCAGGGATGCCTCGGTCAGCCGCTGATCTATCTCGATCACGCCGCCACCAGCCAGAAGCCCCGTCAGGTGCTGGAAGCCCTGCACACCTACTACAGCCGGGACAACGCCAACGTGCACCGCGGCGCCCACCAGCTCAGTGCCCGCGCCACCGACGCCTTCGAAGGGGCCCGCGCCAAGGCGGCCAGCTTCATCGGTGCCGCCACGCCGCGCGAGATCGTGTTCACCCGCAACGCCAGCGAGGCGATCAACCTCGTGGCCCGCAGCTGGGGTGATGCGGTCATCCGTCCTGGCGACGAGATCCTGCTTTCGGTGATGGAGCACCACAGCAATCTGGTTCCCTGGCAACTGCTGGCGGCCCGCACCGGGGCGGTGCTTCGCCATGTCGGTCTGAGTGAATCCGGAGAGCTCGATCTTGCCGACCTTGAAGCCAAGCTCGGCAAGCGCACCCGGTTGGTGAGCCTGGTTCAGATCAGCAACACCCTGGGTTGCCTCAATCCGATCGCGGCGGTGGCGAAGCTGGCCCACGACGCTGGCGCCCTGCTGCTGGTGGACGCCTGCCAGAGCCTGCCACATCTGCCGGTGAATGTGGCCCAGCTGGGCGCTGATTTTCTGGTGGGCTCCTCCCACAAGCTCTGTGGCCCCACCGGCATGGGCTTCCTCTGGGCCCGGGAAGCGTTGCTGGAGGCGATGCCGCCCTTTCTCGGTGGCGGTGAAATGATCCAGGACGTTTTTCTCGAGACCAGCACCTGGGCTGAACTCCCCCACAAGTTCGAGGCAGGCACCCCGGCGATCGGTGAGGCCGTCGGCATGGGCGCGGCGCTCGACTATCTCAGCGCCCTGGGCCTGGAGCGGATCCACGCCTGGGAGCAGCAACTCACTGGCCGCCTGTTCGAGCGTCTGCAGGCGATCGAAGGCCTGCGTCTGCTGGGCCCCAGTCCTGAGCAGCAGCCCGACCGTGGCGCCCTGGCGGCCTTCACCGTCGATGGACTCCATGCCAATGATCTGGCGGCACTGCTTGATGCCAGTGGCATCTGCATCCGCAGTGGTCATCACTGCACCCAGCCGCTTCATCGCCATTACGGCATCAGCGCTTCGGCCCGCGCCAGCCTCAGTTTCACCACCACGTTCGAGGAGATCGATCGCTTCGCCGATGAGCTGGAGAGCAGTGTGGCCTTCCTGCGGCAACACGCCTGAGGGTCACCGCAGGTGCGGCTGTTTCTGGTGGTTTTGGGCGGTCGCACGGCCGGTTGCAACATCGAGCTCCACGACGTGCGTTTTGTGGTGGGCGAGGCGATCGAGGCCACTTTCCCGGCCCTGCGGGAGCAGTGGTTCGGACGGCGCCGGGGCCTGCACCTCGACAGCTATGTGGCGGTGGAGCGGGCGGATGGCCACCGGGTGAGCCTCCGGCGGGAGCCCTTTGCGGGGTCCGAGCGGCTCTGGTTCGTGAACATGGGGGCCTATGACCCCAGGCAGATGGCGGAACTCCATGCCTTTGGCCTCATCGTGGCCGGCAGCCCCCGGGCCGCCAGGGCACGGGCGAAGCGTCAATGGCTGCTGGGGGCTGATCAGGCCCACACGGATGATCTTCGTGCCGTTGATGACTGCCTGGCCCTGGAGTCGGTGGCGGGCTGGCACCTGCATCTGAGTGCTGATTCCAGCGCCGCTGCGGAGCCTCTGGTGCCGGATTGGTACGGGTACCGGCTGATCGATCGCGCCTGAGAGGGGCCTGTTCAGGTTTTTCTGCTCAGGTTGCTGAGCGAAGCGGAATCGGCTGGATGAGCTTCAAAGGCTCACTAACCGATCACAGGTGTGCGCAACGCCACGGGGGTGCTGGCGGAGCTGGCCAGATCGAGCGGGAAGTTGTGAACGTTGCGCTCGTGCATCGCTTCGATGCCCAGGCCGCCGCGGTTGAGCACATCGGCCCAGGTGTTGATCACCCGACCCTGGTGATCCATCACCGAATGGTTGAAGTTGAGGCCGTTGAGGTTGAACGAGAAGCTGGCCACCGCCAGGGCCGCGAACCAGATCCCCACCACCGGCCAGGCAGCCAGCAGGAAGTGGAGGCTGCGGCTGTTGTTGAAGGAGGCGTACTGGAAGATCAGGCGACCGAAGTAGCCATGGGCGGCCACGATGTTGTAGGTCTCCTCTTCCTGGCCGAACTTGTAGCCGTTGTTCAGTGATTCGGTTTCGGTGCTCTCCCGCACCAGGGAGCTCGTTACCAGGGAACCATGCATCGCGGCGAACAGGGCGCCGCCGAACACACCGGTCACGCCGAGCATGTGGAAGGGGTGCATCAGCACATTGTGCTCTGCCTGCAGCACCAGCATGAAGTTGAAGGTGCCGGAGATGCCCAGCGGCATGCCGTCGGAGAAGGAGCCCTGGCCGACTGAATACACCAGCAGCACAGCGGTGGCGGCGGCTACCGGCGCGGAGTAGGCGACGGCGATCCAGGGGCGCATTCCCAGGCGATAGCTCAGCTCCCATTCACGTCCCATCCAGCAGAAGATGCCGATCAGGAAGTGAAAGATGATCAATTGATAGGGGCCGCCGTTGTAGAGCCATTCATCCAGGCTGGAAGCGGCCCAGATCGGGTAGAAGTGGAGGCCGATGGCATTGCTGGAGGGCACCACGGCTGCGGTGATGATGTTGTTGCCGTAGAGCAGGCCGCCGGAGACAGGTTCGCGGATGCCATCGATGTCGACGGGAGGAGCGCCGATGAAGGCGATCAGGAAGCAGGTCGTTGCCGCCAGCAGGGTGGGGATCATCAGCACGCCGAACCAGCCCACGTAGAGGCGGTTCTCGGTGCTGGTCACCCAACCTTTGAAGGCATCCCACGGGTTGCTCCTGGAGAGAGCGAGGGAACGAGTCGTCATGACAGGGAGAGCATGGAACGAGGGATCGGGGAAGGACGGAGCCGCTGGAACGATCAGCGAAATGTCTTGCCGCCTATCCCGATACAACGCTAACGGAATACAGGCTTAATGGGTTGTCCGGTTCGTAGGCAATTCTGCCCAAAGCTTGCCAGGCCAGCTTCGCTGCCCGTGAGCCTGAGTGTTAAGGGGAATTGAGCTGGGCGCCCTCCAGTTGGGCTCCCTCCAGCTGGGCCCCGTCGAGCTGGGTGTCGCGCAGGTCGCAACCACGCAGGTCGCTCTGGCGCAGATCGGCCTGGCGCAGGTCGGCCCCGTAGAGGCAGGCTCCGGTCAGTTTGGCTCCATGCAGCTGGGTGCCGCCGAAGCTGGCGAAGCTCAGATCGGCGCGACTGAAGTCGGCTCCTCCGAGGTCGGTGAGCTGGTCGAGGCCGGAGCGGAAGTCGGCTTCCACCAGGCAGGCTCCCTGCCAGTGGCTGCCGGCTGCCACCACGCCCCGGAGGCAACAGCGGTGCATCAGCGCGCCGCCGAAATCGGCCTGCTGCAGCCGAGAGCCGGAGAGGTCGGCCTCGTGCCAGAAGGACCAGGCAGCACGCACCCCGGAGAGGTCCGCACCCCAGACCAGGGCCCGCTGAAAGCGGCAGCCCGCCAGCAGGGCGCCGCTGAGGTTGGCGTGGCCGAAGCGGGATTCCTGAAACGAGCCACAGCTGAGGTCGCAGTCGGCAAGATTCAGACCGCCAACATCGATCCCATTCATCAAGAGGGCTGGGAAGGAGCGCTCACCCGCTGCCAGGGCCTGCCGCAGCTCGGCGAGAGAAGCCGTAGACACTCAGAGAATGGCAACGAGAGCGTCTAGCTGCTGGCGACGGGTGGCCAGCAGCAGCTTGTCGCCTTGCAGGATCAGCCGGAACACCCCTTTGTCGATCACCTCGTAGAACACCAGGCTGCCTTCGGGGCGCCGTCTCACCACTCCAGCGATCGTGAGGAGCTTCAGATGCTTGGAGACAAGCGCCTGGCTCAGCCCGGTGCGCTCCACCACGGCGGTGACGTTGAGAGCGCCGCCGCGCAGGGCATCAAGGACAGCCAGGCGGTTTGGCTCTGAGAAGACCTTGAAATAGTCGGCGAGGGCCTCCATGGGCAAGGGCGATCAGAATCGATGAAATCAGATGCCGATACTAACCTGCTATCGCGTTACAGAGATGGCATTGAGCAAAACGGATACCCTTCAACACCAGGCCGGACATCCGGATTGCAGCAGCAGCTACGTGGCGTCGTTGCCTGCTAACATCATGATGTCGTTATAGCGTTGATCAATGTTTCTGATGTCGGTGCCCTGCCCGCCGGTCGGGCCGACCTTTAAGGCGCCAGACCCAGGGCCGATCGAAGCCCTGCTCAGGCGGCTGATCGACGCCCGCGTCCATGCCGCCGGCCCTTCCTTCACCCTGAGCGCCCCCCGATGACCGCCACCATCAGCCAGTCGGCCGCCGCCACCCCCGCCGCCCCGCACCTGCGCGAAGACCTGCTCACGCCCCGCTTCTACACCACCGAGATCGACAAGGCCGCCCGCACCGACCTGGAGCAGCAGCGGCCCGCCTTCGAGGCGATGCTCGCCGAGATGGAGGCCGACCACAACCGCGACCACTTCGACCGCAAGGCCCCGCTCGACCGCCTGGGCGATCTGAGCCCCGACGCCAAGACCGCCTACGAGAGCTATCTGGTGCGCTCGTGCGTGTCGGAGTTCTCCGGCTTCCTGCTGTTCAAGGAGCTCTCCCGCCGCCTGTTTCAGGCCGAACGCCAGGAGCTGGGCCGGCTGTTCCAGCTGATGGCCCGCGACGAGGCCCGCCATGCCGGTTTCCTCAACCGGGCGCTGGTGGCGGAGGGCATCGAGCTCGATCTGCCCAAGCTGAGCACCAAGCGGCCGATCACCTGGTTCCCGCTCAGCTGGGTGCTGTATTCGGTGTTTCTGTCCGAGAAGATCGGCTACTGGCGTTACATCCTGATCGACCGGCACCTCAAGGCCCATCCCGACAACGCCTTCGCGCCGCTGTTCGATTTCTTCGAGCCCTGGTGCCAGGACGAGAACCGTCACGGCGACATCTTCAACCTGCTGATTCGCTGCTGGCCCGCTCTCAAACAGGGCCTGCGCGGCCGGCTGCTCAGCCGTTTCTTTCTCTGGTCGGTGTTTCTCACCCATAGCCTCACTGTGTGTGAGCGGGGCGATTTCTACCGCCTGCTGGGCATGGATCCACGTTGCTTCGATGCCGAGGTGATGCGCCAGACCAACCGCACCGCCCGCCGCGCCTTCCCCTGGGTGTTCGACCTCGAGCAGGGCCATTTCCTGGAGCTGCGCGATCAGCTGGTGAGCTGCTTCCAGCAGATCCAGGCGGCCAAGGCGGAGCGGGGCGCGCTGCTGCGGCAGCTGGGCCTGAAGCTGCGCTTTGCCGGGCTGCTGGTGCGTCAGTTCTGCCAGCCGATGGTGCCGGCGGAGGGGGGATGACCAGCGCGTCCGTTTCCCCTTCGATCCCGGCAGCCGTGCCTGTGATTCCAGCGGATCTGCCCACCAGCCTGGCCACGGTGGCCTTCATGGTGGCGATTCACGCCCTGGCGCTGGTGGCACTCCTGCCGGGCTTCTGGAGCCCCATGGCGGTGTTGGTGTTGGTTGTTCTCTACTGGCTCACCGCCTGCGTGGGCGTCACGCTGGGTTATCACCGTCTGCTGGCTCACCGCGCCTTTCGGGTGCCGGCCTGGCTGGAGGCCGTGATCATCACCTGCGGCACGCTGAGCTGTCAGCACGGCCCGATCGACTGGGCCGGTCTGCACCGTCACCATCATCTCCACTCCGACGACCCGGCTGATCACCACAACAGCCATCTGGGTTTCTGGTGGAGCCATTTCGGCTGGATGCTCAAGGACGTGCCCGCCAAGCGTCAGGTGGTGATGCTCACGCCGGATCTGCAGCGCAACCGTTACTACCGCTGGCTGAACCGGAACTTCCTGCTCCTGCAGGTGCCCCTGGCCGTTCTGCTCTGGTGGCTCGGAGAGGCAACCGGTGCCGGCGGACTGGCCCTGGTGCTGTGGGGGATCCCTCTGCGCCTGGTGCTGGTGTACCACGCCACCTGGATGGTGAATTCCGCCACTCACCGCTGGGGCTACGTGAGCTATCCCAGCGGTGATCAATCCCGTAACAACTGGTGGGTGGCCCTGCTCACGTTCGGTGAGGGCTGGCACAACAACCATCACGCCTTTCCCAGCAGTGCCCGGATGGGGTTCCGCTGGTGGGAAATCGATGTCACCTGGTGGCACATCCGCCTGCTGCATCGCCTGGGGCTGGCTGATCGCATCCGTCTCGCTTCACCGCTGCGGCCCTGTTCGCCATGACGGATGCCATCGCCGACATTCCGCGCCTGTTCATCGGCTACGACCCGCGCGAGCGGGTGGCGGTGAACGTGCTCGCCGATTCGTTGCAGGCCTGCTCCAGCCTGCCGCTGCTGATCGGCCAGCTGCGGCTCGATCAGCTGGCGGGGGTCTATCAGCGCAAGCGCGATCCACGCCAGAGCACCGAGTTCTCCTTCAGCCGCTTTCTGGTGCCCTGGCTGGCGGGTTACTGCGGCTGGGCCCTGTTCATCGACGCCGACATGCTCTGCCTGGCGGATCTCGCCGAGCTCTGGGCCCTGCGCGACGAGCGCTATGCGGTGCAGCTGGTGAAGCACCAGCACGTCTGCGCAGAGGGGCTGAAGTTCCAGGGGATGCCCCAGACGCCCTATGGCCGCAAGAACTGGTCGTCGGTGCTGCTGTTCAACTGCGCGCGCTGCACGACGCTCACGCCGGCTTACGTGAACACCGCCTCAGGCCTGGAGCTGCACCAGTTCCACTGGCTGGCGGATGGGGAGATCGGCGCCCTGCCGCCGGAATGGAACGTGCTGGTGGGGGTGCAGCCACTGCCGGCCACGCCGAAGATCCTGCACTACACCCTGGGCGGCCCCTGGTTCGACGACTGCCTGACCATGCCCGCCTCAGACCGCTGGCTGGCGGCCCGCGCCGCCATGAACGAGCCGCTGCTGGTTGATCCCGTTCCCGTCACCGGAGGCGCCCATGCCCGTTCCTGAACTCACCCCCGCTTACCGCGACGCCTACGGGCGCATCAACGGCCTCGTGATCGTGGGCGAGGGCCTGGCCGATCGCCACTTTCGCAAGCTGGCCCAGATGCTGCCTGAAGACGGCGAGGAGCTGCGGCGCCTGGCCGCGATGGAGGGCCGCCATGCCGTTGATTTCGTGGGTTGTGGCCGCCAGCTCGCTGTCCGCCCTGATCTGCCCCTGGCGCGGCGGCTGTTCGCGTCGCTGCACGGGCTCTTCGATGAGGCATTCAGCACCGCGGACTCGGTGGGGGCGCTGGTGATCCAGTGCCTGATCGTGGAAAGCTTCGCTGTGGCCGCCTACCGCTGCTACCTGCCGGTGGCTGATGCCTACGCCGCACCGATCACCGCGGCGGTGCTCGCCGATGAGGCCGAACACCTCGACTACGGCGAGCGTCAGCTGGCCGCCCGTTTTCCCGCTGTGGCGGCGTCGATCACCAGCTGGTGCGAGCGGGTGGTGCCGGTGGCGATGACGATGCTGCGGGAGGTCCACAGCGATCTGGAGGCGATCGGCATCGATCCCGCCGCGCTGGTGGGGGAATTCATGGGCTGCTTCGGCTCGGCTCTGGAGGCGGTCGGTTTCACCCCACGCCAGGCCAACCGCCTGGCAGCACGTCTGGCGGCGCTGGCCTGTCCCTGAGCTTGCCGTTGCTTAAGTGGGTTGGCGCCGGGCCTGCGGGCGGCGATGGTGCTGGGCCTCCAGGCGGCAGAGGGCGCGGAAGCGCAGCGCCATCAGCTGGTCGAACAGGGGGTTGATCCGGCAGAGCGGTGGGATGTGCAGCAGCCTGTGGCCGGCGATCACCACGTTGCGCTCGAATGGGCAGCGGGCCGGGATCAGTCGCACCAACAGGCGGGCAAGCAGCAGCGATCGCGGCCCGATGCCATCAAGCCAGTGGCGGAGCCGATCGATCAGAGCTCCAGGGCTGGTTCCCCGTAGAGGGCTGTGGGTCATGGGTGCAGCCCCAGGCAAGCGGGAGCAGAAAATGGTGGCTCTGTTGGTGTTCGGCGGGATCCGGCGCGAACCAGAAACACCTTCAACCTTCGAACGGCCCTGAGGGCCCGGCTGTCGCGCCGGACACCTCGGTGTGGAGGACCTGAAGGAGGCCCTGAACTGAGGGCAGCGAAAGAGAGGGCGCTGGGGTGCGGCCCAGAGAGTGCCCTGCACGGGTGGGGCCGATGCCTCGGGCGTCAGAGCGTCACCGCTGCCAGAGGCGCCCGCGGCGGCAGGCCTCCGGCCCGGTTGTGGAGCTGCTGGGGATCCAGCCGGGCGGAGCTCACCGTGCCGCCGAAGCGCAGCTGCAGCCAGGTGATCACGGCTGGATCGCCGGCCACCACTGCTTCCAGACCCGGAGCGAGCTCCGGGAGCAGTGCCGCCAGCAGTGCCGGCCGCAGGTGCCAGAGCTCCACGCTGGCCCCCTGGCGGTCGCGCCGCTCGGCGATCAGCTCCCGCAGCTGGCCGTCGTCGCTGAGCTGGCCGCTGGGAGCCAGCAGCATCGGCATCGGGTGGGTGGCGGCGGTCAGGGGGCTGGAGGGGGAGGTGGTCAGGGACTCGGAGGTGGTGGCAGCCATGGGCGCTGAACGTTGCAACGAAATCGCAACGACGGAAGAACGTCATAACGGTAGCGCGATACCGTTAGCTGGTTCAGCCCGTGCCCGGCCCCGCCCCGGTTGTCTTCACCATGACCACCACGCATCCCGCCGCTGTCCCCAGCCCGGGCCCCGCTTCGGTCTTCCACCTCGAATCCACCTCCCTGCCTGGACCCCTCTCAGGCCATGCCAGCCCCGCTGACCTGGTGGCCCGCCAGGGCTTCGGCCCGCGGGTGCGGCGTCTGCATGCCCGCATCGGCGCCGCCCACCACCAGGCCGAAGGCATGGCGTTCTCGCGTGCCCTGCTCGATGGTCAGGCCACGCCTCTGCAACTGGCGGCCCTGATCCGTGCCCTGGGTCCGGGCTACGCCCTGATCGAGCAGCGGGGCCCCGAGCTGGCCGCGGCGCTCGGGGCGATCGATTTCCCCTGGGCGGCCCTGGCCCGCAGCGCCGCCCTCGCCGCCGATGCGGCAGCCCTGGCGTCGGCCCCTGCCACCCCGAGCTCCGCCGCTGCCGCCCTCTGGCTCGCGCATCTGCAGGCCCTGGCCCAGCAGGCCCCGCACCGCTTCCTGGCCCATGTGTACGTGCGCTATGGCGGCGACCTCTCCGGCGGTCAGCAGCTGGCCCAACAAGCCAATGCCATCCTGGCGGCCCACGGTCTGCCGGCGGTGCGGTTCTGGGCCTTCGATCAGCCGCTGCCGCTGCTCAAGGCCGCCCTGCACGACGCCTTCGAGCAACTCGATCTGAGTGAGGCGGAAGAAGGCGACCTGCTGGATGAAGCGGTGGTGGCCTTTCAGGACACCCAGCGCCTGCTGGCCGAACTGGGCGATCTGGCCGCGGCCTGAGCGTCCCGCCAACCGCCTCGGCTTCCGCCAGCCCCGCCCCGCGTCACCCCCTCCCCGCATCACCCCCTCCCCCATCTCCTGCCCCTCCTGCCGTCCCATGCCCAGCACCGCGCCTGCCCGCCTCGACCCGCTGCAGCTGCTGCTGAAGCACGACAAGCCCGTGCCCCGCTACACCAGCTACCCCACCGCCATCAGCTTCCACCCCGCTGTGGGCCCCAGCGAGCTGGCGGCGGAGCTGGCCCGGCCCAGCAGCGAGCCCCTCTCTCTCTATGTGCACATCCCCTTCTGCCGCCATGCCTGCTGGTATTGCGGCTGCAACCGGATCACCACCCAGGCCGGCTCGAAGGTGGTGGGCCCTTACCTGCAGGCCCTGGGCCGGGAGCTGGAGCTGATCCAGCAGGCGGCCGGTCAGCGCCGCCGCCTCGCTCAGCTGCACTGGGGCGGCGGCACCCCCAACTACCTGAGCGTGGCGGAGCAGGCGGAGCTGTGGGCGCTGATCGCCCGCCACTTCGACTTGGACCCCAACCTGGAAGCCTCGATCGAGTTGAATCCGGAATTTCTCAGCCGCGCCGAGGTGCTGGGCCTGCGCCAGCTCGGCTTCAACCGCATCAGCTTCGGCATTCAGGACGCCGATCCTGACGTGCAGGCAGCGGTGAACCGGATCATGCCGCCCGATCAGCTGCGGCGGGCGATGGGCTGGATGCGGGAGGCGGGCTTCGAGAGCGTGAACGTGGATCTGATCTGCGGCCTGCCGCTGCAGACGCCGGCGCGCTTCGCCGCCACGATCGCCCTGGTGGAGGAGCTGCGGCCGGATCGGGTGTCGCTGTTCAGCTTCGCCTACCTGCCCGAGCAACTGCCGCTGCAGCGCAAGATCTCTGCTGAAGATCTGCCCAGCCAGCGCCAGCGGGTGCAGATGTTGCAGGGCGCCTATGACGCCTTCACCAGCGGTGGCTATGAGGCGATCGGCATGGACCACTTCGCCCTGGCCGACGACAGCCTGGCGGTGGCGGCCCGGGCCGGCCGCCTGCACCGCAATTTCCAGGGCTACACCACCGGTGGGGAGCTGGATCTGCTGGCGATCGGTGTCACGGCGATCAGCCAGTACCCCAGCCTGTTCAGCCAGAACCATCGCGATCTGAGGGCCTATCTGGCGGCGCTCGACGCCGGCCTGCTGCCGGTGGAGCGGGGGCTGGTGGTGCGGGATCCGGAGGAACGGCTGCGCCGCCGCATCATTCAGCGCTTGATGTGCGATTTTCGCGTTGATTTCGCTCGGCTTGGCGGCGACGCTGAGGCCGGCCACGACAGAGACAGCGAGGCCACGGTTGAGCCGCTGAACGGTCCGCTGCGCTTTGCCGCCGAGTGGGCCGATCTGCAGGCGCTGCAGGCCGATGGGCTGCTGCAGCTGGAGGCGAATGGCTTCCGCGTCAGCACGGAGGGACGCTGGTTGATCCGCACGATCGCGGCGGTGTTCGATCCGCGGCAACGGCTGCGGGCGAGCGGTTCCCGATTGATCTGAACGGATCTGGGCAATCCATTCAGCCTCGGCAGGTTTTCAGCGCATCACCTGGATCGTGGTGGCATCGCTCAGGGGGGCGGCCAGGCTGAGGGTGCGGCCAGGACGCTGCACGGGGGCGCCGGCCATGGCTTCGAGGAAGGGTTGAACGCTGCCCTGGTCGCATTGGGGCGGCAGCTTGCCACTCACGTACTGCACCGGGATCACCCGGCGCGGCTGAAGCTCACGCACCACGGCGGCGGCCTCGACGCCTGTGTACACCTTGGCTCCCCCACCGACCCCGATCACCAGCACATCGGGCCGGCCGAACAGCACCCGGTCTTCCGGGCGGAGTGTCGCTGCGGTGCCACCGAGATGGGCGAACTCAAGTCCGCCCTGTTTCCAACGCCATGCAGTGGCTTGCCCGAAGCGGCGGCCGCCGAAACGGTCATGGGGAATGGCAACGCCTTCCAGCTTCAAGCCGGCCACCCGGTACGACCCCGGTGTGACCAGCAGAGGGCCGCTGGCCACCGCTGCCCCCTCATCGGGGAGACGACTGCTGGCCAGGATCACATCAGCCTTGACCCTTGGCTCGGCCAGACCGGCTGCGCAGGCCACTGCTTTGAACGGATTCAGCAGCACCGTGGCGCCACCACCCTGGATCAGCAGCGCGCCATGGCCGTAGCTGGTGATCGTCACCCCACCGCTGGCCAGAGCCGGCCTGGGATCAGCCAGCCCCACAGCGGTGATCAGCGTGGCTGAGGCCCCGGTCAGCCCGACCATGAGCGCGAGCTTGGAGAAGGCCGGGGGCTTGGCGACGGAGGCCATGGGCGCTGCTGCGCCCGTTCGGCGCCTGGAGTGGCGCGAACCTAGCAACGGTCCGCCTGGGCCAGGAAATTGGCCAGCAACTGATGACCACACTCCGTGAGCACGCTCTCCGGGTGGAACTGGACCCCTTCCAGGAGGGGATGGTCACGATGACGCAGGCCCATGATCGTGCCATCTTCCAGCCAGGCGGTGATCTCCAGGCAGCTGGGCAGACTCTCCCGTTCGGCGATCAGGCTGTGATAGCGGGTTGCGGTGAGCGGGCTGGGCAACCCGGCGAACACCCCCTCACCGCCATGCAGCACCGGCGAGGTTTTGCCGTGCATCAGTTCCGCTGCCCGCACCACCCGGCCGCCGAACACCTGGGCCAGGCACTGGTGGCCGAGGCAGACGCCCAGAATCGGCACAGTCGGTCCGAGCTCCCGGATCACCTCAAGGCAGATTCCTGCCTGATCGGGGTCGCCGGGGCCTGGTGAAATCAGGATGGCGCCTGGATCCAGTGACCTGATCTGATCGAGGGAAAGCGCATCGTTGCGGACCACCTGCAGCTGGGCGGCCAGGGGATGCTGAGTGGCCAGTTCACCCAGGTACTGGACCAGGTTGAAGGTGAAGCTGTCGTAGTTGTCGAGAACAAGCAGCATTCATGGATTGGTGCGCTGGCCCATCAAAGGCCAAGCAGCAGCAGCAGGGGAGGAACCAGCAGCAGCAGAGCGATCACCACGGAAGCCAGGGCAGCCACCAGCACAGCGGCGGCGGCGCAATCCTTGGCAATCCGGGCCAGGGGATGGAAACGGCGGCCGATCGCCAGATCCACCACCGACTCGATCGCCGTATTGAGCAACTCGAGCACCAGTACGGCTGTGACCGTGAGCACCAGCACGGCCAGACGGTCGGGGCTCAGGTGCAACCAGAGCCCCAGGCTGAATGTGAGCGCACCCACCACCACATGGATGCGGAAATTGCGCTGGGTGAGAAACCCATGGGCCAAGCCCTGAAGGGCGTAGCGAAAGCTGAGCGGAAGATCGCCGGCCACCCGCCAGGCCCCACTGCGGCGGCCCCGGCCTCGCGGCTGCATGTCGTCGACGAGGGGGACCTGATGGGATGGAGAAAGCGATGTCACCGGACGAGCTTTCGAGCCTGGACCCGAGGCTACCGCCGATTCCCGGTCCTGACCCGTATGTCCGTCAGTGCGCACAGCTCAGCAGGTGCTCCTGGCGATCCAGCATTTCCCTGAGGCGGGCTTCGGTTGGATGATCCCAGCCGAGCAGGTGAAGCAGGCCATGGCTGGCCAGCCAGGCCAGCTCCCACTCCAGCGGCTGGCCAGCTCCTGCGGCCTGGCGGCTGGCTGTTTCCACGGAGATCACGATGTCGCCGAGCTCCAGCGGCTCCGGTTCGGCTTGCACAGGCCTCGGCATCGGCGGCGCTCCAACACCGGCGTCGTCCGCGGCGGCAAAGGCCAGCACGTCCGTTGGCCCCTCCATCTGGCGCCAGCGGCCATTCAGCTCGGCGATCCCGGCGTCGCCGCAGAGGCTCAGCCCCAGGCTGTAGCCAGGAGCCCGCAGCGCGGCCGGCAGGTCGGCTTCCAGCTCCCGCAGCCAACGGCCGAGCAGCCCCTCCCAGAGGGCTGCCCCGGCCAGGGGATCGCCATAGCTGGTGGCGCTGCCCAGCAGGGCCGGGTCCAGGCCCTCGTCCACCGAGAAGGCCAGATCGAGAGGGATCGGATTCATCTGGGCAGGCTCATCAGGGGCGGCTCATTGCGGCAGTGTGGGGCGCCCGAACCAGGCCAGCAGGAAGAGCAGCCCGCTGAAGCCGACGGCGGTGAGACCGAAGTGCAGCAGGCTCTGGCGCCCCTTGCGCACCATGTTGCGCATGGCCAGTTTCACGAAGCTGGGCGGCGGCACCGGCGCGGGCGCGGCGGGGCTGGCAGCAGGCGCGGCCGTACCGGCAGCGGGAGTGCTGCGGTCGTCCGTGGGGCTGCTGTCAGGCATCGGGGGCTTGGCCATCAGGGGATCCATGGGGCTCAGGCGGCCTCATCGGCGGCGATCTCCACACCCTGGCGCAGCAGCGCCTGGATGAAGGGATCGAGGTCGCCATCCATCACCCCCTGCACATCGGTGGTTTCCACGGCGGTGCGCAGATCCTTGACCATCTGATAAGGGTGGAACACGTAATTGCGGATCTGGTTGCCCCAGGCGGCTTCCACGATGTCGCCGCGGATGTCGGCGATCTCGGAGGCGCGCTGCTCTTGGGCGATCACCAGCAGCTTGGCCATCAGCAGCGCCATCGCCTTCTCCTTGTTCTGGAGCTGAGAGCGCTCCTGGGTGCAGCGCACCGCCAGGCCGGTGGGCACATGCAGGATGCGCACCGCCGTTTCCACCTTGTTGACGTTCTGGCCGCCGGCGCCGCCGGAGCGGGAGGTGGTGATCTCCAGGTCCTTGTCGGGGATGTCGAGCTTCACGTCTTCATCGAGCTTTGGCATCACCTCCACCCCCGCGAAGCTGGTCTGGCGCTTGTCGTTGGCGTTGAAGGGCGAAATCCGCACCAGCCGGTGGGTGCCCTTTTCGTTGCGCAGGTAGCCGTAGGCGTAGCGGCCGTCGATCTCGATCGTGCAGCTCTTGATGCCCGCTTCCTCCCCTTCCGAGAGCTCATCCACGCTCACCTTCATGCCGTGGTCTTCGGCCCAGCGCGTGTACATGCGCATCAGCATCAGCGCCCAGTCCTGGGCGTCGGTGCCGCCGGCGCCGGCGTTGATCGAGATCACGGCGCCCTCCTTGTCGTAGAGGCCGCTGAGCAGGCGCTCCAGTTCCCAGCGGTCCAGGTCCCCCTTGAGTTTCTGCAGGCCGTCATTGGCTTCGCCGAGCAGGTCTTCGTCGGGTTCGAGGCCGTAGAGCTCAAGGGTGGCCTGGCCATCATCGATCGCCTGCCGCCAGTGGCCCAGCTGCTCCAGCTGAGCTTTCACCTCATCGAGCTGGCGCATCTGCTTCTGGGCCTGCTGCTGGTCGTCCCAGAAGCCTGGCTGGGAGGCCAGCTGCTCCAGGTCCTGCTGGCGGGCGTTCAGGGCTGGTACGTCAAAGACAGTCCTGGGCATGGCCCAGGCGGTCGGTGAGCTCGGAGAGGTCGCGCTTGAAATCGGTGAGATCGAGCACCGTGCAGAGCAGAACAGGATGGAATCGACGCTACCAGTGGGTGCGCTGCCAGGTCACTCCTAGGATGACTCCACTGAAACGGGCAGGCGGAATGGCGGCCAACATGGCTGTGAAAGTTGAGATCTACACCTGGCGGTTCTGCCCCTTCTGCATCCGTGCCAAGGCCCTGCTCGACCGCAAGGGGGTGAACTACGAGGAGTACGCCATCGACGGCGACAATGCGGCGCGGGCGGCGATGGGCGAGCGAGCGGGGGGGCGCACCAGCGTTCCCCAGATCTTCATCGACAATCTCGCCATCGGCGGCTGTGATGAGCTCCACGGCCTGGAGCGCACCGGCCGCCTCGATCCCCTGTTGCAGGGTGCCTGACGGTGGCGGTCGGCTCCGCCGGGGTTCGCGAACCCCAGTTGTTCATCGTTGATCCGATCAGCCGGCTCCGGCCGTCCAAGGATTCCAGCGTGGCTTTGATGCAGGCCGCCCAGCGGGCCGGTCAGCAGGTGTGGGCCTGCACGCCGGCTGATCTGGCTGCCGCCGGCGCCGAGGCCCTGGTGCGCGCTCAGCCGATCAGCCTCGCCGCCATCCAGCCCACCGCCGATGGCTGGCAGGTGCCCGACCCCTGGCTGGAGCTCGGCGAGGCAACGGTCTTGCCGCTGCATCACTTCCCGCGGGTCTGGATGCGCAAGGACCCCCCGGTGGATGAGGCCTACCTCTATGCCACCCACCTGCTCGAGTTGGCCGAGCGACGGGGGGTGCGGGTCCTGAACCGCCCCGCTGCCCTGCGGGCCTGGAACGAAAAGCTGGGTTCGCTCCGGTTCAGCCATCTGATGGCCCCCACCCTGGTGGCCAGCAGCGTCGAGCAACTGGCGGCCTTCACGGCCCGCCACGGTGCCGTGGTGCTCAAGCCCCTGGGGGGACGGGCTGGCCAGGGAGTGGTGCGCACCGATGCCGCGGCGCCAGGCCTGGCGGCCCTGCTGGAGCTGGTCACCCAGCAGCAGCAGATGCCGGTGATGGTGCAGGCGTTCCTGCCGGCGGTCCGTGAGGGCGACAAGCGCATCCTGCTGGTGAACGGCGAGCCGATCGGGGCGATCAATCGCCGGCCGGCGGCCGGTGAGTTCCGCAGCAACCTGGCGGTGGGAGGTGAACCTGAGCGAACCGAACTGAGTGATCAGGAGCGGCGGATCTGCTCCGAGCTGGCGCCTGCCCTTCAGGCAGCGGGCCTGTTCTTCGTGGGCATCGATGTGATCGATGGACGCCTCAGTGAAATCAACGTGACCAGTCCCACCGGTGTGCGGGAGATCGAGCGGCTGGGTGGCATCCCCCTGGCTGATCTCACCATGGAGCGTTTACTGAAGGACTGAGTGGCAGGTTGAGCTGCTGTTGCAACACCCCCAGCTTCAGGGCCACCTCCTGGAGTTCCCGCTCCGGATGGGAGCCCCGCACCAGGCCCGCCCCGGCGGTGAGATCCAGTTGATCGCCGCACAGGCGTCCACTGCGGATCGCCACCCGCAGTTCGGCGTCACCGGCGCTGTCGATCCAGCCGATCGGGGCGGCGTAATGGCCCCGTTCGAACACTTCGAGGCTGCGCAGCCAGGCCATCGCCTCGCGCCGAGGCAGCCCCGCCACAGCAGGGGTGGGATGGAGGGCCGCGGCCAGGGCCAACGGTTGCTGCTCCCCCAGCATCGCTGTGATCGGCGTGTGCAGATGCACCAGCTGGCCGTGCCGCGCCAGCCGGGGATGGCGTGGACGGCGCGGCGCCAACCCCGCTTCCGCGAGCACCTGGGTGATGGTTTCCACCACCAGCTCGTGTTCGTGGCGATCTTTGCCTGAAGCGGTCAGCCCCTCAGCCGGTTCGCCGAGCGGTGCGGTGCCGGCGAGGGCATCGCTGCGGAGCTGGCCCTGGCGAACCGCCAGCAAGCGCTCCGGCGAGGCACCGATCAGGGCCTCGCCGGGCCGTTGCTGCCACAGAAAGCGGCAGCTGCCGGGCTGGTGCAGGCGCAGATGGCGGAGCAGTTCGAGCGGGTCGAGGGGGCGATCCAGCTGCAGCCGCTGGCGAACGGCCAGCACCAGCTTGCGCAGGGAACCGGCTTCGATCAGCTCCAGAGCCTGTTGCACCGCCTGGCGGTAGCCGGGTTCCCAGCGGGAGCGGCTGGCGATGCCTGGCCCCCGCTCAAGGGCGGATGGCAGGTCGGCAGGGTCGAGGGGTTGCTCGAGGGCACGGGCCTGCTCCCACAGTTCTTCCGCCACCGCACGGGCGGTGGTCGCCCCGCCGAGGGTGCGCTGCAACCGCAACCAGCAGTGGCGGCCCTGGCGGCTCAGTTGCCAGCGGGGCAGCACCGCCTGCACCCCGGCCACCCCGGCGCCGTCCTGGAGGCCCCGCTCCTGCAGGGGGCTGTCGAAAAAGGAGAAGGCCAGCAGAATCCGCGGCCGGGCCAGGGGCGGGCAGAACTGCGGCACCGACACCAGGCGGCTGAGACTCACGGCGCTGAAGCGCTGGGCCAGTTCGAAGCGTTTTGGCCCGCTCAGCTCCAGGCTGTGGGTGGTGCCGCAGGCGGCCAGGCACAGACCTGGAGCTCCATCCCAGAGGAAGCGGAAGCGCTGATCCGCCCCGAGCCGGGGCAACAGGGCCAGGGGATCGCCCCGTTGGACTCCGGCTGAATCACCCAGGGGCAGGGCGAGGCTCAGCACGCCTTCCTCTTCCAGCTGCCGGCCCCCCCGGGCGGCGGCGTCAAGAAGCTCGCTGAAGGAGGGGGAAACCATGCCGGTTGCCAGGCCCGGGGGGTGAAGGCTGCTCAAATGTATGGGGCCTTCTCCTGCCACCGCCCAAGCTGCCCATGTCAGGCCCCCAGGTCGTCGCAAGCCGTTACGCCCCGGCCGCTCCGGCTCGCCGTCAGCTGTGGAAGGCGGCGATCAAGTGGCCGATGTATTCGGTGGCGGTGATGCCGGTGCTGCTGGCGGCGGGCTGGCAGCTGGGCCAGGGCCAGCCGTTGCGCTGGGGCCAGCTGCTCGCCTTCCTGCTGGCGGCGGTGCTGCTGCTCGCCTGGGAGAACCTCGCCAACGATGTGTTCGATGCCGATACCGGCGTCGACCGGCTCGGCAAGCCCCACTCGGTGGTGAACCTCACCGGCCGCCGCGACCGGGTGGCGGTGCTGGCCCATGGCTGCCTGGTGCTGGGGTTGCTGCTGATCGCCCTGGTGGCGGCCCGCAGCAGCCCGGCGGTGCTGGCCTTGGTGCTGGCCTGCTGCGGCGTGGGCTACGCCTACCAGGGGCCGCCGCTGCGACTGGGTTACCTGGGGCTGGGGGAACCACTCTGCTGGCTGGCCTTCGGGCCGCTCGCCACCGCCGCCGCCCTGCTGGCGCTGGCGCCGGCCGGTGGGCCGGCCGGCCTGATTCCCTGGCGGCAGGCCTTGCTGCTGGGCAGCGGCCCCGCCGTGGCTACCAGCCTGGTGCTGTTCTGCTCCCACTTCCATCAGGTGGAGGAGGACGCGGCCCACGGCAAACGCTCGCCGGTGGTGCGGCTCGGCACCGGCGGTGGTGCCGCTCTGGTGCCCTGGTTCGTGGCACTCACCCTGGCGCTGCAGTGGGCGCCGGTGCTGCTGGGCCGCTGGCCGCTCACGGCCCTGCTGGGGGTGGTCGGCCTGCCGGCGGGTCGGTCCCTGATCCAGCTGCTGCGGGAGCACCACGCCGACCCGGAGCGGATCGGTGGCAGCAAATTCCTGGCCCTGAAGTTCCAGGCCTTCAACGGACTCGGTCTGGCCTGCGGCCTGGCGGTGGGGCCTTGGCTGGGTCGGTGGCTGGGTCGGTGGTGAGGCTGGTCTGGCGGCCCTTCCGGCTTGCGCTGACCAGGCCGCTCGTCACCGCCTGGGGAACGCTGGCTGAAAAGCGCGGCTGGCTGCTGCTGCTGGAGCTGGGCGAGGCGGATGGGGGTCTCGCTGCTGCTCCCGCTGCGCCGCCGGTTGCGGCTGGCTGGGGGGAGGCGGCGCCCCTGCCCTCCACGGCCGCCCTGGCTGAGCAGCGGTTGAGGGAGCTGGCCGCGGCGATCGAGGCCCTCGGCTGCACCATGCCCCGGCAGGCCCTGGAGGCCGCCCTGCCGGAGCTGGCCCCGGAGCTGGGCTTTGCGATCGGCATGGCCCTGGCGGAAGCCGATGGGCTGGTGGGTGCGGCCCCAGGGCTTTCTGGCCCGGCTGGCGGCTGGCGGGCGGCGCCTCCTTCGGCCATGCTCCTGCCGGCGGGAGAAGGGGCCCCGGCTGCTCTGGAGCAGGCGCTGGCGCGCTGGTGCCCCGCCGCGGACTTCCCGGCGCTGCCCTTCACCTGCAAGTGGA
Source organism: Synechococcus sp. CS-1326 (assembly GCF_025128115.1). Taxonomy (NCBI): domain Bacteria; kingdom Bacillati; phylum Cyanobacteriota; class Cyanophyceae; order Synechococcales; family Synechococcaceae; genus Synechococcus; species Synechococcus sp. CS-1326. The sequence goes on along the minus strand of NZ_JAHLYV010000030.1, from coordinate 60,308 downwards.
AGGTGGCGGCTGCCGCCGATGGGCTGGAGCGGCAGGTGCTTGAGGACCTGCTGGGGCGGCTGCCGGCCGGCAGCCGCCTGCGCCTCGATGCCAATGGCGGCTGGGATCGAGCCACCGCCTGGTGGTGGGCCGGCCGACTGGTGGATGAACCGCGCCTGCAGTGGCTGGAGCAGCCACTGGCGCCCGGGGATCAGGCCGGGCTGGAGCAGCTGGCGGCGCGGCTGCCGGTGGCGCTGGATGAATCGCTGCGGGAGCGGCCGCAGCAGCGCCGCCACTGGCGGGGCTGGCAGGTGCGGCGGCCGTCCCTGGAGGGCGACCCGCGGCCGCTGCTGGCCCAGCTGCAAGCCGGAGTTCCCAGGCTGATGCTCAGCACGGCCTTTGAAACCGGCATCGGCCGGCGCTGGCTCGATCACCTGGCGGCTCTGCAGGCCGAAGGCCCCACCCCGGCCGCCCCTGGCCTGGCCCCGGGCTGGGGGGCGGCCGGCCCCCTGGTCAGCCGCGACCCCGAGCTGGTGTGGGAGGCCGCCTGAGATGACGGCTTCGGTGCACTGGTGGGGAGGCGGTCCCGGCTCTGCTGATGCCACCCCAATCGAGCAGACCTTGGAGCTGGAGCGGCTCTGGAGCGAGGGAGCCGTGGTGGCTCTGGCCAGGCCCGAGGAGCGACCCGCCCTGGCGGGCGTCTTGCCCAGGTGTGGCGACCCTTGGCAGCCCTGGGGTCCAGGGGTGCTGATCGGCAGTGGCGGCAGCAGCGGCGAACGGCGTTGGTGCCTCCAGCCCCTCGACCACCTGCGCCAGTCGGCGGCGGCGAGCGCCACCTGGCTGCGCGCGATCGGGATCGATCCAGCCGGCACGATCCTGTTCAATCCCCTGCCGCTGCACCATGTCAGCGGCCTGCTGCCGCTGGTGCGCAGTCGCCAGTGGGGGGTGCCGCAGCAGGAGCTCTCCCCGGCGTTGATGCGCCATCCCCGCGAACTGGCCGCCCGGGTGATCCTGCCGACGGACCGTCAGGCCCTGCTCTCGCTGGTGCCCACCCAGCTGCAACGGCTGATGGCCGATCCCTTCGGTGTGGAGTGGCTGGCGGGCTTTGAGGTGATCTGGGTGGGAGGCGCGCCCCTGGCCGCTTCCCTGGCGGCGGCGGCCCGACAGGTGGGGATCCGGCTGGCGCCCTGCTACGGGGCCACGGAAACGGCGGCCATGGTGGCGGCCCTGGCCCCCCAGGCGTTTCTGGAGGGCCAGGAGGGGTGCGGTCAGGCCCTGGCCGATGTGGAGCTTCGCCTGGCTGCTGCCGGTGCCATCGAGGTGCGCACCGGCCGGCTCAGCCCCGGCTGGCTGAGGACGGATGGATCGGGGCTGCAACCGCTTGCCGGGCCAGGCGGCTGGTGGCGCAGCGGTGATCTGGGCCAGCTGGGTGGGGGCGGGCTGCAGATTTTCGGGCGAAGCGATGGTGCGATTCAGAGCGGCGGCGAGACCGTCTTCCCGGCCCGGCTGGAGCAGGAACTCAGGTCACGGTTGAACCGAGCCGGAATTGAGCTCAGCGAGCTGTTGTTGCTGCCGGTGGCCGATCCGGAGTGGGGGGAGCGGCTCGTGGCCCTCTTCCGGGCGCAGGACAACGGCGAGAGCGCGGTCCACCGACTGATGGAAGCGGCGCTGGCCCTGCCCCCGCCCCAGCGACCCTGGCGCTGGATCCCCTGCCCGGGACTGGAGCGCAATCCCCTGGGTAAATGGGAGCTGAATCGCTGGCGAGTCTGGCTGGATCAGCGTGACAACCAGGAGACCACCGCCCCTTGATCGGCCCCCTGAGCCGCTCTCTGGAGCGTGGCTGATCCGGGCTGATCCTCAGTCCACACCAGCCATCCCCCCCGTTGCAGCCTGGAGGCCCGATTGCTGCAGCCAGCGCTCGATTGCGGCCGGCATGGGGCAACGGCGCCGATTGCCGATGGCAATGGCCAGGTGTCGGGTGAGGCCCCGCGCCACTTCCTGACCCTCGCCGCTGCCGCGCAGAAAGGAATAGCCCACCTCGAAGCGTCCCGGATCGAGCTGCTGGGGAGTCAGCCGCACCAGAAGGCGATCACCACAGACGATCGGCCGCAGAAAATCGGCGCTGCAATGAATGATCGGCAGTGCCACAGCCACGCTGCCGGTCGGACTGGGGAACAGGTCGGCAGCGGGAATGCCGAATCGTTCCAGGCTTTCCTCATAGGCCTCGTGGCACCAGCGCAGCAGTTGGTGAAAGTGCATCACGCCAGCGGCATCGGTGTCGCCGAAGCGGACGGTGCGGTCCAGCACCAGCCAGGGAGTGACGTCGCTCAAGGTGTTTCCGGGCTCAAGAGGCCGCCTCAACGGATGAATGTTTGTGTCGAGGTTGGTGCTGATTAACCCATTCATCCAGGCGGAAACCTTCAGGCTTTCCATAATCTAGTCTGCCCCTTGCCCGGGCCCAGGCCGTCGTCGCTTGATCCAATCATTGTTGCGACAGGCGGGATCCATTTTTTTGAAGTTGATATTCAACCTATCTTGAGTTCTTGTTCAACCCATTCGTGACAGGAGCATTGGAAGAACGCACCGACCATCGCATCGAACCTGGCCAGCCCTCGATCAACAAAGCCTGGGCAGCCTTTCTGGCCCACTTCCCAGCCATCCTGTTGATCTGGGTGGTGTCGATCGCCGTCAGCGCCCTTGGCGCCTTGGTTTATTTCCTCGCCTCGATGCTGGGCCTTGCCGCGGCCGGTGGCGCCGAGACGGACAGCGCCGCAGCCATTGGCCTTTTGCTCGGACAGATCGGCCAGCTCCCTTTCTCGATTCTCTCCAGCCTGGTTGGTGTGCTGTTGATCGCCGTGCCGGCGATGCATTACGCCACCGGTGAGATCATCACCGTGCGGCAAGCCTTCAAAACCCTGCTCAGGCGGCCCTGGAGGTATCTGCTTGCAGGCTTTCTGTTCTCTTTCGCCATGGGAGTTGGGCTGGTTCTTTGCATCCTCCCCGGCATCGCCATCGCCCTGACCGGCCCGATCTACGTGAACAGGATCTTCAACACGGAGGCCCCCGTTCTGGAGGCCTTCTCGTCCTCGTTTCAGGTGGTCTACCGAAGCTCCGAGGGCCGCTCCTTCGCCGGTCTGCAGTTGCTCGTCTGGCTGATCGTCGTGGCGATCACCTTGTTCACCTGTGGCCTGGGGGCGCTGGTGGCTGTTCCGGTGAGCACCTTCTACGTGCAGAACGCCGCCTACGACAAAGGCCTGATCCGCCCCTCGTTCTGAACCGGCAGGAGGCTTCTTCCCAGGTGTTTCCTGGTTGGTTTAACCCGTGGCAAAAGCGTTGAGGCCAAGGCCGTAGGTGAGGACCAGCCGCGCCAGCCAGTAGGCCAGCAGCACGGCGGCAGCGAGCACGCCATGCCAGGTTTTCAGGCCCCTGGGCACGAGCCTTCGGGTGTGGATGGCCTGCGCCGACCAGACGATCAGCCCAACGGCGGCGATCGGTCCGAGGGCATGAAGCGACAGCGATTCAGCCAGGTCACCGCGCAGGCTGGCCGCGATGGATCGGGTGAGGAAGCAGGTGGGACAGGGAATGCCGCTGATCGCCCGAAAGGGGCAACTGAACCCCGGCAGAAGGGGGTGAAAAGCCTTCAGGCCCAGGTAACCGGTGAGCAGGGCAGGGGCCAGATAGCCAGAAGCCTGCAGCCTGCTCAGAAAAACAGACCGGTTCCGGCGAAGCCCTCTCAGCGGTCCACCGAACCCATGATCACATCGATCGAGCCGAGAATGGCCATGATGTCGGCCACCTTGGCGCCGGTGAGAATATGAGGGAGGATCTGCAGATTGTTGAAATCAGCGGCGCGGATCTTCCAGCGCCAGGGGGTCACGTCGTCGTTGCCGATGATGAAAACGCCGAGTTCGCCTTTGCCGGATTCCAGCCGAGCGTAGAGCTCTCCGCCGGGAATCTTGAAGGTGGGAGCCACTTTTTTGGCGATGTACTGAAAATCGAAACCGGATGATTCTCCGCCTTTGCCTTCCAGCATTCGGCGGGCCTCCAGATTTTCGGTGGGGCCACCGGGGATGGCTTTGGCGGCCTGCTTGAGGATCTTCAGCGACTGGCGCATCTCCTCGATCCGCACCCGGTAGCGGGCATAGCAATCCCCTTCGCTGGCGGTTGCCACGTCCCACTCGAAATCGTCGTAGCACTCGTAGTGATCCACTTTGCGCAGATCCCAGGGCACGCCGGAAGCCCGCAGCATCGGCCCCGAGAGGCTCCAGTTGATCGCCATTTCGCGGCTGATCACACCGAGACCCTGAATCCGCTTCTTGAAGATCGGGTTGTTGGTGATCAGTTTTTCGTATTCATCGATCTTCGGGCCGAAGTAGTCGCAGAAGTCGAGGCATTTCTCCAGCCAGCCGTAGGGAAGATCGGCCGCCACGCCACCGATGCGGAAATAGTTGTTGTTGATCAGCCGCTGACCGGTGGCCGCTTCCCAGAGGTCGTAGATCATCTCCCGTTCGCGAAAGATGTAGAAAAATGGCGTCTGGGCTCCCACATCCGCCAGAAAGGGGCCAAGCCAGAGCAGGTGGTTGGCGATGCGGTTGAGCTCCAGCATCAGCACCCGGATGTAGCTGGCCCGCTTCGGCACCGGGATGTCGGCCAGCCGCTCAGGGGCGTTCACCGTGATCGCCTCGTTGAACATGCCGGCGGCGTAGTCCCAGCGGCTCACGTAGGGCACGAACATCACGTTCGTGCGGTTTTCGGCGATCTTCTCCATGCCGCGGTGCAGGTAGCCGATCACCGGCTCGCAATCCACCACGTCCTCGCCGTCGAGGGTGACCACCAGCCGCAACACCCCGTGCATGGAAGGGTGGTGAGGCCCGAAGTTCACCACCATCGGCTCGGTGCGCGTTTCGAGCTGCGTCATGGCGCCGGGAGGGACAGGCGGAATCGTCGGATCTTAGGAAGGGATCGCTGCAACAAGGGCCTTTGCCGCCAGAGATCACGCCCGGTTTCCACCATCTGCCGGTGCTGGCCGAGCCGGTGCTGGCCGCTTTCGCGGCGTTGCCCGCCGGCTCCACCATGATTGATGCCACGGTGGGTGGGGGTGGCCACAGCGCCCTGCTGCTGGAGGCCCACCCCGATCTGCAGGTGATCGGCCTGGATCAGGACCCCACCGCCCTGGCCGCCGCCGCTTCGCGGCTGGCGCCGTTCGGGCCGCGGGTGCGCCTGATCGCCACCAATTTCGCTGCCTATGTGCCGGCTGCTCCCGTGCACGGGGTGCTGGCCGATCTGGGGGTGAGCAGCCCCCAGCTGGATGTGGCGGAGCGCGGCTTCAGCTTCCGCCTCGACGGGCCGCTCGACATGCGCATGAACAACGGCACGGGGGAGACCGCCGCTGAGCTGATTGACCGCCTCGAGGAAAAGGCCCTCGCCGATCTGATCTACTCCTACGGCGAGGAGCGGCTGTCGCGGCGCATCGCCCGCCGCATCGTCGAGCAGCGCCCCTGGAGTTCTGGTGCCCGGGCGGCGGGCGGTGGCGGCACCGCCGCGCTCGCCTACCTGGTGGCGGGCTGCTACCCACCGGCCGCCCGGCGCGGCCGCCTGCACCCCGCCACCCGCACCTTCCAGGCGCTGCGGATTGCCGTCAACGACGAGCTGGAGGCACTCGAGACCCTGCTGAGCCGTGCCCCTGACTGGCTGGCCCCCGCCGGTCTCCTGGCGCTGATCAGCTTCCATTCGCTCGAAGACCGCCGCGTCAAGATGGCGTTTCTCGGTGATGACCGGTTGGAGCGGATCACCCGCAAGCCCCTGGTGGCCGATGCGGTGGAGCAGGAGGCCAATCCCCGCAGCCGCTCCGCCAAGCTGCGGGTGGCGCGGCGGAGCTGATGACTGTGCTTGATGGCTTCTGGTGGCTGGCCTTCACGCTGCAGGCGCTGGCCGTTCCAGGCACCCTGCTTCCCGTGTTGCCGGGGCTGGTGTTTCTGCCGCTCGGGGCGGGGGTGTGGGTGTGGGCAGCGGGTTGGAGCACCGCCTGGCCGACCCTGCTGTTCGCCAGCGTGATCCTGCTGCTGGGTTGGGGGGCGGAAGCACTCGGAGTGGTGCTCGGGGCAGCCCGGCTCCAGGCCACCCGCTGGGCCTACATCGGTGCGGGGATCGGCTTGCTGGTGGGCCTGCTGGGGCTGCTGCCGGCCCTGCCCTTCGGCGGCCCGCTGCTGGGCGCCCTGCTGGGGCCGCTGCTGGGGGCCGCCCTGGGGGAACTGCTGAGCGCGTCTGGCGAGCTGGGGCCCTTCGGTTTCCTGCGCCTCAAGCGTTCGCTGATCGTGGGGCTGGCGGTGGTGGCAGGGATGCTGGTGAGCCGGCTGGCGCAGTTTCTGTTGGCGCTGCTGGGGGTGGTTGGGTTCGTTCTGCTCAGCAGGCTGCTGGGGCTCTGAGCTGCTCGGCTGGAGCGTCCGCCGTGCCCGCTCCCATGGCCGCCGCGGGCATCCTGAGCTCCCGCACCGCATCAGCCACCACCTCGATCGCCTGATCGATCTCGGCTGTTGTGGTGCCCCGGCCAAGCCCGAAGCGCACCGAAGCCGCCGCGGCGGCGCGGTCCAGCCCCAGGGCGGCCAGCACATGGGAGGGGCTGCCGGCGCTGCAGGCCGAGCCGCCGCTCACCGCCAGGCGGCGCCGCAGCAGGCTGTGCAGCCGGTTGCCATCCACCCCGGCGATGCGCACATTGAGGTTGTGGGCCAGGCGCTGCACGAGGCTGCCGTTCACCGCCACGCCATCGATCGCCCGCAGGCCGCTGAGCAGCCGCTGCCGCAGGGCGCCGAGCCGCTCCTCGCGCTCCTCCCGGTCGGCGAGGGCCAGGGCGGCGGCCCTGGCCATGCCCACGATCAGTGGCACCGCCAGGGTGCCGGCCCGCAGCCCCCCTTCCTGGCCGCCGCCGTGCTGCTGGGGTTCGAGGCTGATCCCTTCGCGCACCACGAGGGCACCGATGCCCTTGGGTCCGTAGAACTTGTGGGCGCTGAAGCTGAGCAGATCGATGCTCAGATCGTCTGGAACCAAGGGCAGGTGGCCGAAGGCCTGGGCGGCATCGCAGTGAAAAATCACGCCGCTGGCCCGGCAGAGCGAGCCGATCGCCGCCAGGGGCTGGAGCACACCGATCTCATTGTTGGCGGCCATCACGCTCACCAGGATGGTGTCGTGGCGGAAAGCGGCCACCAGATCGCCCAGATCAAGCAGGCCATCGCGGCCCACCGGCAGCACGGTGAGACTGAAGCCGCGGCGCTCCAGGGCACGCATGGTGTCGAGCACCGCCTTGTGCTCCGTGGCCACGGTGATCAGGTGGCGGCCCAGATGCTGCCGGGCTTCCGCCAGCCCCTTGATGGCCAGATTGTTGGCTTCGGTGGCGCCGCTGGTGAACACCAGTCGCCCGCTGGCAACTCCCAGCTGTGCCGCCAGCTGCTCGCGGGCCTGCTCCACCGCCGTGGCCGCCTCCAGCCCAGGCCGGTGCAGGCGGCTCGACGGGTTGGCGAACAGCTCGCTCCAGTAGGGCTCCATCGCCACCACCACCTCCGGCGCGCAGGGGGTGGTGGCCTGGTAGTCCAGGTAGGGGATCGTCACAGGCTCGGCGGGGGGGGGTGTCTTCGGGATGGAAGGTTCCACACCCCAGCTTCCCTTGTAGCAGCGGGACCGCTGGCTGGCCTGGAGCCGCCAGTTGTGACGGCGGATCGCTGCGAGCCGCGCCAGGCTTCAGATCACGGATTCTGAACGGACCTGTCCCCCTGGCCATGACTCGATCCGTGCTGGTTGCCTGCCTCCTGCTGATCTCCGCTTCGGCAGCCCATGGCCAGGGGGCAGAGGTCCGCATCCCTTCCGAGAACAGGCCGCCGGGGATGGCTCTGCTGTTCGAGCGCACCATTCCCGGCGGCCCCCAGGCTCTTGGGGTTTACGGGATCACAGCCGACCCTGCCGAGCCCGGCCTGATGCGGATCAAGGTCTGGGAGGAGCTGCCCAATGACGTGAAGGTGCGCAGCGAAACGATCCGCTGCTCCACCGCGTCGCCGACCCGGGTCACCAACGACGGTCGCCACCTGATCCTGCGGGAACTCAATCCAGGCGGCGCCATCTCCTCCGCCAACCGCATCGACCATCTGGTCTGGTGGGCCACCTGTTTCCCGGAGCAGGCCGGCAAGGATCCGGCCGGTCTCAGGCCCCTGGCTCTGCAGCTCGGCTACAGCGGGTTTCGGGTTGAGCGGGAGGTGATCCTGCCTGGCGGCCTCCGCTGAACCGGGCTGGATAGATTGCCCCCATCACAGCTGGGTTCATGAGTCAAGACCTCCCTGCCACCGCGGCCAGCGCCGCCGATGATCAGCCGACCGCCCCGCCGGCGCCGCCCCGCCTGCTGCTGGTCGATGACGAGCCCGGTCTGCGCAATGCCGTCCAGGCCTACCTGGAGGAGGAAGGGTTTGCGGTCAGCACCGCTGCCGATGGTGATCAGGGCTGGACCGCTGCCCAGGAGTTGCTGCCTGATCTGGTGATCAGCGACGTGATGATGCCCCGCTGTGACGGCTACGAATTGTTGCGGCGGCTGCGGGCCGATGAACGGCTGGGAGGCACCCCGGTGATCTTCCTCACGGCCAAGGGGATGACGGCCGATCGGATCGAGGGTTTCCAGGCCGGCGTCGACGACTACATCCCCAAGCCCTTCGATCCGGATGAGCTGGTGGCACGGGTGCGCAATGTGGTGCGCCGTCAGGAGCGTCTGCTGGCTGAAGCGGCCCGCTATGCCGACGCCGACATCGGCCAGATGGCCAGGCAGATCACCGAGATCCGCTCGCTTCTGCAACTCGGCGGCGGCAAGAAGGCGGTCGCTCCCGTTCACCATGAATTCACCCCCCGCGAGGCCAGCGTGCTGCAGCTGGTGGCCGAGGGGTTGATGAACAAGGAGATCGCCAGGCAGCTGGAAACCTCGATCCGCAATGTCGAGAAGTATGTGAGCCGGCTGTTCATCAAGACCGGCACCACCAGCCGCACCGAGCTGGTGCGCTACGCCCTGGAGAACGGACTGGTTGTCTAGCTGGCCGCCCGGGTGCCCCTGTCCACCGGGTTGGCTGCCGGCCGGCCTCAACAACGGCTGGAGCTACCGCGACCGAATCGCTCCGGGTGATGCAGGCAGGAGCCTGTGCGCTTACTACGCCGGTCGTTACCGCCATTCCAGCCAGGCGCTCTGGCAGGCGCGCCTGGCGGCTGGTGAGATCCGCTGGAACGGCCAGCGGCTCCTGGTGGATCGCCGCCTCGCCACCGGCGACAGATTGGAGTGGGATCGCCCCCCCTGGGAGGAGCCGCCGGTACCGGAGCACTGGTGCACGGTGTTCGATGACGGTGACCTGCACGTGATCAACAAGCCCAGTGGCCTGCCGGTGGTGCCGGCGGGGGGCTATCTGGAACACACACTGCAACGGATGCTGGAGCGCCGGTGGGTGGAGCGTGGCGGCGGCGTGCCCAGGCCCGTGCACCGGTTGGGGCGATTCACCTCCGGGCTGTTGGTCTGCGCTCGTCAGCAGGCCACCCGCGCCTGGCTGAGTGCCCGGCTGCGGCAGACCACGGCCAGCCCGGCCAGTGGTCCGGGCGACGGCGGGCAGCCCTGCCGGAAGATCTACCGCGCCCTGACGGTGCCCGCCGCCCTCCCGCTTGAGCCGGGAGAGTGGCTGGAGGTCAGCACGGCGATCGGTCGCAGGCCTCACCCGCTGTTGGGTGAGGTCTGGTGTGCCGCTTCAGCGGACTCCCCCGGTGCCCTGGCGGCCCGCAGTGTCGTCCGGCTGCTGGAGCGCCGCGCCGATGGCGACCGGGTGGAGGTGACGATCCACTCCGGCCGGCCCCACCAGATCCGTATCCACCTGGCCAGCCTCGGGGCACCGCTGTTGGGCGATCCGCTCTATCTCCCTGGCGGCGGGGCACGGGTTGAGGGGTTGCCGGGGGAGGGGGGCTACCACCTGCATGCGCACCGGCTGCTGATCCGAAGTGAGGGGCAGGGGCATGACCTTGACCTGACGGCCCCCCTGCCGCAGTCGCTCACGGTGGCGAAGGACGGCTGATGGCTTGCCGCGGCGACCCCGCGCCGGGCCGATCGTGATCAGCCCAGGCAGGCCTGCACCCATTCGGCATAGGAGCTGTTGACCTCAGTGGTTTCGACGGCATAGATCGCCGGGGTTTCGTAGGGATGATGGTTCAGCAGGGTGTCGTGAAGCGCGGTGTAGTGATCTGGGCTGGTTTTGAACAGAATCCGGATCTCTGATTCGTGTTCCGTCGTTCCCTTCCAGGCAAAGAAGCTCTCGATCTGCTCCAGCTGGACGCAGGCCGCCAACCTTGCGTCGATGGCCAGCTTCGCCAGGGAACGGGCGTCGTCCAGATTGCCGACGGTGGTGTAGACGGCGAGAAGCGTCATGGGACCCCTGGTCGAGCGCCCTCAGACCCGGGGCCGCTCGGCCAGGGGAAGATCACCCACCGGCAGCGGGGCCAGCTGGGGATGCAGCGGTGGGCGCTCCGTTCCCTGCACCAGTCGGTTGAGGGCATGAACGAAGGCCTGGGCCGCCGCCACCACGATGTCGGTGTCAGCGGCGTGGCCGGAGTAGAGCACCCCCTGGTGGCGCAGCCGGATCGTCACTTCGCCCATGGCGTCGATCCCCTCGGTGACCGACTTCACGCTGAACTCCACCAGCTCATTGGGCACCCTTGCCAGGGAGTTGAGCGCCCGGCAGACAGCATCCACCGGCCCGGTGCCGATCGCCGCCCCGGTGCGCTCGGCGCCATCGGAGCTGATCAGGGTGACGGTTGCGGTGGGCTGCAGGTTGGTGCCGGTGCTCACCTGCACCAGCTTGAGGGTGTAGCGGGCTTCTGGCTGCTGGGCCTGCTCGCTCACAATCGCCTCCAGATCCCGGTCGGTGATCTCCCGCTTGCGGTCGGCCAGTTCCTTGAAGCGGGCGAAGGCGTCATCGAGATCCCGGCGCTCCAGGGTGTAACCGAGTTCCTCCAGCCGCACCCGGAAGGCGCTTCGACCGCTCAGCTTGCCCAGGGAGAGGCGGGTGTCGGTGAGCCCGATCGTGCGGGCGTCGATGATTTCGTAGGTGAGGCGGTTCTTGAGCACACCGTCCTGGTGGATGCCTGATTCATGGGCGAAGGCATTGGCACCCACGATCGCCTTGTTCGGCTGCACCACCATGCCGGTGAGGTTGGAGACAAGCCGGGAGGTTTTGGCGATCTCCTCGGTGCGCACGCTGGTGAGCGGCTCGGTGCTGGCGGCGGGACGACCCAGGAACGGGTTGAAATAGCTGCGGCGCACGTGCAGCGCCATGACCAGCTCCTCGAGCGAGGCGTTGCCGGCCCGCTCGCCGATGCCGTTGATCGTGCACTCCAGCTGGCGGGCGCCGTTCTTGACGGCCTCCAGGAAGTTGGCCACGGCCAGGCCGAGATCGTTGTGACCGTGGACGGAGATCACCGCTTGGCCGATGTTGGGCACGTGCCGATCGATGCCGGCGATCAGGGATCCGAACTCGGCCGGTGTGGTGTAGCCGACCGTGTCGGGAATGTTGATCGTGGTGGCGCCGGCCCTGATGGCGGCCTCGATCACTTCATAGAGATAGTCGGGGTCGCTGCGGCCGGCGTCCTCGCAGGAGAATTCCACGTCGTCGACGAGGGAGCGGGCATAGGCCACCATTTCGGCGGCGATCGCCACCACTTCGGGGCGGCTCTTGCGCAGCTTGTGCTCCAGATGAATGTCGCTGGTGGCGATGAAGGTGTGAATGCGGCGACGGGCAGCGGGGGCCACGGCTTCGGCGCAGGCCTTGATGTCGCCGGGGGTGGCGCGGGCCAGGCCACAGATCACCGGCCCTTCAGGGGTGCCCACCGAGGCGGCAATCCGCTGGACGGCATTGAAATCGCCGGCACTGGCAAAGGGAAAACCCGCTTCGATCACGTCGACCCGCAGCCGGGCGAGCTGGTGGGCGATCGCCAGTTTCTCTTCCAGGTTGAGGCTGGCCCCAGGGGATTGCTCCCCGTCACGGAGCGTGGTGTCGAAGATCAGAACCCGGCCGGGATCGCTGGCCATGACCGCTGCAACTCGAATTGACTATGAGTTGGGGCCACTCTAGGCCGAGGAGGCGATCACGACCTCGCGGCGGGGTGGTTCGGGAGTGCCCGGCAGGTTGCGCAACGACTCAGCCCGTGACGGGTCATGGGGTCGGAGCGCTTCCGATTTCTCGAGGATCGGGCGGAGTTGGTTGAGGTCGACAAACTGATCAGCGGCGTTGCGCAGTTCCCGGGGGGCCAGGCTTTCAGCGTTGAACAGGACGGTCTTGAGGCCAAGGCTGCGCTGCGTCTCAACCAGGCGCTCCAGGTCGCGGCTGCCGCTCATCAGCCAGACCTCATCGGTTCGGTGGGCCACGGCCATCAGGTCGAGGCAGATCTCCACGTCCAGGTTGGCCCGGCCGAACTGGCGTAGCTCCGGGTCAGTGCCGAACTCGCGCAGGGGCTTGGTTCGGACCGTGAAGCCGAGGCTGGTCAGGGCATCACGAAAGGGACGCTGATCGCCGGCATCCTTCAGACCCGCATACCAGTAGGCACTGCTCAGATCCACGCCTGGATCACGGCTGGCGAACTCGATCAGATGGCGGGGGTCGAAGAACCAGCCCAGCTTCTGCTGGGCATAGAACATGCCATGCCCATCGACAACAAGGCACCGTCGGATTTTTTCCATTCCCATGGCCACAACCCTAAAAATCGGTCGGGGTGGTTGGGGCAGGAACAGGTTGAGAAGATTCGACCGGATGTGACTGGTTGCTGAGAATCCTCCCAACTCCGGCCCGTAAGATCAACTGATGGATCGATCCGGGACGATCAACGGCTCGCTGGCCCTCGTCCTCCACGCCCACCTCCCTTACGTTCGCAGCAGTCAGCCGGGCTCCCTGGAGCAGGACTGGTTCTTTCAGGCCCTGCTGGAGTGCTATCTGCCTTTGCTGCGTCTGCTCGAGTGCAGCCAGGCCGATGCCCAGCAGCTGCCTAGGCTCAGTCTCGGGCTCTCGCCCACCCTGCTTTCGCTGCTGAGCGACCCGGATCTGCATCGCCGCTTCCCTGCCTGGCTGGAGCAGAGGCAGAGTCTGCTGGTCAAGGTGCCGCCCGTTCATCTCCCAGCGGCAGAGGCCCTGGGCCGTCAGATGGAGCAGGCCCAGAGCGACTGGTCCAGCCAGGCCGGGGATCTGTTGCGCCGTTTCCGTCTGCTTCAGCAGGCTGGTGTGCTCGACCTGCTCACCTGCGCCGCCACCCATGGCTACCTGCCGCTGCTGCGGCAGACGCCGGAAGCGGTCCAGGCCCAGCTCCTGACCGCCGTTCGGGAGCACGAGCGCCTGCTGGGTGAGCGGCCGCTCGGCCTCTGGCTTCCGGAGTGCGCCTACTACGAAGGTCTTGATCAGCTGCTGCTGAGCTGCGGCCTGCGCTACGCGGTGCTGGATGCCCATGGTCTGCTTCACGGTCTGCCTCGCCCCCGTTACGGGGTGTACGCACCGATCTGTTCGCCGGCCGGGGTGGCGTTCTTCGCCCGTGACAGCAATGCCACGTTGCCGGTCTGGTCGGCCAGTCATGGCTACCCCGGGGATGGGGTGTACCGGGAGTTCCACCGCGATCTTGGCTGGGATCTGCCGATCTCCCAGCTCGAAGCCGCCGGAATCCCTTCCCCTCGCCCGATCGCGCTCAAGCTGCACCGGGTCACCGCTCAGGACTGCCCCCTGGAGCGGAAGCAGCCCTACGACCCCGCCATGGCAGCCAGGCGGGCCGGTGAACACGCTGCCGACTACCTCGGCCAGCGGGTCCGGGAGCTGGAAGGCCTGACGCCGGTCATGGACAGACCGCCGCTGCTGGTGGCCCCGTTCGACGCCGAGCTGTTCGGTCACTGGTGGTACGAGGGACCTGTCTTCCTGGAGGAGTTGTTCCGCCAGGCCCCGGCTGCGGGCCTCAGCTTCACCACCCTGCGGGCGGTGCTTCAGGAACCCCATGCCCTGCAGATCTGCCGACCTTCCCCCTCCAGCTGGGGACAAGGGGGATATCACCATTACTGGCTCAATGAAACCAACGCCTGGGTGGTGCCGGAATGGGATCGGGCTTCAGCGGCGATGGTGCGTCGCGTCAACGAAGGGGTGGCGACGAAAGAGCAGCGGCGGATGCTGACCCAGGCGGGGCGGGAGCTTCTGCTGGCCCAGTCCTCCGACTGGAGTTTCATTCTCCGGGCCGGCACCACCACCGACCTGGCCCGGGACCGGATCCGAACCCACCTGGATCGGTTCTGGCGGCTGCTCCATGCCATCGAATCCGACCAGCCCTTCCCCCTCGGTTGGCTGGTGGCGCTGGAAAAGGAGGACGGCCTGTTCCCGCTGCTGAACACGGCCGACTGGTCCTCGAGCCTGGTGGGTGCCGTCTGATCGGGATCGGGCGCACCGGTTTCAGCCGCCGCTGGTGGTTGGCTGGCTGAATCGCCGGAGTGCCCGATCGCCGGGGGTACGCTGCTGGCTGGAGCGGTGAGATGGGGCCATGTTTGAGCATCTGCTGGTTCCCATCGATGGCTCCCCGCAGTCGCTCAGAGCCGTGGACGGAGCGGTGGCCTTCGCCAGGGAACGGGGAGCGCGGATCACCTTCTTCCACGCCCGCTCGAACGTTCCGATTTCGATCTATGGCGTCGGCGAGCTGATCAATCCCGACACCCTGCAGGATCTGATCAACGCGGCAAAGGAAAGCTCCGATCAGATTCTGGGGCAGGCCCTGGAAGTGGCGAAAGCGGCGGGTGTCGCCGCCACGGCTGATGGGGTCGTTGACGATCTCCCTGCCGAAGCGATCCTGGCCGCCGCTGAACAGCACCGGCCCGATCTGATCTTCATGTCGTCCCATGGCCGACGAGGCCTCTCCGCTCTCCTGCTCGGCAGTCAGACCCAGCGGGTGATCACCAAAGCCTCCCTGCCGGTTCTGGTGTACCGCTGAGCCTCGCTGCTGGCATCAGCCGGCCAGCACGCGCCACAACAGCTCCACTTCCTTGCCCTGCTGCCGCATCAGCCCCCAGCGCACCGGGTTCGGCGCCTGGGCGAACAAACGCAGCATGGCCAGGGTGAGCTCGGGAACCGTGAGGCTGTTCGCCAGGAAGCCATGCCACTGGTGCAGCGGCAGATCGAAGAAGGTGGCGAAGAACTGGCGCAGCTGCGGTTCCGAGAAACGCATCAACTTCTCCAGCCCGAATTGGTACAGCGCCCGTTTGCGTACCAGATCGGCCGGCCAGACCGCTGACCAGGCCGCCTGAGCCACCTGTTCGGCGCCGGAGTCGGGGACGTTCAGCGCCATGGCGATCGCCTTCGCCACGCCCGGCGCCCGGCGCAGCAGCGACCCCACCAGGTATCCCGAGGCGGGGTGAACCATGCTGGCCGCACCGCCGAATCCCACCACCCGCTGCTGCAGATCCGGCAGGGGCAGGTTCATCGGGAACAGGCAGTGCTCCTCCGCTTCGATCGTCTCGATCGCCACACCCCGGAAGTTCAGCCGTTGCTGCAGGCGGCGCTTCAGTTGCCCCGGTGGAAAAGCCGGTGCCAGGGCCAGGGAGGTTTCCTCGACGAAGAACACCCCATCGCCCAGGTCCATGGCGTAGAGGAAGGTGGGGGGCTCCGTTTGCCGCTCCAGGTCGCTCAGGTGATCCGAGCGGAAATCCATCAGCACGAACTGGCCGGGATCCACAGGAGCACCACGGAAGCGGCCGACGATCCCGTAGGCGGCCTGGTAAGCCACCGGACCCAGGCTGGGACGCTGCACGAACACGGGCTGATGGCCACTGGTGTCGACCACCAGCCGGGCCGTGTGCTCCTTGCCCTCCCTGGTGGTGACGCAGGAGCTGTGGGGACCGTGGACAATCGATGCGGCCGTGCCCCGGTGCCAGTGCAGGCCGCCCCGCGCGCAGCCCTCCAGCCAGTGGGCCTGGAGCCTGGCCTTGTCGAACAGGCCATAGGCGTGCTGGTGGGCCACCGGCTCGGCGCCGAAATAGCTGACGCAGTTGGACCAGCGGTGCTCCAGCAGGTGGTCGATCCCATCGGCTTCGAGCTCGCTGGCCCAGACGCCGTAGGTGTTGGGCCAGGCCCGGGTCGGTTCCACGGCGGCCAGCGCCTCGACGGCGAGGCCCTCAGCGCAGAGAGCGGAGGCGATGGCCAGGGCGGCAGGGCCGCAACCGATCACCAGGGCATCGGCGGTCAACTGGCTGCCTCAGGCAATGGGGCTGCCATCGGGCTCCTCGGCCGCCTCTGGATCGGTCGGTTCCCCATCGCTGCTCAGGGCAGGTGGGATCAGCACCACTTCGCTGAGGCGATCACCGCTGTCAAGTTTCTGCAGCCGGACCCCGGTGGCGGCACGGGACTGCTGCGGGATCGCATCGGAGGGCATCCGCACGATCACACCCCGCTCGCTGACCAACAGCAATTCCTCGCCGGCGCCGAGCACCTTGAGGCCCACCAGCACATCACCGGGGCGGCGGAACTTGATCGCCCGCAGGCCCAGGCCCGCCCGCCGCTGCAGCCGGAACTGGTTCACGGGCACCCGTTTGCCAAGGCCGCTGGCTGAGGCAACCAGAACCCAGGGTCCCTCGCTGGCGGCAACCTCCTCGCTGTCAGTTTCCTCATCGGCGGTTTCGGCCTCGCTGCTGGCGATCTGATCGGCCAGCTCGGCCGGCAGCACATCCATGCTCACCAGCTGATCAGCTGGCCGGAGCGCCATCGCCCGCACACCCCGGGCCGTGCGGCCGAGGGGGCGCAGCTCCGCGTCAATCAGACGGAAGTGGATCGTCATGCCCTTGAGCGAGCCGATCAGCACGCTGTCGCCTGGGACGGCCAGCCGCACCCAACGCAAGGAATCGCCCTCCTCCAGAGCGATCGCGATCAGCCCGTTGGAGCGGATGTTGGCGAAGGCGGAGAGGCGGGTGCGTTTGATGTAGCCGCCGCTGGTGAGCATCAGCAGCTGCACATTGTCTTCGAAGGCACTCACCGCCAGCACGGAGGTGATCTGTTCTTCGCGGGGAATCGGCAGCAACTGCACCACGGGGGTGCCCTTGGCGGTCCGACTGGCCACCGGAACGCGATAGGCGGGCACGGCATAGACCACGCCGCGGTCGCTGAACAACAACAGGGTGTCGTGGTCGTTGCAGCTGATGAACAGCCGCACGGCTTCCTCGCCCTGGCTGCGGGTGCCTGATTTGCCGCGGGTGCCGCGGCTGGTGGCTTCGAATTCGCTCACCGGCATCCGCTTGAGATAGCCGTTTTCGGTGAGCAGCACCACCGAGCGTTCGTTGGCGATCAGATCGATGTCTTCAAGGCCGCCCTCGAGATCGAGGATTTCGGTGCGACGGGGTGAGTCGTAGCGCTCGCGCAGTTTTTGCAGTTCGCCTTCGATCAGGCCAAGCACCCGCTCGCGGCGGCCGAGGATGTCCTGGTAGTCGGCGATCTTGGCGACAAGATCCTCATGTTCCAGGCGGATCTTGTCGGCCTCCAGGGCCGTCAGCCGCCGCAGCTGCATCTGCAGGATGGCGTCCGCCTGGATCTCGCTGAGCCCGTGGCGCTCCTGGAGTTGCTGCCGGGCCGTGGCGGCGTCGGCGGCGGAGCGAATCAGGGCAATGATCGGATCGAGCTGGTCGAGGGCGAGCAGCAGGCCGAGCAGGATGTGATCACGCTCTTCGGCCTTGCGCAGCAGATAGCGGGTGCGCCGCTCGATCGTTTCAATCCTGAAGGTGAGAAACACCTGCAACATCCTGCGCAGGTTGAGCAGCACGGGCTCGCTGTTGACCAGCGCCAGCATGTGAGCGCTGAAGTTGGATTGCAGCGGCGTGAGTTTGAACAGATTGTTGAGCACCACCTGGGGGTAGGCATCGCGGCGCAGCTCGATCACGATCCGCATGCCGTCGCGGTCGCTTTCATCGCGGATATCCGAAATGCCATCAAGCTTCTTGTCGTTGACCATTTCAGCGATGCGCTCGATCAGCGCCGCCTTGTTGGTCTGATAAGGAAGTTCGGTGATGATCACCGCATCCCGGTCGGGACGTCCGGTGACTTCAATGGTTTCGATCGAGGCCACACCCCGCATCGTGATCGAACCCCGACCGGTGGCATAGGTTTCGCGGATGCCGCTGCGGCCGAGAATCTGGCCACCGGTCGGGAAATCAGGCCCTGGAATGATCGCCATCAAGGCGCGATCCTCGATTTCGGGATCGGCGATCAGGGCGAGCAACCCGGTGATCAGCTCGGTGAGATTGTGGGGGGGGATGTTGGTGGCCATTCCCACGGCGATGCCGGAGGAGCCGTTGAGCAGCAGATGCGGCACCCGAGCCGGCATCACGGTGGGTTCCTGCTGGGAGCCGTCGAAGTTGTCGATGAAATCGACGGTTTCCGCTTCGATGTCCTCCAGCAGGCTGTCGGTGGTGAGGGCCTGCAGCCGCGACTCGGTGTAGCGCATGGCGGCCGGCGGATCGTTGTCCACAGAACCGAAATTGCCGTGTCCGTCGATCAGCGGCATCCGCATCGAGAAGTCCTGGGCCATGCGCACCAGGGCGTCGTAGACCGCTGTGTCGCCATGGGGGTGGTACTTGCCGAGCACTTCCCCCACCACCCGGGCGCATTTGCGGTAGGGGCGGTCGCTGGTGAGCCCCAGCTCATACATGGCGTAGAGGATGCGGCGATGCACCGGTTTCAATCCGTCGCGAGCGTCGGGCAGGGCCCGGCCCACGATCACGCTCATCGCGTACTCCAGGTAGGAGCGCGACATTTCGATGCGAAGGTCGGTCTGGATGATCCGCCCGTCCGATTCACCGGGCCCTGCTGGATCCGCCATCTCGTAACCCACTGCCTTCTTCCAGGTTAATCGAGCCCGGGCTGGTCGTTTCCGCCGCTGCTCTCCTCACCCTCCCAGACCCTGGCCTTCGATGACCCTGGAGCCCCGCAGCGAATCCGAACTTCAGCAGCGGCAACGATCCGGCGACCTGCGGGTCTGTAGCGGCCCGGTGTTCCGGGCCCTGGTGGCAGCTGAAGGCCTCGCCGCCGCCTATGCCGCCACCGATGTGGTGGTGGCGGCCAATGCCGAGTTCACCGATCAGGCCACCCTGCAGCTGAACCTCGGTCCCGTTGATCCACCGATGCGGATGCGCCAGGTGCAGCTCGACCAGGTGGCCGGCCTGGCGGCGAGTGGCAGCGGCGGCATCACCCTGCCGATCGGCGGGGGGCTGGTTCAGCCGCTGCGGCGTGGCGGTGCCCAGGTGCTGGGAACCCTGCTGGCCGGTGGCGAGGTGGAGCTGCTGGCCACGGGTGAAGCCACCGTTCTTCATCCCAGACGGGAACTGAGGGCCCGCCTCTCGCTCGAGCGGATCGGTTCGGGCCAGTTGCTGCTGCACCGTGGGATCAGTGAGAACGGGGTGGTGGCGATCAGCAGCGGGTCTGGGATCACCCACAGCCCCTACGGACCGTTGCTGGGTCCCTACGCCACGGCGCTCTACAGCAATGGCGGCAGCCGCAGCATCGGGTTGACGATGCCGCGGCTGGCTCTGCTGGGACCCGGGTCGCCGCTGCTGGTGGGAGGCGCGATCGGCTGGGTGGTCGGCGCCGGCCAGGGGCATCAGCCCCAGGCCCGACGCCTGCCCAGTGGCCAGGCGCGCTCACCGGGAGCGGTGGCTGCCATCAGCGTCGATCTGCACCGCCTCCGGCCGGAATGGGTGAGGCCCTGTTTCCTGGAAGGGCAAGGCAGTGGGCTGGTGGTGGCGATCGCGGCGCCGATTCCATTGATCAACAGCACCGTGGCCAGCCAGGCAGCCCTCAGTGACGCGGAACTGGAGGCGCCGGTGCTGGATTTCTCAATCCCGCGCCGCATCAGACCGAGTTTCGGCGCCGTGCCCTACAGCCAGCTTCTGGCGGGGGAGATCGTGGTGGATGGCCGGCGTCTGCGCTGCTTCCCGGCCCATAGTCCGCGCCTGGCCGAGGCCATGGCTGAACAGCTTGTCGAGCAACTCAGAAGCGGCCACTTTCCGCTGCGCCTGCCGCTTCAACCCCTGCCCCGGCGCAGCGGACTGATTCCGCTTGATCCCTGACTGCAGCTCTGAAGCGCCGTAAGCTCACCCGTCGGTTGCGAAGCCAGTGAGCGATGGTTGAACCCTTCACCCCTTCCACCCCACCGGACCAGGGCGGCTGGACCGTCCCTCTTCCCCCTGAACCAGCACCTGAACCAGCACCAGAACCTGGCCCCGAACTAAGCACTGAACCAGGCCCCGACGTCATCAACGACCTGGTCGTCGAGGCCTTGGCTGCCGAACCAGTCGTCGAAGCTGTCGCGGAGCTGAGTTTGCCTCAGGCTCAGGCTGCGGAGGTGATCCCTCCGAGCCTGCCTGGGGGCGAACCAGCTGGTTTCACTGAGCCGGCGGTGGCGGCCACCCTGCTTGCTCCCGCCAGCACAGCCGAGTCTGGGCCGGGGGGAGAGTGGGCCCTGCTGGTGGCAAAGGTCCAGGAGTGGATCGGCGGCGGCGGCCTTGAAGGCACCTTCGAGCGCTACCGATCTCCCCTGAAGATGCTCGGAGCCCTGGTGGGCATCGTGCTGGTGTTGCGGCTGTATGGAGCCGTGATCGGAGCGATCGAAAGCCTGCCCCTGCTGCCGGGGCTGCTTGAGCTGGTGGGGGTTGTCTGGCTGGCCAACTTCTCCGCCACCAAACTGACGCGCGCCCAGGAGCGTCGTCGCCTGATCGAAGGCCTTGAGAAGAAGTGGCAGTCGTTCCGCGGTCACAGCTGAGCGCCGGCCCGATCTGGGTCGCGCCAGGCACGGAGCCCCGCCCCAGTCAGTTGATAGCTTGGCCCGACTGTGACAAGGCCCAGCGGTGACCATTCTGTTAGGCCGCAACCGAACCATCCGGCGCGCTTACGGCATCGATGAGATCGCCCTTGTTCCTGGCGGCCGCACGGTGGACCCTGAGGTCACTGCCAGCCACTGGAGCCTCGGGGGCATCGAGCGCGAAATTCCGATCATCGCCAGTGCCATGGATGGGGTGGTGGACGTGCGGATGGCGGTGGAGCTCTCGCGACTCGGAGCGCTGGGAGTGCTCAATCTGGAGGGCGTCCACACCCGTTACGACGATCCCAATCCCGTGCTCGATCAGATCGCTGCAGTGGGCAAGGACGCCTTTGTTCCGCTCATGCAGTCGATCTACAGGCAGCCTGTCCGGGAGGATCTGATCCGGCTTCGCATCGCCGAGATCAAGCAGCAGGGTGGGATCGCTGCGGTCAGTGCCACACCGGTGGCGGCGATGCGGTTCGCGCAGGTGGTGGTGGAGGCCGGGGCGGATCTGTTCTTCGTGCAGGCCACGGTGGTTTCTACCGAGCACATCGGCCCGGCAGGCCGCGAGAGCCTCGATCTCCAGGCTCTCTGCTCTGGCCTGGGGATTCCCGTGGTCATCGGCAACTGCGTCACCTATGACGTGGCTCTTGAGCTGATGCGGGCAGGAGCCGCCGGCGTGCTGGTGGGGATCGGCCCCGGTGCCGCCTGCACATCCAGAGGTGTTCTGGGCGTCGGCATCCCCCAGGCCACCGCCGTCGCCGATTGCGCCGCCGCCAGGGACGACCATGAACGGGAGAGTGGTCACCGGGTTCCCGTGATCGCCGATGGTGGCATCGTCACCGGTGGAGACATCTGCAAGTGCATCGCCTGTGGTGCCGATGCCGTGATGATCGGCTCGCCGATCGCTCGGGCGGCAGAGGCACCCGGCCGTGGATTCCACTGGGGGATGGCCACCCCAAGCCCCGTTCTGCCCCGCGGAACGCGCATCAAGGTGGGCACCACGGGAAGCCTGGAAACCATCCTTCGCGGTCCGGCCAGCCTTGATGACGGCACCCAGAATCTGTTGGGTGCCCTGCGCACGTCGATGGGAACCCTGGGGGCCCGCACCCTGCGGGAAATGCAGGCGGTGGAGGTGGTTGTGGCCCCCTCGCTGCTCACCGAGGGCAAGGTGTACCAGAAGGCTCAGCAGCTCGGCATGGGCAAGTAGGCGACCAGCGCCTGGCGGTTGTCCAGGGTTGGGTCCAGGCCGGATACTGCTGGACAGGTATTACGCTGAAGCTGTGGGGGCTTCGGCTCGCACACTCCTCACACCTCCCCGCCCGGCGCGTCCGGGCGTTTTGTCTTCCAACGTTCGCGGGCCCGGCGGTAGGGATCGGAAAGCCCGTTGCTAGATTCCGTTCACCTTGTACTTTCCTCGGATGTCCAGCGCTGCAGCCGTCACCGATGCCTCCTTCGAGCAGGATGTGCTCAAAAGTGATGTGCCCGTGCTGGTCGATTTCTGGGCCCCCTGGTGTGGTCCCTGCCGCATGGTGGCGCCGATTGTCGATGAGATCGCCAAGGAGTTCGAGGGGCGCCTCAAGGTGTGCAAGCTCAATACCGATGAGAATCCCAACGTCGCCAGTCAGTACGGAATCCGCAGCATTCCAACCCTGATGGTCTTCAAGGGTGGACAGAAGGTGGACACCGTCGTGGGCGCCGTGCCCAAGAACACCCTCTCCGGCACGATTTCCAAGTACCTCTGAACGGTCCTGATCTGTTCGTCGAGCCTCTTCCTCGCCGCCTCCCCTGGTCATGACCCCGGCGAGCCATAGCCAAAGTCTGCTGATCCAGCAATCTCTGGCCACCATTGAGCGGCTGGGTGATCTGAGTGTCGAGCACGAAGACTGGCTGTTGATCCTCGGCACACTCCAGGACATCGAAGAGGCCATCAGCGTTTTTCAGCCCCACCGCCGCACCCGCAAGATCACGGTGTTCGGCTCGGCCCGCACGGCCCCTGGTACCCCCGCCTACAGCCTGGCCGAGCAGCTTGCCGCTGCAGCCACCGCAGCCGGATTCGAGGTGATCACGGGGGCGGGAGGCGGCGTGATGGAAGCGGCCAATCGCGGCGCCGGTGCTGGACGCAGCTTCGGCCTCAACGTGCAGTTGCCCTTCGAGCAGGAAGCCAATCCCTTCATCAGCGATGCCGAAGGTCGCCTGGTGCACTTCCGCTATTTCTTCACCCGCAAGCTCTTTTTTCTGCGCGAGAGTGATGCCCTGGTGGTGCTGCCTGGCGGCTTCGGCACCCTCGATGAGTTGTTCGAAGCCCTCACCCTGATTCAGACGGGCCGCACTCCGCCCATCCCACTGGTGCTGCTGGCTCCCGAGGACGATCACTTCTGGGGGCAGTGGCAGCGGCAGCTCCAGGCAGGTCTGGCCCAGCGGGGGCTGATTGCCCCTGAGGATCTCCAGTTGCTGCGCCAGGCGCATAGCGCCTCCGAGGCCGTTGCGCTGATCCGGGGCTTCTACCGGGTGTTCCATGCCCTGAGGTCATCGGACCATGGCGTGGAGTTGTTCCTGCATGCCCCGCTGCCCGGGCCGGAGCTGGTTCAGATTCAGCAGCGGTTCGCCGACCTGTCGACCAACGGCCGGATCGAAGCTGCCGAGGGCCACGATGAAGCCGGCGCGATTCGCCCCTGCCTGCGCCTGGATTTCGATCAACGCAGGGTCGGGCGGCTGTACCAGCTGATCGACCACCTCAACGGACTTGATCTGCCGCGTTGCCCGGATCTCCAGCACCCTGAACAGCGCCTCTGCTCCCTTTCCACCTGAGCTTGCCCCCGCCATGAGCCGGATCGGATTGATCGACTACGGAATGGGCAATCTGCACTCCGTGGCCAGGGCCATCGAACGCCTGGGGGGCGAGGTGGCACTGATCCAGAGCGGCGCGGCGATGCAGGGCTGCCATGCCCTGATCCTGCCGGGGGTGGGAGCCTTCGATCCCGCCATGCAACGTCTGGAGAGCTCCGGTCTGGTGGAGCCCATCCTGGCCTGGAGTGATCGGAGCCGGCCTTTGCTCGGCATCTGCCTCGGCCTCCAACTGCTGTTCGAGGCCAGTGATGAAGGCGACGCCAGGGGGCTGGGTCTGCTGAAGGGCCGCGTACGGGCCTTGCCAAGCCAGCCCGACCAGCCGGTCCCCCACATGGGCTGGGCACCCCTGATCGCCTGCCGCCCGACCCCACTGTTGCCGGACGGCAGTCCACCCGCCTGGGTCTACTTCGTGCACTCCTATGCGGCAGTGCCCGAGCAGCCCGCCTGCCTGGCTGCCGCCGTTGCCTTCGGCGACACGGTGGTGACGGCAGCCGTCTGGCAGGACCATCTCGCCGCCTGCCAGTTCCATCCGGAGAAGTCCGGACCCCAGGGTCAGCGCATGCTGCGCCGCTGGCTGACCTGGGTGGAGCGCGAAGACCGGTGACCCTCCGTCTCAGTGGGGGGCGGAAGCTGCTGAGTCCTCAGGGGAACACGGCCCGGCCCACCACCGCTCGGGTGCGGTTGGCGGTGATGAATCTGTTCGCCGCCGACCTGGCCGGCTGCCGTTGGCTGGATCTCTGCTGCGGCAGCGGGGTGATGGGCTGTGAAGCTCTGCAGCGCGGTGCCGCGGCAGTGGTGGCGGTGGATCAGGACCGTCGGATGGCGGCAACGGCCCTGGCGAACCTCACCGCTGTCCAGACCGGGACCGCGGCCACCAGCACGGTGAGAGTGGTCTGCCGGCCGCTGCCAGCCTGGCTGCTGGAGATGACCCCGGCCCGACGGCCCGCAGAGGTGGGCCACCGGGATTTCGATCTGATCTACGTGGATCCGCCCTACCGCTCAGGTCTGCAGGAAACGATCTGCGCGGCGATCGACCAAGGTGACTGGCTGGCCCCTGCCGGGCGGCTGATCCTTGAATGTGGCAGTGAGCTGTCGGCTCAAGCGCCAACCGGCTGGATGCTGGAGGATCGACGCCGATACGGCAGCACCAGCCTGATGCTGCTCAGCCGAGGGCACTGCCCCGGCGGTACTGGTTCCATGCCGCCACGAACAGGCCCACGATCGTGATCGGCACCAGACCCAGCACAATGCCGCAGAGAAGGGGTTCAATCATGGGGAGAAGTGGTTACACGCCTTGGTAGGGATTGTTTCATGATGAGGGCAGCAGTCCTGAAGTTTTGAACGATTCGTGACCGGTGAGATCTCTCCACCTGCGCCAGACAGCACCCCCCGTCAGGGTCTGATCACAGCTCTGGTGCTGCTTGCCGCCTGTGCCTGCGTGCTGCTCTCACTTGTGGTGCTGCCAGCGGCCCGCAGCGACCCCTACACCCGTCAGACCCTGGAGCTCGACGGTTCGGCCGAGAACGGCGGGCGCCTGTTCCGAATGAACTGCGCCGGTTGCCATGGCATCGCCGGCCAGGGGCTGGTCGGACCGAATCTGCAGGGAATCAGCAAGCGCAAGAATGATCGCCAGCTGGTTCGCCAGGTGGTGAGTGGCCGCACGCCGCCCATGCCCCGCTTTCAGCCGGATCCCCAGGCGATGGCTGATCTGATCGCCCATCTGCACGCCCTGGCGTGAGCGCACCGCCGGTTGTCGTGCTGGTCGAGCCGGCCGGCCCGATCAACATCGGGAGCGTGGCCAGGTTGTGTGCCAACTTCTCGATCAACGACCTGCGTCTGGTGGCACCCCGTTGCGACCACCTCGGAGCGGAGGCAAGGCGAATGGCGGTCCATGCCCAGCCTCTGCTGGAGCGGGCGCAGCTCTATCCGGATCTGGCCGCGGCGATCGCTGATTGTGGCCGGGTGGTGGCGACCAGCGGACGTCTGGAACCGGAACCCATGCCGACCGCTCCTGCCGCCGAGGTGCTGGCCTGGCTGCAGGGCGGCCCGGAGCCGGGCGGGAGAGGAGCCCTGGTGTTCGGGCGGGAGGACCATGGCCTCAGCAACGCTGAACTGCTTCAGGCGGGTCGGATCCTGCGCATCGACTCCGACCCTGGCTACCCCTCCTTGAACCTTTCGCACGCCGTGGCGATCAGCCTGCACGGTCTGGCTCAGCGGCAGGCCCCCAACCGGCCATCGGCCGCGGGGCGGCCCGAGCCCGCCGAGCGGGGAGCCCTGGAGAGAGCTTTGCTCGATGCCGAAGCGCTGCTGCTGGAGGTGGGTTTCCTCCTGCCCCACACCGCCCAGGCCCGCATGGCCAAGCTAAGGGGTTTGCTGCAACGGGCCGAGGCCGGCAACGAGGAGGTGGCCCTGCTTCGCGGCATGGTGAGCCAGCTGCGCTGGGCCTGCCGCGCCCGGACCCCTTAACGTCCTGCCAGATCCCTGCGCTTCTGAGCCGCCGTGCGTTCGGGCCGTTCTTCCCGTCCAGGTTCCCCCGGCTGGCTTCAGCCCCTTGCCCTGGTCCTCCGACTCCTGGTGCTGGGCGTCGGTCTGGGGGTGCTCACCGGCACGGTGTTGAAGCAACTCGCCCCCCGCCTGGCCCAGGATGCGATGAACACCCCCAGGCTGAACACGGCCACCAGTCCGGTGGCGTTGCCGCAAAGGGGCCTGCCCCTGGGTCGGTTCGAGCCGAAGCGGGAACTGCCCGCCCTCAGCCAGCGCTGGAAGGCCCTGGCCGCGGCCCAGAAGGATCTCAAGGTGGGCGGTTATCTGCTGGTGCTCGATGACGGCCGCTTCGCCCAGCTCGATCCGGACGTTCCCCTGCCGGCCGCCAGCGCGATCAAGACACCGATCCTGCTGGCGGGCCTGGAGGATCTCGATGCCGGCAAGCTGCGCTGGAACGATCCGCTCCCCCTCACCAAGGAGGTGATCGGGGGCGGGGCGGGCTGGATGGCCAGTCGACCGATCGGCACTCGCTTCCCCTTCTCGGAAGCGGCCACCGAAATGATCCGGGTCAGCGACAACACGGCCACCAATCTGCTGATCAGACGGCTGGGCGGCAAGCTCGCCCTCAATGCCCGCTTCCAGGCCCTTGGCCTCGATGCCACCGTGCTGAACAACTGGCTGCCCGACCTGGAGGGCACCAACACCACCAGCCCCCGCGACCTCGCCCGCTCGATCGCTCTGGTCGATACCGGCGAGAAACTCAGCCCCCGGGGCCGGGACCACTTCCGATCGATCCTCGCCACCTCCAGGACCAACACCCTGCTGCCCCTCGGCCTGCTCAAGGGCCTTGGCCTGGATTCGAGCGACCCGGACAGCGAGCTGTTGGCCCGGGGGATCGCCGTGCTCAACAAGACCGGCGATATCGGCATCGCCTACGCCGATGCCGGCCTGATCGAGTTGCCGAATGGCCAGCGGGCCGTGGCGGCCTTCATGGTCAAAGGTCCCTTCAATGACCCCCGTTCCGCGGAGCTGATCCGCGCGATGGCCGCCGCCGCCAGCGAAACCCTGGTGGGACGAAGCGCTTCTGTTCCCCAACCCCGCTGATCTTCCCTGCCATGCTGCGTCTCCTGCCTGGCCTGTTGCCGGCCCTGCTGCCTGTTCTCCCTGCTGTCTTTCTGACGTCCTTCTTGCCGAAGGCTGAGGCGGTGGCACAGCCCACTTCGCAGCCCACTTCGTCGCCCGCTCTCTCCTCGACGCTCTCGCCCACGGTGTGGCGTCCCCAGCAGGTGAGGCCCCTGCCTGGAGGGCTGGATCGGCTGTTGGTTGTGAATGACAACAACCCAGAGCTGATCATCCAGCCGGGCATCCTGCTCTCCACGTTCAACGGCACCGGCCGGTTGGCCGGCGAGGCTTTTCAAGTGCCGACGGCCCATCTCAATCTGCCCCTTCAGGGTCATTTCGAGCTGTTCAGCCACCACGTGTATGCCGGCAGACCGGAGCAGCTCGACTCCACCCTCTGGCTGGGGGTGGTGGCGGCGCCTGCAGGCGACAGGCCGGTGCGCCTGCGGCTGATCAGCGGCTCCACGGCCCTGTCCCAGTCCACCGATCCCAGCCAGCCTGGAGCACCGTTCCTGCCCCTGCCGGCGGTGGTCGCCCACGACGGCAGCACGGCCTTCTCCGGACCGGGCAGCCGGGTGGCGGCGGAGCTGCTGCTGAATCGGCGCAGCCCCCTGTTCCCGAGCGAGTGGCGGCTTGCCGCCGACCAGCTCACCACCCTGGTGGCGCTGCCGATCCCGGTGAAGGGCCTTGACCCGTTGCTGAATGGCCGCAATCTTCAGCTGCGGCTGGAGAGTGACGGCCCTGTTCAGATCGCCACCCTGGCGGCGTTCGGCAGCGACCAGCCCCCCGACGCCCGCACCTGGGCCAGCCTGTTGCGGGGGGGGCTCAGCCCCAGGGAGCACAGTCCAACCCCGAGGGGGCAGAAGGGGGGGATCATCTATTCACGGGTGAGCGGAGTGCAGCAGGGCAGTCGCTGGCGGGGCCAGCTGATCGATCCCTGCCCGCTCCAGCCCTGCCGGGCCCAGCTCTCGGTGCAGAGCGCCCCGGTGTCCTGGCCGATCAGTTCCCTGGAGCGCGGCAGCCTCGGCACCGGCCAGGTTCAGACGGCCGAGCTGGCCGCCTTCTACCCGGGAACCGCCTGGGCTGCCCATGGCAACTATGGCGTTGAGTACGACCTGGGGATACCCCTGATCAACGACACCGACCGACCCGTGGCGCTTGATCTCGCCATCGAATCCCCCCGCAAGAGCGATCAACCAAAGGGGGGGCTGAGCTTCAACCGTGAGCCGGCCCGGCCGGTGATGTTCCGGGGCACCGTCGAGGTGAGCGGCCTCGATGGCGAGGCGGGCCGTCCCAGCGGCCGTCGCTGGTTCCATCTCGTGCAACGACAGGGGCAGCAGGGCCCGGCGCTGGGTCGGATCAGCCTGGCCCCCGGGCAGAGGCGACAGGTTCGGGTCAGGCTGATCTACCCCGCTGACGCCACCCCACCCCAGGTGCTTTCCCTGCTGCCGGCCGCGTCAGTTGTGAAACAATCCGAATCCGTGCCGGCCCCTCGCCCGTGAGTCAGACCCGCCAACGCAGGGTGTTCCCTTTCACCGCCATCGTCGGGCAGGAGGAGATGAAGCTCGCCCTGCTGCTCAACGTGATCGATCCCCGCATCGGCGGCGTGATGATCATGGGCGATCGGGGCACTGGCAAGTCCACCACGATCCGGGCCCTGGCCGATCTCCTGCCGGAGATCGACGTGGTGGCTGGTGACCCCTACAACAGTTCGCCGACCGATCCCGACCTGCAGAGCACGGAGGTGCAGGCCCGGGCCGAGCAGGGCGAAGTGTTGCCGATCGTGCCTCGCCAGGTGCCGATGGTCGACCTGCCCCTGGGCGCCACGGAAGATCGCCTCTGCGGCACGATCGACATCGAGAAGGCACTCAGTGAAGGGGTGAAGGCCTTCGAGCCGGGTCTGCTGGCCAAGGCGAACCGCGGTCTGCTCTATGTCGATGAGGTGAATCTCCTCGATGACCACCTGGTGGATGTGCTGCTCGATTCGGCCGCATCGGGCTGGAACACGGTGGAGCGGGAGGGCGTTTCGGTGCGGCATCCGGCCCGCTTCGTGCTGATCGGCTCCGGTAACCCCGAGGAGGGCGAACTCCGCCCGCAGCTGCTCGACCGCTTCGGCATGAGTGTGGAGGTGCGCACCGTGCGGGAAGCCGAGCTGCGGGTGCAGGTGGTGGACCAGCGCACCAGCTTCGATGCCGACCCCGAGCGCTTCTCCGCCACCCACCAGTCCAGCCAGAGCGCACTGCAGGAGCGGGCCGTGCGCGCCCAGGCCCTGCTCCCTTCGGTGCAGATCGACGACGACCTGCGGCTTCGCATCTCATCGGTCTGCGGTGAGCTGGATGTGGATGGCCTGCGCGGCGACATCGTGATCAACCGGGCGGCCAGGGCACTGGCCGCCTTCGAGGGGCGCACCGAGGTGGACGACGCTGATGTGGCCCGGGTGGTGGCCTGTTGCCTGCGCCATCGGCTGCGCAAGGACCCGCTCGAGCAGATCGACTCCGGTGACCGGGTGATCAAGATGTTCTGCAAGGTGTTCGATCGGGGAGAGCCCAGCGATCGCAGTGCATTCCAGCTGGCCCTGGCCGGCTGAGCCGGCATGCGCATCCTCGGCATCGATCCTGGTCTGGCCCGCCTTGGCTATGGCCTGATCGAAACCGGCCCACCTCTGTCCCTGCTCGACTGCGGCATGATCCAGACCGCCGCTGGCCAGCCCGAGGGCGACCGACTCGTTGAGATCGCCAGGGATCTGCGCTGGGTGGTGCGGCGCTGGCGGCCCGCCCTGGCCTCGGTGGAGAAGTTCTTCTTCTACCGCTCCAGCACCACGATTTCGGTGGTCCAGGCCCGGGGCGTCGTGATCATGACCCTGGCTCGCCTGCAGGTACCGGTTGTGGAGGTCCCGCCGATGCAGGTCAAGCTGGCCCTCACCGGCTCGGGCCATGCCGGCAAGGATGAGGTGCTGGAGGCGGTGATGCGGGAGCTTGACCTGGAGCTGCCGCCGCGACCCGACGACGCCGCCGATGCCCTGGCCGTGGCCCTCACCGGCTGGTTCCAGCGGTGACAGGCTCACCGCCTGAAGCTTCGGACAGCAAGCCGACCTGGCGTCGCCATTGGCGCCGCCGCCGCGAGGCTCTCTGCGTCTTGGCCCAGGCCCCGCTGCTGGAGGCGGCGATCCGCCACCTGCCGGAGCTGGTGGGGCCTGCGCAGCGCCTTGGGCTGTTCTGGCCGCTGGCCGGGGAGCCGGATCTGCGAGGGCTGGCTGCTCCCCTGCCCGAGCGGCTGGCCCTGCCGGCCATCCGTCAGTCTTCCGCCACCCGGACACTCTGCTACCAGGCCTGGAGGCCTGGCCTGCCCCTGGCGATCGACGCCTGCGGCATTCCCGCCCCGCTCGAGTCCCCTGCCGGCGAGCTCCGGCCCGCTTCCCTGGCCCTGCTGCTGGTGCCCGCCCTGGCCTTTGATCGGGCCGGTTTCCGCCTGGGCTACGGCGGTGGCTGGTATGACCGCCTGCGCAGCGACCCGCTCTGGCGGGCGGTTCCGGCTGTGATCGTGGCGCCAGCCGGATGCCAGGTGGAGCATCTGCCACGCGATCCCTGGGATGTTCCCTTCGATGGCTGGCTCACCGAGCGGGGCCTGGAATGGTTGCAACCTGTTGAGCCCTGAGGCCAAGGGCCACCAACTCCAGCTCGATTTGCCAGGATCAAGCTGCGCGACTTTTCCCGTTTTGAACGTCTCTTCGAACGCTTCGTTCAGGTCCGAGCCGTTCCAGTCCCCCGGTTTTCTTCCCCAGCGCCCCTCCCCGGCCTCCCGCACCGGGGCCCGGAGCCACGGTGGCGAATCCGCGCCGGAGCGGGTCATGGCCGCCGAGCTGGGCCAGCGCGCCGAGCCGAGCGAGGCCCTCTCGATGATGGTCAGTTCGATGGTTCGGATGGTCCAGGCCGGCAAGGGTCAGTCGGCGGCCAGCCGCTGGTCCGCGTCCTGATCTGCCTTTAGCCTGCCTTCCTCTGGCTTCCTCCCCCCGGGCCGGAGGTCCTGGAACCAAGCGCACCATGAACGCTCACTCCTTCCGCTCCCGCCTTGCCCAGTGGCGCCATGGCCAGGTTCAAGCCTCCATGCTGGTTCGTCGCACAGCTTTCACGGCCGCTGCTGCTGCCACTCTGCTGAGCTCTGTCCGGCCGGAGCCGGCCAGGGCCCATGCGATCGAAAGCAGCCTGGATCGGCTGCAATCCCTGCGGGACGGGCTGGTGCTGGAGAGCCGCTTCTCCACCGGTGAGCCCGTTGTCGGAGCCAAGGTGCGGCTGGTTCCCCCCGGGGGCGGGGAGGGGGTGGAGCTGGGCCAGATGGACGCCAGCGGACGACTGGCCTTCAACCTTCCCAAGTACGCGGATGGCACCTGGGAAGTGCAGGTCGATGGCGGGCCTGGCCATCGCGACTTTCTCGACCTGCCCGTGAGCAAGGGCAAGCCCCAGATCGATCAGGTCAGCGAGGGGCCGTTATCCCCCCCCCCGACCTCCCCGATCCTGCGCCATCTTCTTCTGCTCGGTGGTCTCGGCAGCCTCGGGTGGACCCTGGCCGCCATGGCCGGTTGGCGCTTCCCCTCTCGGCGCCGATGAGCAGCGGCAGTGCGGCCCTCGATCAGATCGTGGAAAAGCTGCGGGGCACCAGTGATCCGAAGCGCCGCTACGAATACGTGCTCTGGCTGGCGCGCAAGTTGGCCCCCTTGCCCGAGGAGTTTCGCCAGGATGCCTTCAAGGTGAAGGGTTGCGTCTCCCAGGTGTATGTGGTGGGTCAGCTGCTCGAGGGCAGGCTGCACTGGCAGGGCGATTCCGACGCCCAGATCACCAAGGGGCTGCTTGCTCTGCTGATCACGGGGCTCGAAGGGCTGACCCCCCAGCAGGTGAGCGGCCTGGATTCCTCCTTCCTGGCCGAAACCGGTCTGCAGGCCAGCCTCACCCCATCGCGGGCGAATGGATTTCTCAACATCCTGAGGATGATGCAGAGCCAGGCGGCCGCCCTCACGCCTGTTGATTCATAGGATCAACGGCTTCATGGCAATCCAGGCATGACCATCGGCATCGGTTTGCTTGGGCTCGGCACCGTCGGAGCCGGTGTGGCCGAGATCCTTTCCACGCCGGAAGGTCGTCATCCCCTGGTGGCTGAACTGAAGTTGCGGCGGGTGGCGGTTCGCGATCCGTCCCGCTCCCGGCCGATCGCCCTGGCCGCCGAGTTGTTCAGCACCGACCCCCTGGCCGTGGTGAACGACCCTGCCGTCGACATCGTCGTGGAAGTGATCGGCGGCCTGGAGCCAGCCCGCAGCCTGATCCTCGCGGCGATCGCGGCGGGCAAATCAGTGGTGACAGCCAACAAGGCCGTGATCGCCCGCCATGGCGAGGAGATTGCGGCGGCGGCGGCGGCCCGTGGGGTGTATGTGCTGATCGAAGCGGCCGTGGGTGGCGGCATCCCGATCATCGAACCCCTGAAGCAGTCCCTGGGTGGGAACCGGCTGGTGCGGGTGAGCGGCATCATCAACGGCACCACCAACTACATCCTCAGCCGCATGGCGGCGGAGGGGGCGGCCTATGCGGCGGTGCTGGCCGAGGCCCAGGCGCTCGGTTACGCCGAGGCCGATCCTGCCGCCGATGTGGAGGGCGGTGATGCCGCCGACAAGATCGCCATCCTGGCCAGCCTGGCCTTCGGCGGCGGTGTGGAGCGCGCTGCCATCCCCACAGAAGGCATCAGCAGCCTGGAGTCGAGGGATATCGACTACGCCGCCCAGCTGGGCTTCTGCGTCAAGCTGCTCGCCGTCGCCGAAAGCATCGGCACCGATCCCGACGGGACCCAGCAACTGGACGTCCGGGTTCATCCCACCCTGGTGCCCAAGGCCCACCCTCTGGCCGGGGTCCACGACGTCAACAACGCCATCCTGGTGGAAGGCGATCCGATCGGCCGGGTGATGTTCTACGGGCCTGGTGCCGGGGCGGGCCCCACCGCCTCGGCCGTGGTCGCCGACATTCTCAACATCGCCAGCATCCGCCAGGTGGGGGGACCCGGCGCCGGCCTCGACCCGCTGCTGGCGGCCGGCTCCTGGCGTCGCTGCCGCCTGGTGGATGGCGCCCAGAGCCGCCACCGGAATTACCTGCGGCTGCAGACCAGCGATCAGGCCGGGGTGATCGGGGCCATCGGGCGATGCTTCGGCGCCGAGGAGGTCTCGATTCAGTCAATCGTGCAGCTGGAAACCTCGGCCGGCCATGCCGAGATCGTGGTGATCACCCATGCGGTGCCCGAAGCCCGTTTCCGGGCTGCCCTGGCCACGATCAGCGAGCTGGTTGAAGTGAAGCGGGTGGCCGCCTGTCTGCGCGCCCTCTGAGCTGCGCCGAGCCGGCAGACCATCCTGGTTTTGAATGGCCCTTGCTGATCCCGGGGTTCATCGTCGACGGCTTGCCTGTTCTGAAGCGTCTGGTTTCCCTCTCCCTGGCGGCGGTGCTGCTGCACGGGCTGAGCGCCTGTCAGGTCTCCAGGCCCTCCGGCAGCCTGGTGGTGGCAGCCCGCAGCCGCATCGATTCGGCCGATCCGGCCGCCGGTTTCAGTTTCGGCGCCATGCAGTTGCTCAGCGCCCTCGGCGATCCGCTCTACGCGATCGACAGCGACGGCAGGCTGCAGCCCCGCCTGGCCACCGCCCCGCCGCGGCTCAGTCCGGATCGGCTCACCGCCTGGGTGCCCCTGCGCCGGGGCGTGCGCTTCCACGACGGCACCCGCTTCGACGCTGCCGCCATGGTGTTCAGCCTGGAGCGGTTCCTGGCGATCGGCAAGCTCAGCTACCTGCTGGGCGATCGGATCGCCGGCGTGAGGGCCAGTGGCCCCTATGAGCTGGAACTACGGCTGCGGCGCCCGTTCACGGCCTTGCCCCAGTTGTTGAGCGCCGTCAACCTCACTCCGCTTTCGCCAACGGCCTACCGGAACCATGCCCGTTCCTTCCTCAATGAGCGCTTCGTGGGCACCGGGCCTTACCAGCTGACCTTTTTCACCGATCAGCAGCAGCGGCTCAAGCCATTCCCGGGCTACTGGGGCCCGGCTGCCGCCAATCGGGGCATCGATCTGATCAATCTCAGCAATTCCACCGCCCTCTACGGCGCCCTGCGCAGCGGCGAAGTGGACGTGCTCCTCTCCACAAGCCTGGAGGGAGATCAGCAGCGCGCCCTGCATCGCTCGGCCTCAGCCGGCACGTTGCGCGAGGCGGTGGGACCGGCGCTGGAGATCGGTTACCTCACCCTGCTCACCGACCAGGCGCCCCTGAACAACCCGTTGGTGCGCCAGGCCCTGGCCCACAGCCTCGATCGCCGACTGATCAGTGAGCGGGTCAGCCATGGATTGCGCAGCCCGCTCCGGCAGCTGATCCCACCCAGCCTGCCGGGGTCGCTGCCGGAAGCCTGGCCGGCCTTCGATCCCGAGCGGGCCCGGAGTCTGTTTCGCCAGGCGGGCTACTGCAGTGGCAAGCGGCTTACTCTGCCGCTCACCTTCCGCTCCAACATCCCAGCCGACAAACTCTTCGCCCTCACCTGGCAGGGCCAGCTGCAACGGGATCTGGCCGATTGCGTGACGCTTGAGATCTCGGGAATGGAGTCCACCACCGCCTACCGTCAGCTCGGCGAAGGAGCTTTTGCCGCGATTCTGCTCGAATGGATGGGTGATTTCCCCGACGCTGACAACTATCTGATTCCCTTGCTCGGTTGCGACAAGAGTGAGGGCAACCGTTGTCTCAAGGGGGCGAGTGCCGCCAGCGGCAGCTTCTGGACCCGTCCTGGCCTCGATGCCGAGCTGCGGCGCAGCGAAAGCCTGGAGGGAGATCAGCGGCTGAGCCTGCTGCGCAGCCTGCAACGGGAAACCGCCCTGGCCTCCCCCTACATCCCCGTCTGGCTGGTGTCGCCGCGGGCCTGGGCCCAGCTGAGCCTGCGGCAGCCGGTTTTCGATGGATCCGGCCGGCTGGACTTCAGCCGCCTGAAGCGGGAGGAGAAGCGGTGAGCCGTCGACGTCAGTTGGCACGGTATCTGGCCAGCCGTCTGCTGCTTGCCCCTGTGATGCTCTGGTTGATCGCCACCCTGGTGTTCCTGCTCCTGAGGCTGGCTCCGGGTGATCCGATTGATGCCTTGCTGGGGATGCGGGCGCCGGAGGCAGCCCGCGCTGCCCTGCGCCAGCAACTCGGCCTTGACCTCCCCCTGATCGTTCAATACGGCCAGTTTCTGCTGAATCTGCTGCAGGGGAACCTGGGGCTGTCGCTCACCAACGGCACCCCGGTGGCCCAGATCATCGGCCAGAGCCTGCCCGCCAGCCTGGAACTGGGGATCTGTGCCCTGTTGATTGCGGCCCTGCTGGGTCTGGCGGTGGGGTTCAGCGCCATCGCCAGACCAGAGGGGAAGGTGGATCTGGCCGGGCGCCTCTATGGCATCGGCACCTATGCGCTGCCACCTTTCTGGGCGGCGATGGTGGTGCAGCTCGTCTTTGCTGTCTGGCTGGGCTGGTTGCCGGTGGGTGGCCGCTTCCCCGCCAGCCTGGTGGCTCCCAGCGGCACGGGCTTCTTCCTGTTCGACAGCCTGCGGAACGGCAACTGGCAGCAGTTCAGCGGCAGTGTGCGCCATCTGGTGCTGCCCGCGGCCACCCTCGGCCTGCTGCTGAGCGGCATCTTCGACAACGCCCTGCGGCTCAACCTGCGCCGGGCGTTGCGCTCCGACTACGTGGAGGCGGCCCGGGGCCGGGGCCTGAGTGAAACCAGGGTGGTGCTCCGCCATGCCCTGCCCAACGCCCTGCTGCCGGTGCTGACGATCACAGGCATCACCGTGGCCTCCCTGATCGGCGGCGCCCTGCTGATCGAGGTCACCTATTCCTGGCCGGGCATCGCCTTCCGGTTGCAGGAGGCGATCGGTCAGCGGGATTATCCCCTCGTGCAGGGGATCGTGGTCGTGGTGGCGGGGCTGGTGGTGCTGGTCAGCGTGGCTGTTGATCTGCTGGTGGCCCTGCTGGATCCCCGCATCAGCTTCTGAGCCGATCAGGCTGTCGGTCAGCGCCTGAGGCGCCTGCTCCAGAGCTGTGCCTCGGCCTGATCAAGCACGTAGGCGCGGACCCCGTCCTGCCGCCGTTGCTGGGGGGGAAGGGCGGTGCCGGTTTCCAGCGCGAGCAGGAAATCAGCGCTGAGGCCAAGCAGCAGCTCCTGCACGCGCAGGGGCTCCTCCCCGACGAACTGCTCGCCGAGCTGAAGCATGGCTTCCTTCCGGTCGGTGATCCGCACCGGCGAGAAATGGCTGCCCCCCTCCACCAGCGCCAGCCTGCTGCGGGGATCGCGCTGCTGCAGGAACAGACCCAGCTGCTCGCTCACCGGTGGGGTGACCAGATCGAGGCTTCCCCCCACCATCAACAGAGGAGCCTTCAGCTGATCGAGGCCCCGGCCCGGCCAGAGCAGGCTGCCGAAACCGTTCAGGCTCACCACCGCCTCCACCGGGGTGACCTGCCGTTGGGGTGGGGTGGGGTCCGGCAGGTTCACCTGGGCCAGCTGGCACTGGAGCAGCCGGGAGAGATTGATCAGCGGGATCCCCTTGAGGGCGCGCTTGCAGCGCTGCTCCAGTCCGGGCACCGGACGTTCACCCGTCGCCATCAGGGCCGACAGGCCGCCCAGGGAGTGGCCCATCAGCACAACCGATCCGCCCAGGCGCGGCAGTTCTCCACCGGCTTCGGCCCTGAGCACCGCCTCCACATCGGCCAGGCGATCGGGCAGGGTTTCAGCCCCGGGTGGTGGGCGCCGACCATCGAGGAGCTGGCGGACGGCTTTCTCGTCGCTGCCGGGGTGTTCCACCAGCAGCACGGGCCAGCCCCGCTGGGCCAGCCCCTCCGCCAGCCAGCTCAGCTGGGTGCTGCTGCCACCCAGACCGGGCATCAGCAGCACCCAGGCGCGCCGCCGCGGCGCCGCCGCCCCCCACAGGTCCAGCTCCAGGGGCTGATCGCGGTGGGCCACCTTGAGCAGGAGACGCCGCTGCGGCACGGACCGATTGAGGGCTGCCAGCCGCTGAGCCGCCGCTGGACCTTGCTGAGCCGGCAAGGGCAATTGGCGCAGACGCCGAAGCGCAACAGTCTGTTGCTCGAGTTGCTGCCGCCAGCTCGCAGCCAGGGCCAGCACCCCGTCGAGGTCCAGGGAAAGCCGCCGGGCCGGCACCGCCAGCAGCAGGTCGATCGCCGTGAATGGCTCAGGCTTCTGCAACTGGCTGCGCAGGGTGGAGAGCAGCAGGGCGCCGCTGCCGGGTTGATCGGTGCTCAACAGCTCCCCCACCTCATCAAGCACCTGGCGGCCCGACCAGCTCTGCAGCAACTGGAGGGCGAGGCCGCGATCCGGCAGGAGGGGGCTGTTCAGCAAGAGGACCAGGTCAGCGCGGCTGCGGTCGTCGAGCAGTTCCAGCCAGATGCCCAGCTCGGTGCGGGAGCGGCGTGGATTCCGGCTCCAGGCCTGCAGCTGATCCAGTTCGATCGGCAGGACGAGGCCATCGAGCCGCACCTCCAGCTGCCCGGCCGCCCCAACCGGTGGCGGGGCCATCAGCAGCAGACTGGCCAGCAGGACGGGCAGCCAACGGCAGCGGTTTGACACACCTTCGAACGGGAGCAAGCAGCCTCAGCTGGTTCCTCCAGTTTCCCGCGCCGTTGCGCGAACTCAGCCTGATTCGTCTTGTGGCGAGCCTGGGAGCCGGCGGCGTGCTTTATCTCACCCCCGTGGTGTTCCACCAGGAGGCCTTCAGCGCCACGGCGGTGGGCCTGGGCCTGGCGGCGGCTGCGCTGGCGGGCACGGCCGGACGGCTGCTCTGCGGCCTGCTGATCGACAGGGGGCTGAACACCACGAAACCCGTGCTGGTGGCGGCTGTTGTGTCTGTGCTGGCCGATGGTCGCCTGCTCACGGCCACCACGTTCGCGGCCTTCGTCGTCGGTCAGATTCTGCTGGGTGTGGCGATGGGGATCTACTGGCCCGCCATTGAGCTGGCGGTGCCCCTGAGCTGCCCACCGCTGCCATCCAGCCGCGCCTATGCGCTGGTGCGCACGGCCGATGCGATGGGGATCGCCCTGGGGGTGCTGCTGGGCGCGGTGCTGGCCAGCTTCGATCACCTGCGGGGGATCTACCTGGTGGACATGGTCTGCATGGCGGTGCTGCTGGCTCTGCTGTTGCGCTACCCGTTGCCAACAGCGGCACCCCTGCCACCCGGCGGCCGCCAGCTCCCCAGGCGGCGCTGGATCCTGCCGCTGCTGCCCCTGC
This sequence comes from Synechococcus sp. CS-1326, assembly GCF_025128115.1. NCBI lineage: Bacteria > Bacillati > Cyanobacteriota > Cyanophyceae > Synechococcales > Synechococcaceae > Synechococcus > Synechococcus sp. CS-1326. The sequence continues at coordinate 21,757 of NZ_JAHLYV010000030.1, read as the reverse complement.
TGGGGGTGACGGTGTTGAGCACCGCCATGGTGGTGCTGCTGCAGAGCGCTCTGCCGCTTGATCTGGTGCGGGGCGGACTGGGCCGCCCACCCCTGCCGAGCAGCCTGGGAGCCCTGCTGATGGGTCTGCAGCTCACCCTGCTGCTCAGCTTTCAGTGGCCGATCGGGCGCTGGCTTGCCGATCGGCCGGTGGCGCTCGGGCTGGGTTGGAGCCTGGTGGGCTTCGCTCTGGGCAGTGCTCTGCTGGCGCTCTCCAGCCTGGGCTGGCAGAGCACCGGTGTGTTGATCGCCGCCCAGTTCCCCCTGGCTGCCGCTGAAGCCGCCTTCCTGCCCACCGCCAGCGAAGCGGTGCTGGAGCTCGCCCCGCTCGCCCACCAGGGAATGGCGATGGCCCTGTTCTCGCAGTGTTTTGCGATCAGTGCTCTGGTGGCACCGCTCCTGGGCGGCCTGCTGCTGGACAGCCAGGGCCATGGGGCCGGGCTGTGGTCGTTGATGGCGGCCCTGGCTCTGCTGGGTCTGCTGCTGGTCTCCCAGCTAGGTCGCCTTCACCCCCGGCCCCGGGGACTGCGGCCCGGCTGAGCTGGGCTCTGAGCTCGGCGATGGCTTGGGGTGTGCCACCCAGCCCCCCTGCTCCTGGGGCAGGGGCTCGGTGCCGTATTCCCAGTCGTCGTAGTCGGGGTCGTTGCGGATGCGCTGGTGCAGCTCTTTCTGAGCGGCGAAATTGTGGGGCGTTTCGGCCGGGGGGGGGTCCTGGGCTGGAGTCATGGCAGGCACCGCGTGGATCTCGATTCTCGCCGATGCCGGTCCCCCTGGCCTTGCACCAGTCTGCTGAATGAACAAGAGAGAATTCTTGCCATGTCGGAATCGCTCAGCCCCGGCCTGGCCAAGCTGCTGGCCGATGACGACCCAGCGGTTTTTCAGCTCCTGCGTCCCCAGGGTCGCTCGGCCTGCCTGCTCACCTGCGACCACGCCGGGCGGGCCATTCCGCGCCGCTTGGGGCGGCTGAGCCTTGGTGACGCTGAACTGGCCACGCATGTGGCCTGGGATCTTGGGGTGGCCGAACTGGGCCGCAGACTTGCGGCCCGCCTTGATGCGGTTCTCCTCCTTCAGAACTATTCGCGGTTGGTGATCGATGCCAACCGACCCCCTGGGGTTTCCGACTCGATTCCGGTGCTGAGTGAACGCACCAGAATTCCAGCCAATGAAAAGCTCACGGCGGAGCAGATCCGCCAGCGGGTCGAGGAGGTGTTCGAGCCCTACCACCGGCGGCTGGCCGAGGAGCTCGATCGACGGGCCGTTCGGGGCCACCCCACCGTGCTGGTGGCTCTGCATACGTTCACACCGCTGTTCATGGATGAGCAGCGGCCGTGGCAGGTGGGTGTGCTCTACGGCCGCGATTCCCGGTTGGGGCGGCTGATGCACGACCGGCTCCGCCGCGATCGGGCCCTGGTGGTGGGGGACAACCAGCCCTATGCCGTGGGCGATGAATCCGATTACACGATCCTTGTCCATGGCGAACAACGGGGCATTCCCCACGTGGAACTTGAGGTGCGCCAGGACCTCCTCGACCACCAGGCCGGTCTGGAGGCCTGGACGGAACGCCTCGCCGGGGCGCTCGAAGCCTGCCTCCCCGCCGTGATCGGCAACGCTGCCGGATCGTCGCGGCAAGTGGGCTGAGAGCCACCAACCGACTTAGGATGAATCGATAGACAGATGAATCCAGTCGATATCCCCGTTCCAGGCGAGAGCCGACCGATCCCCGCTGAGGCCCCAGCCTTGCAGATTCAGGTGGGCTACGCCTTGGTCTACCGATGTCCCACGCCCACGCCGATGATCCTGACGTTGAGCATCAACGACAGCCGCGCTGCCGATCTGATCCAGCCCGATCGTCTGGTGCTCACACCCGAGGTTCCCGTTCAGACCTACCGGGACTCCTATGGCAACTGCTGCAGCAGGATCCTGGCCCCCGCCGGCCTGATCACGCTGCGGGGCAACGGTGTGGTGGCCGACAGCGGCCTGCCTGATCCCGTGTTGCCCTGGCTGGATCAGGAGCCTGTGCAGACCCTGCCGGAGGAGGTGCTGCTGTTTCTGCTGGGCAGCCGCTACTGCGAAACAGACCTGATGTCGGAAACGGCCTGGCAGCTGTTCGATGGTGTGGCCCCGGGCTGGCAGCGTGTGCAGGCCATCTGTGATTTCGTGCACAGCCACATCAGCTTCAACTACGGACAGACCAGCCCCACGAAAACGGCCCATCAAGTGTTTCGGGATCAGGAGGGTGTCTGCCGTGACTTTGCCCATCTCGCTGTCACTCTTTGCCGCTGCATGAACATTCCAGCCCGCTATTGCATGGGCTACATCAGTGACATCGGTGAACCTGAGCCCTATTCGGAGATGGACTTTGCGGCCTGGTTCGAAGCTTATCTTGGCGGAGGTTGGCACGTCTTTGATCCTCGCAACAACAAGCCAAGGATCGGGCGGATTCTGATCGCCCGCGGTCGGGATGCGGCCGATGTCGCCCTGACCACCAGTTTTGGCCGGGCAACGCTGGAATCCTTCAAGGTCTGGACCGACGAACAGAAGGACGAAGAGAAAGGCGAACCGACGGATCAACGGGCAGCTGAAGCCGGTCAGGCCAACCTGTCAAACTGAGACCTAAACAGACAAGCAATGACCTACTGCGTCGGCATCCTGCTGAAGGAGGGCATCGTGTTCGCTTCCGATTCCCGGACCAATGCCGGGGTGGATGATTTCGCCAAGTTCTGCAAGATGACCTGTTTCGAGCGTGAGGGTGATCGGGTGATCATTCTGCTCAGTTCAGGAAATCTGGCGGGAACGCAGGCCGTGGTGAGCCTGCTGAAGCAGCGGGGATCTCTGCAGGATGGCTCTGAAAATCTCTTCACCGCAGGCACCATGTTTGACGTGGCCCGCATCGTTTCTGATGCGATGCGCGAGATCGAACAGCGCGACAGCGCTTTTCTGGAGGGTGCCCCTGTGAAGTTCAACGCCTCCTTCATCCTCGGCGGCCAACTCAAGGGAGAAGCGCCGCGTTTGTTCCGTCTCTATAGCGAAGGCAACTTCATTGAAGTGGGAGAAGATACTCCATTTCTGCAGACTGGCGAAGCAAAATATGGCAAGCCGATCATCGATCGGGTCCTCACTCCCAGTACATCGATGGCCGATGCAGCCAAATGTGTGCTGGTTTCCTTCGATTCCACGATGCGCAGCAACCTCTCGGTTGGCATGCCGATCGATCTGGTCTGTTATCAGCGCGACAGCCTCCAGATTCGCCATCGTCGCCGCTTCCTGGAGGGCGACCCCTATTTTCAGGCCCTGAGCGCCGGATGGAGCACGGGGGTCCGGGAGGCGTTCCGCAATCTCCCCGAGCTGGTCTGGTGAGTTGAACCGCTCTGCCTGGCTCACACGTTGAACAGGAACTCCATCACATCCCCCTCGGCCACCACGTAGTCCTTGCCTTCACTGCGCAGCCAGCCGCGGGTGCGACCTTCAGCCAGGGAGCCGGCCTCCATCAGCTGCTGGCAGCTGATCGTCTGGGCGCGGATGAAGCCCCGCTCGAAATCGGTATGGATCACGCCAGCGGCCTGGGGTGCGGTCATGCCGGCGGTGATCGTCCAGGCGCGGGTTTCCTTCTCGCCGGTGGTGAAGTAGGTGCGCAGGCCCAGCAATTGGTAGGTGGCGCGGATCAGGCTGCGCAGGCCCCCTTCGCTCACCCCCAGTCCCTGCAGGTAGTCGGTGCGCTCGGCTTCGCCCAGCTCGATCAGCTCCGCTTCCACCTGGGCGGAGATGCGCACGGTTTCAGCGCCCTCGCGGGCCGCCAGGGCTTCCACCGCCAGGCAGAAGTCATTGCCCTGGGCCAGGTCGTCTTCGCTCACGTTGGTGGCATAGATGATCGGCTTGAGGGTCAGCAGGCCGAGGGGCCGGATCTGGGCCAGATCCTCCTCACTGAGCTCGACGCTGCGGGCGGCGCCGCCCGCTTCCAGGCTGGACTGGATCCGTCCGAGTGCCGTGTCCTCCGCCTGGGCCTCCTTGCTGGTTCGGAGCTGTTTCCTGAGCCGCTCGCGCCGCTTCTCAACCTGGCCCAGATCGGCGAGCCCCAGTTCCAGGTTGATGATCTCGGCGTCCCGCACCGGGTCCACACTGCCCGAGACATGAATCACGTCGTCGTCTTCAAAGCAGCGGACCACATGGACGATCGCGTCCACCTCGCGGATCGTGGCGAGGAACTTGTTGCCCAGCCCCTCACCCTGGCTGGCCCCTTTGACCAGTCCGGCGATGTCGACGAACTCCACCCGGGTGGGGATGATTTCCTTTGAGGCGGAAACATCCGCCAACATCTTCAGCCGGGGGTCCGGCACCGCGACGATGCCCACGTTGGGCTCGATCGTGCAGAAGGGGAAATTGGCTGCCTGGGCCTGGGCATTGGCCACCAGCGCATTGAAGAGAGTGGATTTGCCCACGTTGGGCAGGCCCACGATTCCGGCTTTTAGCATGAACAGCAATCTAGGGCTGGGCCCTCCGGCGGCCGGAGACGTCACAGTTTCCGCCCTCACCAGGAAGACTGGAGGCAGCGACCGGAGCGCCCCCATTTCCACCCGCACCCTCGATCCCGCCCCACCGGCGGAGCAGACCGCCGGCCAGCCCGCCCAGGCCAGCCCGCCGCCGCCCGGGCGCCGGCCCGTCAAGCCCGGCCGCCAATCCCGCCGTCGCCTCTGGGCAGGCCTGGCTGTCGCGATCGTGCTGGCGGCTGGCTTTGGCCTGTGGCAGCGGCAGCGCGCCTCGGCCCAGCGCAATCTCTCCGCCTTCACCGTTCTTGCCGAGCGGGGAACGCTGCCCGGCACGGTCACCGCCACCGGCGAACTGGAGGCGGCCCGCAGCGTCAATGTGAGCCCCAAGCGCGGCGGTGTGCTGGAGAAGCTCTATGTGGTGGAAGGGGACACGGTGCGGCAGGGTCAGCCGATCGCCCTGATGGACAGTGGTGATCTGCGGGATCGAGAACAGGAATTGCAGGCCCAGGTCCGCCAGGCCGAAGCCGAGTACGCCCGCAGCCGATCCGAATTCGAGCGCCGTCGTGCTCTGTACACCCAGGGGGCGATCAGCCAGGACGACTTCGCCTCGTTCGGCACCCGCCTGCTCACCAGCCAGGCCGCCCTGGATGCCGCCCGTCAACGCAGCGGCCAGCGCGGCGTGGAACGCGGTGAGCTGACGATCCGCGCCCCCTTCGACGGCGTGATCACCCAGCGCTTCGCCGATCCTGGCGCCTTCGTCACCCCCACCACATCCGCATCCGCCAATGCCGGTGCGTCCAGTTCCTCCGTGGTGGAGCTCGCCCAAGGGCTGGAGGCGGTGGCCAGCGTGCCGGAGAGCGACATCGGCAGGATCAAGCAGGGCCAGGCCGCCAGTGTGCGGGTGGATGCCTTTCCCGATCGACGCTTTGCCGCCCGGGTCCGGCAGATCGCCCCGCGCGCCGTCAAGACCAACAACGTGACCTCCTTCGAGGTCAAGCTTCAGCTGGTGGATCCCCAGGGCGAACTGAGGATCGGCATGACCGCAGACATCGACTTCCAGACCGGCACCCTGGCGGCCCAGACCCTGGTTCCCACCGTGGCGGTCGTCACCCGCAACGGACGGCCTGGAGTCCTGCTGGTCGGCAAGGACGATCAGCCCACTTTCCAGCCGGTCAGCCTCGGGGCGAGCAGCGGCCGAAACTCCCAGATTCTGGATGGCCTGAAGCAGGGCACCCGCATTTTCATCGACCTGCCGCCATGGGCGAAGAAGTCGAAAGACGACTAGCCCGGCTGCAGGCTTTGATCGGCCAGGAAGGCCCGGCAGGCCTCCAGGATCCGGCCACTCGCCTGGCCGTCGCCGAAAGGGTTGCGGGCCTGGGCCATCGCGGCATAGGCCGCCGGATCGTCCAGCAGCAGACTCGCCTCCCGCACGATCGCCTCCGCAGCGGTGCCGATCAGCCTGGCGGTGCCGGCGCTGACCGCTTCGGGACGTTCGGTGGTGCGGCGCAGCACCAGGACCGGCTTGCCCAGGGCCGGGGCCTCCTCCTGCAGGCCCCCGGAATCGGTGAGCAGCAGGGTGCAGCCACGGATCGCCGCCACCAGCCGGTCGTAATCGAGGGGCTCGGTGAGAAAGGCGCGCGGATGTCCCCCCAGCAGGGCTTCGAGGGGTTCCCGCACCGTGGGGTTGCGGTGCAGGGGCAGCAGCAGGGCTGTGTCGGGATGGAGGTCCAGCAGTTCCAGGAAGCCCCTGCCGATCGACTGGAGCCGTTCACCCCAGTTCTCGCGGCGATGCACGGTGGCCAGGATCACCCGCTGCCGTTGCCAGTCGAGGCCGGGCAACTCCAGCTGGGGAGCGGATTCGGCCATGCGCAGCAAGGCATCGATCACCGTGTTGCCGGTGACCAGGATCCTCCCCACCACTCCCGAGGCCTTCAGGTTGGCCTCGGAAACGCTGGTGGGGGCAAAGTGAAGCTGGCCCAGCTGGGAGATCAAGCGGCGGTTCGCTTCCTCCGGGAAGGGATCGAGCAGATTGTCGGTACGCAGTCCAGCCTCCACATGGCCCACCGGGATCTGCTCGTAGAAGGCCGCCAGGGCGGAGGCGAAGGCGGTGGTGGTGTCCCCCTGGACAAGCACCAGGTCGGGGCGATGCTCGCTGAACTCGTCCCGCAGGCCCTGCAGCGCCGCGCAGGTGACGTGGGTGAGCGTCTGGCGCGGCGCCATCAGGGCGAGGTCGCGGTCGGCGTTGAGGCCGAACAACTGCATCACCTGGGCCACCATCTCGCGATGCTGACCGGTGAGCACCACCCTGGTGCGCAGGTCGCTTGCCGCCTGGAAGGCCAGAATCACCGGTGCCAGCTTGATCGCTTCAGGCCTGGTGCCGAGCACGATGCTGACCAACGGTGCAGGGGCGATCAAAAGGACCGGGGCAGAGGTGGAAATCCTAAGGAAGCATGCGGCGGCCACTGGAGGGAGCGATGACAGATGGGCCGATCCGAGCAATGCTGTCTGTCATGCGCGTCCTGCCTTGAGCCCCATGCCGGAGTCGGTGATTCCTGGCGTTCCGAACGCCCCGCCCCTGCCGCCCTCGCCGCCGCCGCCGCCGCCGCTTGTCGCGGCCACTCCGGTCGGTGTCCAGGCCTCCCAGCTGCCGGCCAGCCTGGAGGAGATCGTCCGGATCGCCCATACCAACGGCTTCTCCGATGTGCACCTGGGGGTGGGGGAGGAGCCCCGTTTTCGCGCCCGGGGGGAAATGCGAGCCACGGGCTGGCCGCTCACCGAACTGGCTCAGTTCCAGAGCTGGATGCGGGAGATTCTTAGCCCGGTGGAGCTGGATCAGTTCCTCCACACACAGGACTACGACGGTTCCCACGCCTTTTCGTTCGCTCGGCTGCGGATCAACCTTTTCGATGGGTTGCGGGGGGCCGGCATGGTGCTGCGGCTGATTCCCCAGGTCATACCGACCCTTGATGCCCTGCAGATGCCGGAGGTGCTCAAAACCCTGACCACCTATCGCAAGGGAATGGTGCTGGTGACCGGCCCCACGGGCAGCGGCAAGAGCACGACCCTTGCGGCGATGATCCAGTGGATCAACACCACGCAGAACAAGCACATCATCACCATCGAAGATCCGGTGGAGTTTGTGCACACCAGCCAGCGCTCCTTGATCCGCCAGCGCGAGGTGGGACGCCACACGGCTCAATTCAGCACGGCGCTGCGGGCGGCGATGCGGGAAGATCCCGATGTGATCCTGATCGGTGAGATTCGTGACCGGGAAACCCTGTCGACGGTGATGGAGGCGGCCCAGACCGGCCACCTGGTGCTGGGTACCCTGCACACCAATTCAGCGGTGAAGACGGTTGAGCGGGTCATGGGGATGTACCCACCGCAGGAACAGGACAACATCCGGCAGGCGATCTCGGAATCGTTGCTTGCCGTGATCTCGCAGGGACTGCTGAAATCAAAGGACGGAAAGATGGCCTCCTTCCATGATATTTTAGTCAACAATGATGCTTGTCGTGACTACATCAGACGCGCCGAGCTCGATGAGGTGGAGCAGATCATGGCCCGAAGCGCCTTTGACGGCATGCATACGATCAATCAGTCCCTCGCGGAGCTGGTGCAGAGCGGCAGGGTGGCGGCAGAAGCGGCACTGGTCATGAGCAATCGGCCGAACGAACTCGCCCAGATTCTGAGGGGCCGGGTCTGAGGCTTGACCTGGTCTGCCCGGCTCAGGGCTGGGTGAGCAGCCTGATCAGCAGAAGCGCCGCGATGCCCAGGGAGAGCCCGAGCATGGCCAGTCGTCCGTTCCAGATCTCGGCCTGAGGGGTGAATCCCCGCCGCCAGGCATTGAGCTCGTCGGGACCGACCAGAAGGCTGTGCTCAGCCTGGCTTTCCGGGGTTCCGGCATGGGGCTGCTCCGGGTTCTGGGCCTGGTTATCGCTTCTGGCCTGGTCCGGGCCGGCGGCGAGACCCTGATCGCTGGTCTCAGCTGCAGCCATCAGAGCCTCCCAACATGATGGTTTCACCTTACGGGAAACCAAAAGAACCAGAGGGGTTGTATAAGCAATCGGCTTCCTCCAATGGCAGCCTTGCCGCCACCCCCAGGGCCGTGGAGCTGCGGGCACCGGAGGCGAAGCGCTCGGCCGCAGCCACGCCGATCATCGCCGCATTGTCGGTGCAATAGCTCAGCGGGGCCACGCGCCAGGCCAGGCCCAGCTCGCCGCAACGGCGCTCCAGCTTCTGCCGCAGGCGGCGGTTGGCAGCCACGCCGCCCACCAGCACCACCGTGCCGAGCCCATGGTCGTGGGCGCAGCGGCAGCTGCGCTCCACCAGCACTTCGGCCACCCCATGCTCGAAACTGGCGGCCAGATCGGCGATCGGCAGGAGATCGGACGCCCCGCTCGCCCGGTTCTCCGCCTCCAGCTTCTGAACCAGCCGCAGTACCGCCGTCTTCAGACCGCTGAAGCTGAAGTCGTAGGGATGGAAGCCTCCTGCCGGGCGGGAGACCCGTCCCTGGGGCAGGCGGAAACGCAGGGGATCGCCGCCCACAGCGGCGGCTTCGATCGCCGGTCCGCCGGGGTAGGCCAGTCCGAGAAGGCGGGCCACCTTGTCGAAGGCTTCGCCGGCGGCATCGTCGTGGCTGCGGCCAAGCCGGCTGTAGGAGCCAGGGCCGTCCACCCGGATCAGTTCCGTGTGTCCACCACTGACGAGCAGCACCAGGTAGGGGCCTGGTGGGAGCGGCTCCCCCAGCTGCACCGAGCAGAGGTGACCTTCCAGATGATGGATGGCCAGGTAGGGGAGCCCATGCAGCCTGGCGAGGGTCCGGCCGGTGATCGACCCCACCAGCAGGGCGCCGACCAGGCCAGGAGCGGCGGTGGCGGCGATCGCGTCAAGCTCGCGGTAAGCCAGGCCGGAGCGGGCCATCACCTCGGCGATCAACTGCGGCAGGGCTTCGACGTGGCGGCGGGAGGCGATTTCCGGCACCACGCCACCCCAGCGGGCATGCTCCTCGATCTGGGAAGCCACCGCACTGGCCAGCACCTGGCGATCGCGCACCACGGCAGCCGCCGACTCGTCACAACTTGTTTCGACGGCCAGAACCGTGGGCATGGTCTCCCTGGAACTCTCTTACTGTCCGCCAGTGACATCCTGCCCTGCGGCAGGTCATTCCCAGGTACCGGACACGATGCGCCGCCTCTTCGCCGTTCTGATTTCCGCCTTGCTGATCATCGGCTTCGCCCCAGCGGCCCATGCCGATATCGCCGGGTTGACCCCCTGCGCTGAAAGCCCTCGCTTTCAAGCCCGCTCCAGTGCCGCCAGCACCCCCCAGGCCAAAGCTCGCTTCGAGAACTACAGCCAGGCCCTCTGTGGCACCGATGGCCTGCCTCGCCTGATCGTGGATGGTCGCTGGAGCCACGCCGGTGATTTCCTGATCCCTGGCCTCCTCTTCCTCTACATCGCCGGCACGATCGGCTGGGCCGGGCGCAGTTATCTGATCGCCATCCGCGGCAGCAAGGACGCCACCATGCGGGAAATCCAGATCGATATGCCCCTGGCGTTCAAATCCACCCTCGGCGCCGCAGTGTGGCCCCTGGCTGCTTTCAAGGAGTTTGTCGGCGGAGCCATGGTGGAAGCCGACTCCAAAGTGACCGTTTCCCCCCGCTGATCCCTCGAACCATGAAGAAGTTCCTCACCACTGCCCCCGTCGTGGCCGCCATCTGGTTCACGTTCACCGCCGGTCTCACCATCGAGATTTTCCGCCTCTTCCCCGACCTGATCATCCACCGCCTCTGAGCTCGGCAAAGCCATCCCTTTGAAGCGGCCCGCGGGCCGCTTTTTTCATGAACAGCCCTCAGGCGCTGGAGGAGGCCGCCGGCTCAGCAGGCAGCCCCAGCAACGTTTCCAGTTGGAGCAGGGCCTCATCGAGAACGCCGTTCAGCAGCACGGCATCGAATTCGGCCTCGGCCTGCAGCTCCAGGCGCGCCCGGGTCAGCCGTCGCTCGATGGCCTCGACGCTCTCGGTACCGCGGCCGCGGATGCGCCGCTCCAGTTCGGCGAAGGAAGGCGGCTTGATCAGCACCTGGAAGCCCGCCGGGAAGCTGCGGCGCACCTGCCGGGCCCCCTCCAGCTCGATTTCAAGCAGCACGGATCGGCCGGCGGCCAACTGCTGCTCCACCGGCTGGCGCGGGGTGCCATAGAGGTTGCCGGCGAATTCGGCCCACTCCAGCAGTCCGTCCTGCTCCACCAACTGCTCGAAGCGCTGCCGCGGCAGAAAAAAGTAGTGCTCGCCTTCCCTCTCACCAGCCCGGGGAGCCCGGGTGGTGGCGGAAATCGACAGCCAGAGGTTCGGGTGTCGTTGGCGCAGGGCGGCGATCAGGGTGCCCTTGCCGACACCGCTCGGGCCGGTGATCACACTGAGCCGACCGGGCACAGACGGCTCGACCATCCCCGCCGCCATCCCCGCTGCGATTGCTGCCGCCATGGCCTGCCTGTGCCGTTCAGACAGCAGAGTAGGGAGCCCGTGCCGCGTCGCCGCTCCGTTGAACGCCACGACCCTCCAGGCCATCGATCTCACCACGCTGCGGGCGGTGCTGGCGGAGTTGCGGCCGCTGCTGCTGCCCAGCCGCTTCGAGAAGGCGCAGCAACCCACCCCCCACAGCCTGCAGCTGGGGTTGCGCAGCCAGCAGGGTCGGCATTGGCTGGAGATCAGCTGGCTGGCTGAGGCGCCACGCCTGCTGGCGATCGATCCGCCGCCCCGCCAGGGTCAGGGCAGCACCCTGGCCCAGCAGTTGCAGCATGGCCTGGCCGGCCTGGCCCTGGTGGCCTTGGTCCAGGAGGGCTGGGAGCGGGTGGTTGACCTCCAGTTCGCCCCCAGGCCGGGTGAGCCGATCAGCCGCCATCTGATCGTTGAATTGATGGGCCGCCACAGCAATGTGTTCCTGCTCGATGGCCAGCGCCGGGTGATCACCCTGGCCCGGCAGGTGCGTCAGCAGCAGTCGCGCTTGCGGCCGATCGGCAGCGGTGATGCCTACGGACCGCCGCCACCCCTGCAGGCGGACCGGCCCCGGAGTGACGAGAGCATGGCTCACTGGCGCCGTCGCCTTGCGCTCGTGCCGGTGAGCCTGCAGAAGGCCCTGCAGCAGACCTACCAGGGGGTCAGCCCCGCCCTGGCGCTGCAATTGGCCGGAGATCAGCCTGGTGAGGCGGCCCGTTTGCTGGCTTCGCCTGTGACCGAGCTGCGTGAGAGCGAGTGGGCGGAACTCTGGAGCCGGTGGCAGCAGTGGCTCGGCGCCCTTGAGCAGGAGCGCTTCGGCTTCGCCAGAGGTGGTGCCACCGCTTACCGCTGCTGGGGCGCGGCGGCTGCCCCGGGCGGTCTGAACCGATCGCTGGCTGCCTACTACGGGCCGCTGCTGGCACAGCAGGAGGCGATCAGGCGACGCCATCGCCTGGAGCAGCGGCTGCTCGCTGCCCGCACGCGGCAGGAGCGCCAGCGGGACGAACAGCAGGCCCTGCTCGACCAGGTGGCAGGCAGCGATGCCCTGCAGCAACGGGCCGATGTCCTGCTCTGCAGCGCCAGCCCCAGCCGGGAGCAGATCAGTGAGGCCCAGGCCCTCTACAAGCGCGCTCGCCGCCTGAGGCGCTCCGTGGAGGCGATCAGGCCGCGACTGGAGCTCCACAACCGCCACCTGGAGCGGATCGAAGCCAGTCTGATCTTCCTGGAGCAGCACGCCGAGCAGCCCGGCGACCTGCTGGCCCTGGAGCAGGACGTCGAGGCGATGCTGGCTCGCCGCGGTGCTGACCAGCAGGGCCGCCGCCGCCGCTCGGCAGTGCCGGAATCGGCCGCCACCCCCCAGCCCCTGGAGCTGCTCACCCCGGGGGGGGTGCGGGTGCAGGTGGGCCGCAACCACCGCCAGAACGACTGGATCAGCCTGCGGCAGGCCCGTCGGGGCGACATCTGGTTCCATGCCCAGGAGTGTCCGGGCAGCCACGTGATCCTCAAGGGATCGGAGACAGCCACAGGGGAAGGGGATCTGCAGGCAGCCGCCGACCTGGCGGCCCACTTCAGCCGGGCCCGGGGCAACCGACGGGTGGCCGTGGTGATGGTGCCGAGCGAGCAGCTGCAGAGAATCGCCGGGGCTGGACCCGGAACGGTGCGCCATCGCGGTGGGGAGGTGATGTGGGCCGACCCCGGCCGCGCCCCGGGCCTGCTGAACGCAGCACGGTCTCTGCTCCCTAGCCTGACGGCAGGATCAGCCCCATGAACGAACCAGTCCTGCAGCCGCCGTCACCCCCACTCCGCCGCCTCGATGAGTTCCCCGGCGAGGTGGAGATGAGCCTGGTGGAGCACCTCGAGGAATTGCGGCGGCGCGTCCTGCGCAGTCTGCTGGTGCTGCTGCTCGCGGCTGCCGGCTGCCTGGCCCTGGCACGGCCCCTGGTGCGGCTGCTGGAGGTGCCTGCCGAGGGGATCCGCTTTCTGCAGCTGGCCCCGGGGGAGTTCCTGTTCGTGTCGATCAAGGTGGCGGGCTACGCCGGGCTCAGCCTGAGCCTTCCCTACATCCTCTACGAAGTGCTGGCCTTCGTGCTGCCCGGTCTGACCCGCCGCGAGCGTCGCCTGGTGGCGCCGGCGGTGGCGGGCTCGGCCGTGCTGTTCCTGGCCGGTCTCGCCTTCGCCTGGTGGGCCCTGGCGCCGGCGGCCCTGCGCTTTCTGATCAGCTATGGCGCCGATGTGGTCGAGCCGCTCTGGTCGATCGAGCGCTATCTGGATTTTGTGCTGCTGCTGATGGTGGCCACCGGCCTCGCCTTTCAACTGCCGGTGCTGCAGCTGCTGCTCGGGGCCTTCGGCCTGATCCGTGCCACCACGATGCTGGCGGCCTGGCGGTCGGTGCTTCTGGTGGCGGCCCTGGCCGGCGCGGTGCTGACCCCCTCCACCGACCCGGTGACCATGCTTCTGCTCACCGGAGCGATCTCGGCCCTGTTCCTGCTGGGGGTGGCCCTGGTGGCCCTGGCCGAACGCTTGCGGGGAGAGGCGCCGCCACCGGCCGCCTCATAACAGAAATTCCCTGCTGCGGCCTCCCACCATCGGCTCCAAGGTGAGGCTCATCGCCTTGCCGAGCCGTGGCTTGTCCCGGGTGGTGCGCAACCACTGGCGCACCTGTTCGGCCACCCCCAGCCCGTTGACCACCTCCAGCAGGGCCTCGAGCTTGTTGGCGTAGGCCTCGGCATCGAGTGGAAAGGACTGTTGCTCCAGATAGGCCCACATCACCTGGAGATGGAGCCGGCCCCGGCGTTGGACCAGCTGGAGGTCGTAGGAGGCCTGCCATCGGGATTGCAGCAATTGCACCAGTTCCTCGAATCCAAGCGGCCCTTCGGCTTCGGAGCGATCGGTTCTGGGGCTCGGATCGGCTGGGATCACGGCAGCGGGAAGCTCCATTCCACAACAGCATGTTGCGCGGCGCGGGCGGATCCCTGTCGGGACAAAGCAAGGCGGGAAGCGCAAAGGTCATAATGGGCGCCACGCCTGACTGGCTGCAAGGAACGTCCCTATGACCCAGATCCCAGCGAGCGACGTGCCCGGAATGGGTCGTCGGCAGTTCATGAATCTGCTGACCTTCGGTTCCGTCACCGGGGTGGCCCTGGGGGCTCTCTATCCCGTGGCCCGCTATTTCATCCCGCCCCGGCCAGCCGGCAGTGGTGGCGGCACCACCGCCAAAGACGAGCTGGGCAACAGCGTCACGGCCAGTGGCTGGCTCTCCACCCATAAAGAAGGTGATCGCAGTCTTGTTCAGGGCCTGAAAGGGGATCCCACCTATCTGTTGGTCGAGGGCCCCGAGGCGATCGGCAGCTACGGCATCAACGCGATCTGCACCCACCTGGGCTGCGTTGTGCCCTGGAACAACGGCGCCAACAAGTTCGTCTGCCCCTGCCATGGCAGCCAGTACGACGCCACCGGCAAGGTGGTGCGCGGGCCCGCGCCCCTCTCCCTGGCTCTCGCCAACGTCACGGTCGAGAACGACAACGTCTTCCTGAGCCAATGGTCCGACACCGACTTCCGCACCGGTGACAAGCCCTGGTGGACTTGATCGTCCGCGTTCATTCCTCCCTTCCCCGCCCGTCCGCTCCACCCATGCGCCGCACCCTCTCCCCGCTGCTGCCCTCCCTGCTGGCGTCCACGCTGCTGCTGTTCAGTGTGCTGCTGGCAGCTCCCCAGGCGAGCTGGGCCTATCCCTTCTGGGCTCAGCAGAACTACGAGAATCCCCGGGAAGCAACGGGCAAGATCGTCTGCGCCAACTGCCACCTGGCCAAGAAGCTCTCCCAGGTGGAGGTGCCCCAGGCCGTGATGCCTGACACCGTCTTCAAGGCTGTCGTCAAGATCCCCTACGACACCGCCGTTCAGCAGGTGGGGGCGGACGGCAGCCGCAGCGGCCTCAACGTCGGAGCGGTGGTGATGCTTCCCGATGGCTTCAAGCTGGCCCCTCCGGAGCGGCTCAGTGAGGAGCTCAAGGAGGAAACCGCCGGTGTGTATTACACCCAGTACAGCGAGAACGATCCGAACATCCTCCTGGTGGGTCCCCTCCCCGGCGATCAGCACCAGGAGATCGTTTTCCCGATTCTCTCTCCAGATCCAGGCGCCGACAGCAGCATTCACTTCGGCAAGTATTCCATTCACGTCGGTGGCAACCGCGGCCGCGGCCAGGTGTATCCCACCGGTGAGAAGAGCAACAACACCGTTTACAATGCCTCCACAAGCGGCACGGTGAGCGCGATCAGCCCTGGCGATAACGGAGCCACGGTGGTGGAGATCAGCGCTGCCGATGGCACCAGTGTCAGCGATACGGTTCCCGCAGGCCCTGCCGTCCTGGTTGCCGTCGGCGATGCCGTGGAAGCAGGAGCACCGATCTCTGATGATCCCAATGTGGGCGGTTTCGGCCAGCTTGATGCTGAAATCGTGCTGCAGAACCCCGTGCGGATCTACGGAATGCTGGCCTTCTTCGCAGCCGTTGTGCTCGCCCAGATCCTGCTGGTGCTGAAGAAGAAGCAGGTGGAGAAAGTGCAGGCCGCTGAAGGGATTTGATTCTCTCCCCTGTTGATCTGGCCAGCTTCAGTTCCCCGGGCCCCCTGCTGTTCAAGCTGGGGCCCATTTATCTGCGTTGGTATGGCCTGCTGATCGCCATCGCCGTGCTGGTGGGCTTGCTGCTCGCCACCCGGCTGGGCCGGCGCCGCGGCATCGATCCAGCCCTGATCGCCGACCTGCTGCCGATCCTCGTGCTGGCGGCCGTGATCGGTGCCCGCCTCTACTACGTGCTGCTGGAGTGGCGCCAGTATCAACTCAACTGGCTGAGCGCCCTGGCGATCTGGCAGGGCGGTATCGCCATCCATGGCGCCCTGCTCGGCGGCACCTTGGCGGTGATCGTCTATTGCCGCTGGCGCAAGCTGGCCTTCTGGAACCTGCTGGATGTGCTGGTTCCCTCCGTGGCCCTCGGCCAGGCGATCGGCCGCTGGGGGAACTTCTTCAATTCCGAAGCCTTCGGGGTTCCAACCGATCTGCCCTGGAAGCTCTCGATTCCACCGATGAACCGGCCGGCGCCGTTCATCGATGAACCTTTCTTCCACCCCACCTTCCTGTACGAGTCGATCTGGAATCTGGGGGTTCTGGCCCTGTTGCTGGTCCTGTTCCGCCTGGGTGAGCGGGGCAGGATCCCCTTGCCGAACGGTGCCCTCAGCTGCGTCTATCTGATCTCCTACAGCCTGGGGCGGTTCTGGATCGAGGGGCTCCGCACCGATCCGCTCTGCCTGTTCTCCTTGCCCCCCTTCTGCGAGGGCGGCCTGCGGATGGCCCAGTTGATGAGCCTGCTGCTGGTGGCGATCGGTGCACTGGGCCTCTGGTGGCTGTACGGCCGCCGCCGCGCCCTTCCCGATCCAGGCCTGGCAGCTCCGGAAGGGGGCGGCTCTTGAGTCACCCCGTCCTGATTGTCGGGGCAGGACCGGGTGCTCCCGATCTGCTCACCCTGCGGGCGGCGGCGGCGATCGCTGCGGCCGATGTGCTGGTTTGGACCGATTCGCTGGTGTCACCCCAGATTGCCGCCCTGGCCCCGCCCCATTGCGAGCGGATCCGCACCAGCAGCCTCACCCTCGAGCGGGTGATGGAGCTGCTGATCGACCGGGCCCGAGCCGGCCTCAAGGTGGTGCGGCTGCATGACGGAGATCCCTGCCTGTATGGCGCCCTGGCCGAGCAGATCTGCCGTCTCAACGAAGCCGACCTGGCGGTGGAGGTGGTGCCGGGCCTGAGCGCTTACCAGGCCACCGCCGCTGCCCTCAACGCCGAGCTCACCATTCCGGGGCTGGTCCAGACGATCGTGCTCAGCCGCGCTTCCGGCCGCACCGGCGTGCCCGAGCGTGAATCCCTGCAGCGGCTCGCTGCCCTGCGGGCCTCGCTCTGCCTCTATCTCAGTGCCAGGCATGTGGAGGAGGTTCAGGAGATCCTGCTGGAGCACTACCCAGGCGACACACCTGTGGCGATCGGCTATCGGGTGAGCTGGCCCGACCAGTGGCTGACGGTGGTGCCGCTGCGGGAGCTCGCCGCCACCAGCCGGGAGCGCCAGTTGATCCGCACCACCCTCTACGTGGTCAGTCCGGCCCTGCAACAGCCCGGCCAGGCCCGCTCCAAGCTCTACTCCGGGAGCCATGATCATCTGTTCCGCCCAGCCACACCGGCTGTGTCCCTGATTCCAGCCTCCCCAGCTCAGCCTTCCAGCTGAGGCAGAGGGTTGAGCCGGGGGGTCACCAGCCACCGGCTGTGGCGAGCAGGCTCACCGCTCCCGCCAGCATCAGGCTGGCCCCTGGCAGGCGCAATCCAGCCCGCGTTTCCCCCAGCCAGACCACCCCGACGACGGCACTGAACAGGGTGCTGAGCCGCTTGATCGCAATCACGTGCACCACGGCGGTGGATCGCAGGGCCTCCATCTGGCTGACCATGCCCACCGCGCCGACCAGACCGCAGAGCAGCAGCAGGCCGCAGAGCAGCAGCAGCCGCTGCGGGCCGACTGGCTGGCCAGCAGCGGCGCCGGCCACCGGATCCACGCTCCCCTGTTTCCGCCCGGATTGCAGCCAGGCCGGGGTGAGCAGCCCCGCCGCCACCACCAGGTTGAACAGGGCCACCCAGGTGAGGCTGCCGCTGGCCTGAACACCGACCTTGTCGAAGGTGGCAGCCACTCCCCAAAGCACGGCCACGAGCAGCATCGGCCGTGCCCCGGGGCTCTGCAACAGCCGGACACCAGGCTCAGCGCCGCGGGCCAGCAGCAGGGAGCCAAGCACCAGCAGGGCCACCCCGACACTGGAGCCCGGGGATGGACGCTCTCCCAGCAGCCACCAGCCGCTGAACAGCAGGACCAGGGGGGAGAGGTTGATCAGCGGCAGGACCAGGCTGAGATCGCCGCGGGCCAGGGCCCTGCCGTAGGCCCAGAACGCCACGCTGTTCACCAGCCCGCTGGCCGCCAGGGCCACCAGCAGCTTGACCAGATCGGGCGTCTGGGGTGCCAGCAGCAGCAACGGCAGGTTGAGCAGGGCCGAGATCAGGCAGCTCAGCCCCATCACCAATCCTGCCGACCAGCCGCTGCGGCGCAACAGGCTGCGGGTGGCGATGTCGCGAGCGGTTTCGCAGCAGGCAGTGAGCAGGGCCAGGGCCGGCCACAGGGTCAGCGCTGGGGCGTCGAAGGGGGCTGCTGGCAGTGTTTTAAGATCAGGAGGTGCGGGCGATTAGCACAGCGGTAGCGCACTTCCTTCACACGGAAGGGGTCACTGGTTCGAATCCAGTATCGCCCATTCATGGCTGGTGGAATCCGTGCATCGCGATGCCGTTGATTCGACCATCCGGTGGGCCTGAATGCCTGAGGCTGGATGACATCAGGCTTCTGTTTTTTCGGAGAACTCCTGAAAGGGTCTGGAGGGATCAGCTCATTTGCGCGTCACGATGATGTAGATCGCATGAATCACCGCCACGGGCCACATCACGCCCAGCAGGGGCAGGCCAAAGAAGCCGAGGCTGAGCAGCCAGAACAGCAGATTCAACCAGAACGCTCCACTGAAGCCCACCTGCGTGGCTACAGCGAACGGGGGCAGGATGAAGGCAAGAATGATCCGGAAAATGTCGCCGACAGTCATGAACGGGTCCGCTCAGGCGTCCCATTCAAGGTGGAGGATCGGAACTGATCCAAGCTTTTGTGATGGTTTCCAATGGTGCCTGCAGCAGGGGCCCCGGATCCACCGCCACCCTTCGGCCCTCCCGCAGGCGCCGCAGCTCGAAATGCAGATGGGCCGTCGTGGCCCGTCCGCTCTGGCCCACCCGGCCCAGCGGCTGAGCGGCGTTGATCGCCTCGCCTGGTTGCACCGTGGCATCCAGCAGGTGGGCATAGAGGCTCTGCCATCCCCTGCCGTGATCGATCACCACGGTGAGGCCATAGCCACTGATCTCTTCCACCAGCTGCACCCGGCCCGGCAGAACAGCGCGCACGGCCGTTCCTTCTGCCGCGATCAGGTCAACGCCGGTGTGCAAGCGCCAGGCCTGGCGGGAGGGGGAGAACCGCCAGCCGAAGGGATCGCTCTCCGTGGCGGGGCGTGCCAGGGGATAGGCAAGGCTGAGCATCTGGCCGGGAGCTGGCAGGCCGGCCGGCAGGCCCCGATCGGCCCGATCGCCGCCGCCCAGGTCGGCTACCTCCGTCTCGGGTGGAGTGATCAAGGGCCGTGGCGGCTGGGGCTCGATCCCGTCTGTTGGTTGGGCCTGAGCAGGGATATCCAGCAACAGCCCGGCCACGAACAGCCCGACCACGAACAGGCCGGTGGTGATCACGGCAGCGGCAAGCCTTCTTCTTCGGTTGGTTGGGGCCGTCACCGAGCTGCATCAACGCCTGGATTTCGAACGTAACGTTGATTCGCTGCATGCCAAGGGGGCAAGGCGGCGGTGAAGGGAGTGGGTCATCGGGGCGCTGGAAGCAAGCTGGCTGAACGGCCCTCAGCCCTGGAGTTCCGGCACGCGCTCCAGCAGGAGCCTGGTGAGTTGTTCACGCCGATCCCAGAGGCTTCTGTACCAGGCCTCCCGCGCCGCAACCTGGTGATGAAGCATCCTGTTTTCGCCCACCCAGCTTCTGGCCCCCTGGCCCAGCTCGCGCATCGCCAGGGGGTCGGCCCGCCAGCTGGTGAGGGCTTGCCTGAGCTGGTCCGCCGTGGTGAACACTTGGCCGTTCAGGCCCGCCTTGAACGTGGCGGCATACACCGTGGGGCTGGCCAGGATCGCCAGGCCGTGGGCAGCGGCTTCGAGGGCTTTGAGGTCTGATTTGCAGCGGTTGAAGGGCGTATCGGCAAGGGGCAGCCAGGCGATGTCGCAGCTGCCCATCAGCCGCCGGTAGGTGGGGTAATCGCAGGTGGGCGTGAAGGTCCGGCCAGGGATGGCCAGGGCCTCGAAGAAGGCCCGGTCGTGAACCACCTCCACTTGCCAGCGATCGGGGTCGGCCCTGAGCACCTCGTTCAGCGGCCCGATCCAGGGGGTCCAGTCGGCCTGGCGGTTGAGGGCGCCGAAAAAAAGCCGCAGGGGGCGCCGCTGCAGCTCCGGCTCCGATTCCGCCGGCCGGGGAGCCGGAAGCGCCTCGATGGCATTGGCGAACACGGCCAGTTCCGGATTGAACGGCTGAATCCGCTCCGCCAGAGGCTGGGTGGACACCTGCACGGCATGCAGGCCGGTGAAGCAGAGATGGCGATTCTCGGCAATCGCCGGCCAGTGCCCGGGATCGTCGTCGTATTCGCTGACGATCACATAACCGTTGCGCAGCAGCTGGCGCAGCGACTCAAGGGAATCGGTGAGTGAGAGCATCGGTCGCTGCCAGATCAGCAGCCTGGGCAGCGTGGAGGTGGCCGGCAGCAGGGTGAGGGGCCCTGAACTGGAGCGGATGCTGATCGCCGGCTGGCTGGAGAGGGCCTGCAGCGGCTGTGTCATCCGCACATCCACCATGCCGGCCTGGGGGCGCAGCGTGAGCGCATCAAGGTGGAGGGGCTGGCGGGGACGGCGGCTGGCCCGCAGCAGGTACTGCAGCGGCGCCACCCCTGCAAGCAGCTCGTTCGGATCGATCTTCATGGCGCCGAGGGCCGGGGCGAGCGCTCGCACGAAGGACTGGGCTTCCTCAGGGCGAAAAATCCGCGGCGTCAGTTCATGGAGGTGCAGGCCGCAACCGGCCACAAGGGCCTCGATGCTCTGACGGGTGAACCAGCGCAGGTGGGTGCGATCAAACAGTCCTTCTTCCGCCACGGGCCAGCGACCATGGAGCAGCTCCGCCAGCACCGACCAGTGCTGCACGTTGGGGATGCAGGCCAGCAGCACCCCATCTCGATCCAGCCAGGCCAGATGGCGGGGGAGTGTGGCCCAGGGGTCCTGGAAATGCTCGATCACATCGCCGTAGATCAGGCAGTCGATCGGCGGCAGGGACGGCAGGCGCAGCTCCGGATCTTCCGCATCGGACCTGATCACAAGGTCGAGGCGTTCGATGGCCCGCTCGGCCGGCCCGCTCTGTTGCTCCACCCCCACATAGAACGTGCCTGGGTTGCGGGCCTTGAATGCCGCGCCAAGGGCGCCGGCGCCGCAGCCCACCTCCAGCACGGCTCGGGCCTGCAGCGGAATTCTGCTGAGCAGATCGGGATTGATTCGGTCGTGGTACCCAGGGTTCTCCGTCATGCGAGGGGGGCGGCTGAATCAGCAGAACAGCTCTTGCCACACAAAGACTCTCGCAACCATCCACCCAGATCCCCCCATCGTGACGACAAGACCCTGGATTGCCACAGGTGTGATTGTTCCGATGTGCCGGTGAGCGGGGGCATCGCTCAAGGCAGTATCCAGAATGCCTGAAGTTCTCAGCGTTTACCAAGGCTGTTCTCATTGAATTCCGACCTGCTTTCAGTCGGTTTGCTTTAAATCTCAGTTGGTCTCTATGACAAAATGTGACTGGCTCGTATATTTGCATCAAATTGAACTATTTGTTTGGTAACCCTAAATTTTATCATTATATCCAATGACTCAATCAATCCTTGCTGATCGCCGCACTTCCATTCATTCTTTGTATCTGTTCAGAGGGCGAAACTTGAGGCAGTCATCGGCGCGATAGATCCCCTGTCGACATGTCTTCGCGGGCTCACGACGGACGACCTTCATCGGCTTGGTGGTCGTGGCCTACGCACCCTGCGGAATCAAGCTCGGCA